>NZ_CP045480.1:8711820-9032048 GCF_009429145.1 Amycolatopsis sp. YIM 10 | reverse complement strand
GGCCGCCGAACGGCGCGACCGTCACCTTCGACACCAGGAAGTGGAGCAGCGTGCCGTTGCCCTGCTGCGCGGCCAGCAGACCGGCGGTGAGCGTGGGCCAGAGCACCGGGGCACCCGCGCCCGCCCTGACGGCCTCGAGCGCGACCGCACCGTCGAGCCTGCCGCCTGGTGTGAGGCCTTCGACCGGCGGAACCTGCAGCGGCTGCTTCTCCAGCTTCTTGATCAACGCGTCGAACGCGGCTTCGGGCTTCCCGTCGCCGAACGGGCACACCTGCGGCCCCTCGGTGCGGCAGGTCTCGAACCACGCGTCGAGCGTCTGCTCGTTGGACCGGGACACGTCGTCGAGGAGTTCCAGCGGGGCGTTCCGCCAGAGTCCGGTGTGGACAGGGGCGTCGATCACCATCTGGCGGACGCGGTCCGGGAACAGCGTGGCGTAGGTGGGCCCGACCACCGTGCCGTAGGACATGCCGTAGAAGCTGATCTTCTCCTCACCGAGCGCGGCGCGGAGCCGGTCCATGTCCCTGGCGACGTTGTCGGTGGACAGGCTCGCCAGGTACTCCGGGCGGTGGTGCGCCAGGCAGCCTTCGGTGAAGGTGGTGGTGTCGGCGAGCAGCTCCGGCAGCGGTTTCCCGCCGGGCACGGTCGGATCGAGGTCGTCGGTCGCGAGTTCGGCGCGCTGCTCGTCGGTGAGGCAGCGGACGGCACCGGAGTCGCCGACCCCGCGCGGATCCATGCCGACGACGTCGAAGCGGGCCAGCAGGGCGGGCGAGAACGGGCTGGATTCACTGCCGGGGGCGATGGATTCGATCGTGTCGGTGGCGGGCACGCCGGGACCGCCCGAGTTGATGAACAGGCTGCCGATGCGCTGTGCCGGATCGGTGGTGCGGTGGCGTTTCACCGCGAGCGGGATCTTCTCGCCGTCGGGATCGGTGTATTCCAGCGGCACTTCGATGGTGGCGCAGTCCAGGTTGGGGCCGCACTCGGTCCAGGCGATCGGCGCGGGCGAGCCGGGTTCCGGGGAGGCTGCCGGTCCACCAGCGCACCCGGTCAGCATCAGCGCGGCGGCGCCGAGTACCGCGGCGGATCGGCGTGCCGTCCGCCCCGGTGTGGTGGGAGGGGCCGTCACGTGGGGCTGTGGAGTTGATCCGGGCATGGGACGGAGGCTAGGGCGGCCACCCGGTCCACCGGATCGTCCGACGGATCCGGCCCCGGCGACCAAAGTCGGAGCGTGTCAGTCCGGAAGGTCCAGCTCGGCGTCGTGCACGAGCAGGGCCACCTGCACGCGGTTGTTGAATCCGAGCTTGGTCAGGATCGCCGACACGTGGGTCTTGACCGTGGTCAGCCCGAGGTGGTGGCGCGCGGCGATCTCGGCGTTGGACCGCCCGGTGCCGAGCTCGAGCGCGATCACGCGTTCCCGCTCGGCGAGCAGGTCGAGGCGACGGCGGGCCGCGTCGCGACGAGTGTCCTCTTCGGACTCCGCGACCCTGGCGATGAGCCGGCGCGTCACCTCCGGCGAGAGCACGGGACGGCCCTGGGCCGCGTGCCGGATGGCCACCACCAGCTCGTCCGGCGGGGTGTCCTTGAGCAGGAAGCCCGCGGCCCCGGCCCGGAGCGCGCGCAGGACGTGTGCGTCGGTGTCGAAGGTGGTGAGCACGATGACCTGGGGCGCGGGTGACCGGCTACGCAGCGTCTCGGTCGCGGTGAGCCCGTCCGTGCCGGGCATCCGGATGTCCATCAGCACCACCGCCGGGTTGTGGCGCCGCGCCAGCTCCACCGCTTCCGCGCCGTCACCCGCCTCGGCGACCACCCGCAGGTCGGGGGCACCACGCAGCATGATGTTCAGTCCAAATCGGACCACCGGGTCGTCGTCGGCGATCATCACGTCGATGCTCATCGTGCCGACCCTACGAGATCGCTCCGGAAAGGCGGCCCAGCGCTTCTAGCCCAGCACCCGCCCGAGGAACCCGCGCAGGTAACCGGCGACGACGTCGAGGTGGCTTTCCAGGAGGAAGTGGCCGCCGTTGATCAGGTGCACCTCCGCGTCCTTGGCGTCACGGGCGAAGGCCCGCGCGCCCGCCGGGCCGAAGATTTCGTCGTTGCGGCCCCACACGGCGAGTACCGGGACCTCGCTGGTGCGCAGGAACTCGTGCAGCAGCGGGTAGAGCGGGCGGTTGTTCTGGTAGTCCCGGAACAGGGCGAGCTGGATCTGATCGTTGCCTTCGCGGGAGACGAGGGCGACATCGTGCGTCCAGGTGTCCGGGCTGACCAGGCTCGGGTCGGGCACGCCGTGCACGTACTGCCAGCGAATCGCGTCGAGGCTCAGCGCGGTGCGGACGGCGGGTTCGGTCTCGGGGCCCGGGTTCGCGCCGTACGCCCAGAGATCGGCCCAGAACGACTCGACAAAACCCTCCTCGTAGCCGTTGCCGCTCTGGGTGGCGATGGCGGAGATCCGTTCGGGGTGCTTGAGCGCGAGACGCCAGCCGATGGGGGCGCCGTAGTCCTGGACGTAGATGGCGTAGCGGTCCAGGCCGAGCTGGTCGAGCAGGCCGGAGGTGAGTTCGGCGAGCGCGTCGAAGGTGTAGTCGAACTCGTCCGCGGGCGGGGCGTCGGAATGGCCGAAGCCGAGCAGGTCCGGCGCGATCACGCGGTAGTCCCCGGCCAGCAGCGGGATCAGCTCGCGGAACATGAACGAACTGGTCGGGTAGCCGTGCAGCAGGACGATCGCGGGCGCGTCGGTGGGACCGGCTTCGCGGTAGAAGAGCTGGTGGCCGTCGACCGTGGCGGTCCGGTGGTGCGCCATGTCTAACCCCTTCGAGTTTTCAATCTGGTTAGGTATTGGTCAGGTAAGCATGAGTTGGGCTAACCTGTCAAACGATTCGATCCGGTTAGATGGGGAGCGGTGCCCGATGGACGTGCTGCTGGACCTGCTCAACAGCAGGCCGCTGATCAACGGCGAGGAACACGACGCCCTCGGTGACCCGGCCGCGGGTAGGCGCTGGGCGCGGGAGCACGGCGGCGACGGCAGCCTCGCGGAGCTGGAGCTGCTGCGTGAAGCGCGGGACGCCCTGCGTGACGTCGTGTGCGGGAAAAGCTCGCCTGCCGCGCTGAAACCGTTCCTCGACGGGGTTCACCAGGTTCCGGAGTTCACTTCGGATGGTCTCAAGTGGACACTCAAGACCCCGCGGCACGCCCGGCCGGCGGTCGAGGTGGTCCTGGCCTGGGCCACTGTCGAGAAGGAGCTGCCCGGTCGCCTGCGCCCCTGTGCGAACGACGAGTGCCGGCTGTTCCTGCTCGACCGCAGCCGGGCCAACCGCGCTCGCTGGTGCTCGATGGCCGTCTGCGGCAACCGGGCGAAGGTGCGCCGCCACTACGAACGCACCCGGTGACGTCGGGAGCGCTCCCAGATCACCCGTTCAATATTGGGCAAATTATTGACGGTCGTTCTGGAAGTGCCTATCTTCGGGCTGGAGGGGGCCACCCACCGGAGGTCAACGATGATCAGAACGGCGCTCGTGGGATTCGTCAGCACACTGCTGATCGCCATCGCCGGACTCGTTTTCCCGTCCACCGCTTCCGCCGCGTCCCTGGTGGAGGTGACCAACTTCGGCACCAATCCCGGCGGGATGCGCATGCACGTCTACGTGCCGGACTCCCGCCCGCCCAATCCCGCGATCGTGGTCGCCATGCACGGTTGTGGCGGCTCCGGGCCGGGGTTCTACTCGAGCAGTGAGTTCGCCTCGCTCGCCGACCAGCGCGGATTCATCGTCATCTATCCCAGCGCCCAGCAGCAGGCCGGCTTCGGGAAGTGCTTCGACACCTGGTCGGCGGCCGCCAAGAAGCGCGGTGGCGGGAGCGATCCGGTTTCGATCGTCTCGATGGTGAACTACGCCGCGCAGACCTACGGCGGTGACCTGAACCGCGTGTTCGCCACCGGCTCGTCCTCGGGCGGCATGATGACCAACCACATGCTCGCCCTCTACCCCGACGTCTTCAAGGCGGGCGCGGCGTTCATGGGCGTGCCGTTCAACTGCTTCGCCAACGCCGCCGACTTCCCGCCCCCGGGGAGCAAGTGCACCAACGGCACGATGAACCGGTCACCGCAGGAGTGGGGAGACGCGGTCCGGCAGGCCTTCCCCGGCTACACCGGCCCGCGCCCGCGAATGCAGCTGTGGCACGGCACGGCCGACACGCTGGTGCCGTACTCCCTGCTGCAGGAGGAAATCGAGCAGTGGACCAACGTGTTCGGCCTGAGCCAGACACCGACGTACACCGACACCCCGCAACCGAACTGGAAGCGCAGCCGTTACGCCGATCCCGCCGGTACCGTCCAGGTCGAGGCCTACAGCATCCAGGGTGCCGGGCACAGCCTGCCGTCCGGCGGAATGGCCGGCTACGCCGTCGCGTTCTTCGGGCTTGGCACGCAGTGAACCTTCAGGGTGACTGACGTGCGGCCGCGATGAACGATCGGTACCAGTGGTAGCTCTCGCGCGGTGTGCGCCGTTGGGTCGGGTAGTCGACGTGGATCAGCCCGAATCGGTGCTTGTAGCCGTGCGCCCACTCGAAGTTGTCGAGCAGGGACCAGCAGAAGTAGCCGCGCACCGCCACCCCGGCGGTCGCGGCTGCTTCGGTCGCGGCGATGTGGTCTCGCAGGTAGGAGATGCGGTCGTGGTCGTCGAAGTCGCCGGAATCGGGATAGACGCACCCGTTTTCGGTGATGTAGATCGGCGGCAGGCCCGGATAGCGTGCGTGGAGATCGGTCAGCGTGGTGGTGAGCCCCTCCGGCTCCACCGGCCAGCCCATGCCGGTGCGGGGCACGTCCGGCAACCGTGTCGTGTCCACGCCGATGTCGTGCGCGGTGCGCCTGGCGGGCTCCGGCTCCCGGTGGGGAGCGTCGGCGACGTGCAGCCGGTAGTAGTAGTTGACGCCGAGGTAGTCCAGCGGCTCGCCGATGATCGCCAGGTCCCCGTCGTGGCGGAACGAGAAGTCGGTGATCGCCCCGAACATCGACGTCAGTTCACCCGGGTAGGCCGAACCGAACAGGGGATCGGTGAACTGCCTGCGCAGCAAGCAGTCCTGTCGTCCGGCGGCGGCGACATCGGCGGGGTCGTCGGTCACCGGCACCGCCGGCGACTGGTTGAGCACGATGCCGAATTCCTGCCCGGGTGAGGAATTGGCGCGCATGGCCCGCACGGCCAGGCCGTGGCCGAGCAGCAGGTGGTGCGCGGCCGCCAGTGCGCCGTGCCCTTCCTGCGCTCCTGGTGCGTGCCTGCCTTCGCCGTAACCGACGATCGAGGAACAGTACGGTTCGTTCAGGGTGGTCCACTTGCGCACGACGTCACCGAGTGCGTCGTGCGTGATCGCGGCGTACTCGGCGAACGATTCCGCCGTGTCGCGGTCGCGCCACCCGCCCCGGTCTTCCAGCGCCTGCGGCAGATCCCAGTGGTACAGGGTGAGGAACGGTTCGATCCCGTTGTTCAGCAACGCGTCGACGAGCCGCCGGTAGAAGTCGATGCCGCGCTGCTCGGCCCGGCCGCGTCCGTCCGGCAGGATCCTGGACCAGGACACGGAGAACCGGTACGCGTCGACACCGAGGCCGGCCAGCAGCTTGACGTCCTCGGTCCACCGGTTGTAGTGGTCGGCGGCCACGTCACCGGTGTCGCCGGAGGCGACCGCGCCGGGCACGGCGGCGAAGGTGTCCCAAATGGACGGACCGCGGCCGTCCTGCCGGGTGGCCCCTTCGATCTGGTACGCCGAAGTCGCCACCCCCCAGCGGAACCCGGCCGGAAAACCATTCGTCACAACAGTCTCCTAGGTCATGTTCTGTAAGCGGCGGAGCCGCTTGCTGTGGGCCCTCAGCCCGCACCGCCGCGGGTTCTCAGGCGTCTCCTCGCGAGGACAGCTTCGCCGTGGTGAATCGGTTATTCATGAGGTGGAGATCCCGGAGCGAGAAGACGGCTGAGGTTCCGCTACCCGCACCGCTACGCAAAACATTTCACAACACTGGCTGGAAGAGGTCAGCCTTTGACAGCGCCCGACATGATGCCGCCGACGATCTGGCGGCCGAACAGCAGGAAGATCAGGAGCACCGGCACCGTGGCGATCGTCGCCGCGGTGAGCACCAGGGTGTAGTCGGTGGTGTACCCGCTGGCCAGGGTGTTCAGCGCGGTCTGCACGGTGGGGTTCTCCGGTACCAGCACCACGAGCGGCCAGAAGAAGTCGTTCCACGCCTGCATGAAGGTGAACAACCCGAGCACCGCCGCCGCGGGCCTGGCCACCGGCAGCGCGACGTGCCAGAACAACCGCAACGACCCGCAGCCGTCCATCCGGCCCGCCTCGAGCAGTTCGTCCGGGATCGCCCGCTCGAAGTACTGCCGCATGAAGAACACGCCGAACGCGGTCACCAGGCCCGGCACGATCACCGCGTGGATCTCGGCGGCCCAGCCGAACTCGGTCATCATCATGTAGAGCGGGATGACGCCGAGTTCGGTGGGGATCGCCTGGGTGCCGATGACCACCAGCAGCAGGGCGTTTCGGCCGCGGAACTTGAGTTTCGCGAAGGCGAACCCGGCCAGGGTGGAGAACAGCACCACCGAGAAGGTGATCGTGCCCGAGACCACGATCGAGTTGGTCAGCGCCAACGCGAAATCGGTGGTGTCGAAGACCCTGGCGATGTTCTCGAAGAGGTGGCCGCCCGGCACCAGCACCGGCGGCACGGAGTCGATCGCGTCCGGCGTCTGCGAGGACACCACGAGCGACCAGTACACCGGGAAGGCGGAACCGGCCAGCACCGCGATGAGCGCGGCGTAGGTCCACGGCCCGGCGACCTTCCTGGCCAGCCGGCGGGCCCGGCCGCTCGGGCCGTCCGGCCGCACCGGTACGGGCGGATCCAGCACAGCAGTCATGGTTGCCTCAATCCGTCTGAATCCGTTTGGTCACCAGGTAACCCAGACCGGCGACGATGATCGTGGCGATCGCCAGCACCACCGCGATCGTCGAGCTGTAGCCGAAGTCCCAGTTGGTGAAGCCCTGCTCGTACAGGTACAGCGCGACGGTCTGGAACTGCCGGTCCGAACCACCGGTCGAGGCCGCGGTGCCGGGATTGAACAGCAGCGGTTCGGCGAGCAGCCGCATGTTGCCGGTGGTCGCGATGATCGTGGAGAAGATGATCTGCGGCCGCAGCAACGGCACGGTGATCCGCCAGAACTGCTGCCACCCCCTGGCACCGTCCAAAGTGGCCGCCTCGTACAGGCTCGACGGGATCGCCTGCATGGACGCCAGGAAGATCAGCGCGTGGTAACCGGTCCAGCGCCACACCACCATGGTGGCGATCGCGATGTGCGAGGTGGCGGTGCCCGCCTGCCAGTCGATCTGCCCGGCGCCGAACAGGTCCAGCACCCAGTTGATCAGGCCGAAGTCCCGGCCGAACAGCTGGGCGAAGATGATCGTCACCGCGGCCACCGAGGTGACGTTCGGCAGGATCACGCCCATCCGGAACAGCGTGCGCGTGCGGACCTTGCGGTTGAGCAACTGCGCGATCCACAGTGCGAGCAGGATCTGGGGGATCGTGGTCAGCAGCCACAGGCTCAGCGTGTTGCCCATGGCGTTCCAGAAGTACGGATCGGCGAACAGCACCTGGTAGTTGTCCAGGCCGATGAAGGACGCGCCGTCCGCGTCGAGCAGGTTGCGGTGCTGCAGCGACACCCAGATCGTGTACGCGAGCGGGAACAGCCCGAAGACACCGAAGATCAGGAAGTACGGCGCGATGTACGCGTACGGCGCGAACCTGGTGTCCCATCGGTATCTTCTGGCTGCTCGGTCCCGTACCGCCATCGTCAGCTCGACAGCTTCTGGACGTCGCCGACGAACTGGCTCCACGATTCTTCGCCGTTCTGCTTGCCCTGCTCGACGCGTTGCATCGCGTTGCCGATCGCGGTCTGCACGTCACCGGCCTTCGGGCCCTGGTACTGCGGCTTGAGGTTCTTGGCCGCCTCGGTGAACAGCTTGCCGACCGGGGCGTTGTTGAAGAACGGGTTCTGGTAGTTCACGATGGCCGGGTCCTCGTACAGCTTCGGCGTCGAGGGCAGCAGCCCCGAGCTGGTGAACACCTTGGCCTGCTGCTCGGGCGCGGTCAGCCACGCCGCCAGCTCGGCGGCCTTGTCGACGTTCTTGCCCTGCTTGGGAATCGTGAGGTACGAGCCGCCCCAGTTGCCACCGCCGCCGGGCACGGAGGTGACGTCCCACTTGCCCGCGCTGTCCGGCGCCTGGTCCTTGATCTTGGCCATCTGCCAGGCCGGGCAGGTCACGGTCGCGAACTGGCCCTGCTTGAACCCCGTGTTCCAGACCGGCGTCGAGTAGAGCAGCTTCGCCGACAGGTCGGACTGCACGCCGTCGACGACCAGATCCCAGCCCTGCTTGAGTTCCGGGTTGGTGCCGACGGTGAGCTGGTCGGCCCGGTCGTAGTAGCCGACCTGGGCCTGGCCGACGATCGCGTTGAGCACGGTCGGACCGCCGTCGAACCACTTCACCCCGGCGGGCGCGTTGGCCTGGAACCGCTTGCCAGCGGCCATGAACTCCGGCCAGGTCGGCCACAGGGCGGCGACCTGCTCGCGGTCCGACGGCAGCCCGGCGGCTTCCAGCAGGTCACGGCGGTAGCAGATGGCCAGGCCGCCGACATCGGTGCCGTAGCCGATCTGCTGGCCCCCCTTGCTCAGCGAGGCCTCCCACTTCCACGCCAGCCAGCGGTCCTTGAGCTGGTCACCGCCCTTGGTGTTCAGGTCGACGAACTTGTCCGGGGTGTCCTTGAACTGGGCGATGTAACCGCTGTCGACCGCCTCGATGTCCGCGGCGCCGTTGTTGGTCGCCAGGTGCGCGGCCAGGTTCTTGTGGTGGTCGGAGTAGGAGGCGGTGCGGTCCTGGATCTCGATGTCCGGGTGGGTGCTCGCGTACTCCTTGAGCAGTTCGCTGTAGCCGAAATTGCCGAACAGGCCGATGGTGAGCTTTGTCTTTCCGCCGGTTCCGGAATCACCACCGCAGCCGCCGAGCATCGTTCCGGTCAGCACTGCGGCGCAGACGATCGCCATTGCTTTGGAGCGCATCGATGGCCTCCGTTGTTTTGGGCGCGCTTGACGAGGAAACGCGACCTCGAGCGATGGGCCGGCGGCCGGTACGCGGCTCTCACGCCAGCCAGCCCGGGATGTGTGGCGTCCATGACAGCGGGGCCGACCGAGCCACGTCAAGTAACAAAACGGTAACTTGCCGAGTGGTGGCCTCAAGGTTGACTAGGCAAACCACGGCTGCCTAGGGTGATGTAACCGCTTACGGTGAAGGAGGGTGGATGGCGACCGGGCGCGAGATCGCCGAGCTGTGCGGCGTGTCGGTGGCGACCGTGTCGCGGGTCTTCAACCAGCCGGAAACGGTCAACGAAGAGACCAGGGAACGCGTTCTTCGGGTCGCCGATGAATTGGGTTATCGGCCCAACGAATCCGCGCGGGCGTTATCGACGAAACAGTCCACGATGATCGGCCTGGTCTGGGACACCGACCATCGACGGCCGGGCTGGCGGCACCCGTTTCTGCAGGATCTGCTGATCGGGTTGAAATCCGCGCTCAGTGCGCACGGGTACCACCTGCTCATGCTGGCCACCAGTGGCGACTCCCGTGAGGTCGGCGCGTCGCTCGCCGATCCGGTCGGCTACGTGAACATGGCCCGCCGCCACCACCTCGGCGGGCTGGTGCTGATCGACAGCGGGTCCGACGCGGAGGCCTTCGAAACCTTTGCGCAGTCGGGTGTTCCGTGTGTCGCGGTGGACGTCGCCGTCGACGGTCCGAACGCCACGTACGTCACGTCGGACAACGCGGCCGGTGCCGGCTCGGCCGTCCGCCATCTCCTCCGGCTCGGCCATTCACGGATCGCCACGATCACCGGCCCGCCGGGCAACCAGCCCGCCGAGGCGCGAACTTCCGGCTACCGCAAGGAAATTGGCGAGGCCGGTGTCCCGTTGCGTGATGATTACGTGGTGGCCGGGGATTTCTACCGGGCCAGCGGCACCGCGGCGATGCGGCGGCTCCTCTCGCTGGACGAGCCGCCGACGGCCGTGTTCGCGGCCAGCGACGAGATGGCGGTCGGCGCGTTGCTCGCCGCCAGGGCCGCGGGGTTGCGCGTCCCGGAAGACCTGGCACTCGTCGGTTTCGACGACATCGAGATCGCGTCCGTTGTGGACCCGGCGCTGACCACGGTGGCACAGGACAAGCCGGGCTTCGGGGTGGCCGCGGCCAAGGCGATCATGGCCATGATCACCGGCGCCGACCGCGCGGGCCCGGTGCTCCTGCCGACCCAGCTGGTCGTCCGGGGCTCCTGCGGCGCCTGATCTCCGGCCGGTCGCTCCCGGGTGGAGCCCGCCGTGGACACTGGTGAAGTGGGTAGCGACGAGAAAACGTGCGTCCATGTCGTCTTCGTGTGCTCGGGCAACATCTGCCGGTCACCGATGGCGGCACTGGTCTTCCGCGAGCACCTGCGCCGGGCCGGGCTGACCGGCCGGGTGCGGGTGAGCAGCGCGGGCATCGGACCGTGGCACGTCGGTGAGCCGGCGGACGGGCGGGCACGCGCGACGCTGACCGCCGCGGGTTACCCCGCCGACCACATCGCCGCCCAGGTCGACGCCGACCACCTCGCCGCCGACCTGCTGCTGGCCGCCGACCAGGGCCACCTGGCCGAGCTGCGCCGCAAGGTCGACGACCCGGACCGCGTGCGCCTGCTGCGTGACTTCGATCCGACGGCCGGGCCGGACGCCGAGGTGCCGGACCCGTACTACGGCGCCGACGACGGCTTCACCGAGGTGCTGGGCATGATCGAACGATCGGTGCCGGGCCTGCTCGACTGGGTGCGCGAGCGGCTGTGAAGGCGGTCGCGAGGCTGCTCGGCGAGCCGGTTACGCGGTTCACGCCGCTGGGTGGCGCGGCTTACCGGGTCGAGACCGGCACGCGGACGGTCGTCGCCAAGCGCGGCCCGGTCGAGGCCGAGGCCGCCGGGCTGCGCTGGATCGGCGAGCACGGCGACGTCCCGGTGCCGGACGTTCTCGCCGCTGACGATGAGTGGCTCATCACCACCTACGTCGAGAGCGGCAGTCCCGGCGTCCGCGCGGCGGAGGAGTTCGGCCGCGGGCTCGCGGCGATGCACGCCCGTGGCGCCGAAGCGTTCGGCGCGCCGCCGCCGGGTGGACCGGTCGACGCGTGGATGGGCCCCGAGCCGATGCGCAACGTCGCGCACGACACCTGGGCCTCCTTCTACGCGGCCGAGCGGATCACGCCCTACGTGCGGACCGCGGCGGAGCGCGGGTTGTACGGACCGGACGAGATCGAGATCTTCGACCGGTTGTGCGGCCGGCTGGACAAGCTGGGCGTGCCCGAGGAGCCACCGGCCCGGCTGCACGGCGACGCGTGGAGCGGGAACGTGCTGTGGTCCGTCGACGGCCGGGTGTGGCTGATCGACCCGGCCGCGCACGGCGGTCACCGCGAGGGAGACCTGGCGATGCTGGCGTTGTTCGGCACCCCGCAGCTGGACCGCATCCTCGCCGCGTACGACGAGGCGGCGCCGCTCGCCGCCGGGTGGCGCGATCGGGTCGGCCTGCACCAGTTGTTCCCGCTGTTGATGCACGCGGCGGCCTTCGGTGGCGGGTACGCGGGGCAGGCGCTGGCGGTCGCACGCGGGGTTGGGTGAACGTGACGGGGGCGACCGCTTACCGTTGGGGGGTGCGGTTCAAGTTCCTGTTCAGGCCGAGCTGGCTGGCGTTGACGCTGGTGGTGTTCGCGTTCGCGGCCATCTGCTACACGTTGCTGGCGCCCTGGCAGTTCAGCCGCGACAACGAGCGCGAGACGCAGAACGCGGCCCTGTCGGCGTCGTTCACCGCCGAGCCGCGGTCGCTGGAGGCCGTGCTGCCCGGCGGGGCGGTGCCCACCGAAGCCACCCAGTGGGACCGCGTCACCTTCACCGGCACCTACCTCGGTGACGCCGAGGTGATCGCGCGGCTGCGGACCGTGCTGGGGGAGCCCGCGTTCGAGGTGCTCACGCCGCTGCGCACCACCGACGGGCAGATCGTGCTGGTGGACCGCGGGGTGGTCCGGCCGGATGACCGCACCCGCGTCCCCGCCTACGCGCCGCCGCCCGCCGGTGAGGTGACCGTGGTCGCGCGGGTGCGCATGGACGAGACGGACCCGAAGGCACGCGACGCCTTCGCCGACGAGTCCACCGATGGCCGTCTGCACAGCTACACCGTCGATTCGCGGGTGGTCGCGCGGGCGACCGGGCTGCCGATCCGGCCGGGGTACTTCCAGCTGGACGTGGAGCAGCCCGGCGGGCTCGAACCGCTGCCGCTGCCGAAACTGGAGGCGGGGCCCTTCTTCTCGTACGCGCTGCAGTGGATCGCCTTCGGCACCATGGCGGTGCTGGGGTGGCTGTACTTCACCGTGCGGGAGCTGAAGCCGGGCGGGGCGCTGGCGAGCGAGCGCCCGGAACGGCGGAAGTCGGTGGCGCAGATGCTCGCCGAAGACGAAGAGGACTACGCCCGGACGGCGGAGACTTCGCCGCCGGATGGCAGATCCGAAGTATCCGAAGGAAAGCGGCCCCTCCGCACCTGACGGGGGAGCACTCGGGGGCCACCCCGCTGTTTGATTGTGTTGTGGGCTGTGGAGCGGGGATGGAGAGGGGTTGGGTGGCAAGGGGGTCGGCTCTCGTTGCCGGGTGGCGGTTTGTGAGGTGCTGTGGGGGCCGTGAATGTGTGGCGTTGGCGGCGGAATCGGCCGTGAATGTGGCTTTCACGGCACTTGGCCTTGGCCGGGGTGGTCAGCGACGGCGGCGCAGGCCTAGCAGGACGGCCAGGAAGGCCGAGCTGATCCCGGCCAGCCACCCGACCACGCGCGAGAGTTCGACCGCGCGCGTGACGTGGCCCGCGTCCGGGTTGCGGCCGTCGCCCAGTACCGGGAGTTCTTCGACCCCGTGCGGGTAGACCGTCCGCCCGCCGAGGCGGATCTCCAGCGCACCGGCGAAGGCGGCCTCCACCCGGCCCGCGTTCGGGCTCGGATGGGCCGAAGCGTCTCGTTGCCAGGCCCGCCACGCACCCGCGGCCGAGCCACCGACCACCGGCGCGCCGCTCACCGTCAGCGCCGCGGCGACCCGCGTCGGCAGCAGGTTGACCAGCTCGTCCAACCGCACCACGACCCAGCCGAACCGGTGGTGCCGCGGGGACGAGTTCAGCCGCCGCAGCACCTTCACCGCCCGCGCGCCGAGCAGCCCCGGCGCGCCCGCGACCGCGCCCCAGAACAGCGGTGACACCACCGCGTCCGAAGTGCTCTCCGCGACCGTCTCCACCGAAGCCCGCGACAACGCGATGACGGTCAGCCCGTCGGTGTCGCGCGGGTCCAGTTCGGACAGCGTGTCGCGCGCGGCGTCCAGCCTGCCGGTCTCCAGGTCGCGCGCCAGCTCGGTGCCGTCGATGGCCAGCGCCGCGCCGCCGAGCACGGCCCACGTGGTGATCGCCGTGCCGGTCGCCTGGAGCACCGGGCTGCGCCGCCCGACCCGCTCGGTGAGTACGCCGAGCAGCACCGCGCCCCCGGTGAGCACTCCGGCGTGCACCGCGCCCGGTACCGGGTGATCGGCGTAGACCTTCTTCTCCAGCGCCCGCGCGAGGCGGGCGAACCCGGCCACCGGACGGCCGTCTTTCGGGTGCCCGACGATGCCGTCGGCGGCCACCCCCAGCAACAGTCCGATCGCGCGTCCCGCGCTCACCCCTGGCTCCCGTTCGCCTGGCCCCATGTCACCTGTGTTGAACGCCCAGATTACTGCGCGGGTTGCCTCGGTCCGCGAGCCGCCTGTGCGAACATGCCCGCTATGACGGTCGTGGTCGTGATGGGTGTTTCCGGTTCGGGCAAAACCACCGTGGGCACCGGGCTCGCGGAGGGCCTCGGTGTGGCCTACGCGGAGGCGGACTCGTTCCACCCGAAGGCGAACATCGAGAAGATGACCGCGGGCACCCCGCTCACCGACGAGGACCGCTGGCCCTGGCTCGACGCCATCGCCGGCTGGATCCGCGAGCACCAGGAGACCGGCGGCGTGGTCACCTCGTCGGCGTTGAAACGGCGGTACCGCGACGTGCTGCGAAGCGGCGGCGAGGTCTGGTTCGTGCACCTGGACGGCCCGCGCGAGGTGATCGCGGAACGCCTGGCCGGGCGGTCGGGCCACTTCATGCCACCGTCGCTGCTGGACTCCCAGTTCGCCGACCTCGAACCGCTGGCCGAGGACGAGCGGGGAGTGGTGCTGGACGTGACCGAGCCGCCGGCGGAGATCATCCGGAAAGCGCTGGACTCCCTGCCCTAACCGGGGAACGCCGAGGACAGGTCCGCGCGGCCGGAGATGCCGAGCTTCCGGTACGCCCCGGACAGGTGCAGCTCCACGGTCCGCCGGGTCAGGTGCAGCGCGTCGGCGATCTGCCGGTTCGTCAGGCCCTGCACGGCCATCGCCGCCACCCGGCTCTCCTGCCTGGTCAGCCCGTGCGTGCTGGTCTTCGTCTCGCTCAACGCCGCTTCGCACGACCGCAGCTCGCGTCCGGCCAGCCGCGACAGCGGTTCCGCGGCGCACTGCGCGGTCAGGTCCAGTGCCCGCCGCAACTGGGGCACCGCCTTCTCCGGGTGCCCGCGCCGCCGCAACAGCGAACCCAGCTCGAACAACGCCTCGGCCAGCCGCAACTTCGCCGGCGACGCCGACAGCGACTCGATCGCGGACTGCAGGGCGTGCTCGGCGTCGTCACCGTCCTCACCCGAGATCCCGACCGCCAGCAACGCCGTGCCGACCACCCGCGGGGTGCCCCACTGCCTGGCCAGCCGCAGGTTCTCCGCGGCCAGTTCGGCCGCCTGCTCGCGGTCGCCCAGCAGCAGGTGCGCCCGAACGGCGTGCTCGCGCCAGGCGAGCACCGCCGGATTGACCACCCCGCGCTCGTCCAGCCGCCTGCCGCAGTCGGTGAGGTCGTCGAGCGCACCCTGTCCGTCGCCACCGGCGAGCCGCAGCTTGCCGCGGGCGAACAGCAGGTGCACGTCGGGGAACAGTTCGCCGACGGTGACGTGCGACAGCATCGCCGTCGCCTCGTCCAGCCTGCCGAGGTCCACCAGCACCTCGGCATACCAGGCCAGGCACAGCGTGGCCATCGGGCAGCCGTTCGCCGCGCCGGAGTCGAGGAACATGCGCACCGGCGAGGCGAAGAAGGTGCGGGCCTTCGGCAGATCGCCGAGCAGGTGGATGGCCATGCCGTGGGCCAGTGACGCGGCGATGCCCTTGCGCAGGTGGTAGTCGTGCGGCTCGCGCATGCCCTCGACCAGCCCGCGGAACTGCTCGGCGTGCTCCGGCTCGTCCGCGAGCGCCGCGCTGAACAGGGCGAACACGTACGGCTGGCCGAATGCCGGGATCGGGTCGCCGTTGAGCGCTTCGGCCGCGTACCGGAGGAAATCGGCGTGCGAACCCGCTTCCCTGGCGTGCGCGAGCGACACCAGCAGCGCGTGGATCCGTCGCAGTTGCTCGTTCTCCGGGATTTCCGCGCGCAGATCGTCGAAGACCCGCTTCGCGCAGGCCGACGCGTGCCGCGAACCACCGGCCGCGGCGAGATAGGTGGTGTACCGCAGGCGCTGCGCGACCTCGCGCTGAGCGGAGCCGAGCCGCGCGATCACCTCGGTGGCCACCGAGATCGCCAGCCGGTTCGCCGCGTCACCGCAGGAGCCGAGCACCATCGTCTCGGCCACCTCGGCGGCGGCGCCGGGATCTTCGGCCATCGCCAGCGCGTCGCGCAGGCGGGCGCGCCCGGCCGACCGGTCCAGGCCGAACTCGACGTGCCCGAGTTCCAGCTGCACGGCGAGCCGCCGGTCCGGCGGCAGCCGCTCGTCGAGCGCGCGCCGCAGGCAGGCACCGGCCAGATCGGGGTTCTGCTGGTGCACCGCGCGCCGGGCGGCCCGGCGCAGCACCTCCACGCCCCACGGCAGGCGGATCGGGCCCGCTTCGAGCAGGTGCGCGGCGACGCGTTCGTCCGGCACCCCGGCGTCGAACAGCAGCCGGGCCGCGGTCGCGTGACTGGCGGCCTGCTCGGCGACGCACATGTCGTCGAGCACGCCGTTGCGCACGTAGGAATAGGTGAAGGCCGGGGGATAGCTGTCGGCCAGCACGTGCAGCCGGACCAGCGTGTCCACCGCGCGGAGCGTCACGCGCGGGGACAGCCCGGCGAGCGCGCCGACCGCTTCGAGTGTGGCGTCCTCACCGAGCACGGCGACCGCGCGCGCGACATCGGTGGTGCCGGGAAGCCCGCGCAACCGCACCCGCAGGATCTCGCCGATCAGCGGCACGGAGATGGCGCGGATCTGGTCGGCGGTCAGTTCGCTGATCTTGTGCGAGCGGTGCTGCAGGGTGCTGACCAGCGAGCGCAGCAGGTACGGGTTGCCGCCGGTGACCTCGCGGCAGACCGCGGCGAACCCGGCGTCCTGGCGCCCGGTCGCGGCGCGCACCAGGCCGGACACGCCGGGCAGGTCGAGGCCGCCGAGTTCGATCACCTCGGGTGTGGTGCCGGTCAGTTCCGGCAGCGAGATCTCGCTGAGCGGGGCGAGCCCGCGGTTCGCGGTGGTCGCGATGACCACGCGGTGCCCGGTGAGCCGGGGCCTGGCGTAGGCGAGGCAGCGCATCGACCAGGCGTCGGCCAGGTGCACGTCGTCCACGGCGAGGAACAGCGGCCGGCGCGCGGCGGCGGTCCTGACCAGTAGCTGGAACGATTCGAGCGCGTCGAACTCGGAGCTGGAGCGCACCGGGGCGGGCAGCGCGTTGGTGCCGTCGCTGTCGATCACCTCGAGCAGCGCGTCGGACAGCTGGTGCACGATGCCACCGGCGAGGCGCACCTCCAGCCGGGCCCCGCGCGCGATCGCCACGGTGAAGCCCTGCGCCCGCGCGCGACGGGCGGCGGCGTCCAGCAGCGCGGTCTTGCCGCCGCCGAACTCGCCGAACACCATCACGTGCGAGTCGAGGCCCTCCCTGGCGCGCGCGAGCAGCCCGCCGATGGTGTCCAGTTCCTTCTCCCTGCCGAAGAAGGGGCCGGCACCGACCAGCTCGGCTGGTCTTCGGGCGGCGGGTGCCAGCGCGGAAGACGTGGTCACGGGTAGCTCTCCGATCCGCGGCACCTCGGCCGCTCTCGGTATCCCCTGCGGGGTGAACGCGCGTGGGCCCCGGAGAATGCCCCATCTTCTCCGGCCTTGTCCAGGGCACCGAGTGTGACCGGCGGCGATACCGAAGGGCCGAACGCCCAACTCTCCGTGTTTCCTACGGTGCCTACCGTAGAGACTCGCGGGCCATTCGGCGGCAGAATTGGCACTACCCCAGTAGTGCCGGTCACCGAGGGTGCACCGGCCGGACCCGTCGAGACGGTGGTAACGCAGATGGCGCCAGGCAGCCAGGACAGCACGGCGCGGCCGGGTGCGGCCGCGTTCGCGGTCATCGCCCCACCAGGAGCAGCACCCGGCGCAACCGCGACCGGCAGGACAGCAGCCGTCGCCGCAACGGCACCGGATCGAGCCGCGCCACGGGCGCGGCCGCACCCGGTGCGTCGTCCGGCGTCCGCTGCCGGGGGATGGCGTCCAGCAGCGGGTTGAGCATGCCGGTCTCCGCCGCGTCGCGGAGCAGGCCGAAGATCCCGGCCTCCGCGTACTCGGTCAGTTCCTCCCGGCAGCGCCCGCACCGGCTCAAATGCCGTTCGAATTTCCTGGCTCCGCTCTCGTCCAGTGCGTCCATTGCGTAGGCCGCGAGCGCGGAATGCCGTGAATACATCACATCACGCCTCCCCTCAGGTCCACTCCTGCAGTGCATTCCTGATCAGTCGCATGGACTTGTGCAGACGCGATTTCACGGTGCCTTCCGGAACCTGCAGAATCTTCGCCGCCTCGCGTACGGTGTGACCTTTCACATACGTTTGATAAATGGCCGCGCGCTGCTCGTTGCTCAGCCTGCTGATGACGTCGACTATGACCATCACCGAAAGGGATTGATCGGTCTCGTCCGGGCAGCCCGCCATTTCCGGGCGGAGCAGTTCCACTTCCTGCGGACGGGCCTGCCGCGAGCGCCAGCCGTCGATCACGATGCGCCGCGCGACGGTCAGCAGCCAGCCCCGGAGCATGCCAGGTTCCCTGGTCAGCGTGGCCGAGTTCTGCCAGGCGCGGATCAGCGTCTCCTGCACGACGTCCTCTGTCCACTGCCGGTCATAATTTGTCAGTCGTAGTACATGGCTGAAAAGTCTCTCCCGGAACTGGTGATACAGCATCGTCACCAGCTCTTCGTCCGGACCATTTCGGGTCATTCCGGTGATTTCCATGAAGCGACCTGCCTCCCTGAAGGCGAGGTGAAAGAGTTCGTTACCGCGGCGCGTCGAATGCGGAGTCGGGGGAATTCGATCGCGCTCGAGCGGTGCGATCACAATACTGCATCAACCGGAAGTGAACCAGGTTCACGTCCGTGATTCCAGTAGGAACACAGCGTAACCGGACTGTGATCCAGGTCACACCATTTCCCTGAACTGCGGACCGAACCGGCTGCTGATCACTGCCGTACCACAGGTGAATCCCCCGAAATGCACGAACTTTCCCCCGAAGGGGCATGCGATGACCAACCCCGCCCGGTCCCGGCACGCGGTCACCCCGCGCTCGCGCCGGCTGCTGTCCCTGCTCGCCGCGAGCGTGATGTTCACCTTGCTGTTCGGCGCTTCCCCGGCGTCCGCGCAGGCCGAACTCGCGCCCACCGACGAGGAGATCCTGGTCAAGGTGCGGCTCGCCGGGCTGTGGGAGGGCCCGATCAGCAAGCTGATCTCCGAGCGCACCACCAATCCGAAGGTCAAGGAGGTCGGTGGGCACCTCTCCGACGAGCACGCGGTGCTCGACGGCGAGGTGCAGAAGACCGCCGCCCAGGTGGGCGTCAGCCTGCCCAGCCAGCCCACCGCGCAGCAGCAGGGCTGGATGGACGAGATCTCCGGCAAGACCGGCGCCGACGCCGACCGCACCTACGTGAACCTGGCCCGCGCCGCACACGGCACGGTCTTCCCGCTCGTCGCCACGGTGCGCGCGACCACCAAGAACGACGCGATCCGCTCCTTCGCGCAGAAGGCGGTCAACGCGGTGATGCGCCACATGACCCTGCTGGAGAGCACCGGACTGGCCCGTGCCGATTCACTGACCGGCGCCACCGCCTCCTCGCCCAATCCGGCCGCGGCCGGCGTGGCGAACAACGTGGCCGGTTCGCGCTCGGTGGCCACCACCGGCGCCGAAGCGAGTGACGAACTGGGCTTCGGCAGCGTGCTGCTCGGTGTGCTGGCCGGATTGGTGGCCATCGCCGCCACGCTCGGCCTGGTGCGCTGGTTCGGCGCCTACCGCCGAGGTTCCCGCCACGCCAGCGACTAGCGGCACACGCCGCGGCTCTCCTTAGAGTTTTCCCGATCCGGAGGCACGACTTAATGCCCGACCCCCTGCTCCTGCAGGCCGCCACCTCCCCGCATGACGCCGGTGTCCGTGAGATGGCGGCCCTTTCGGCCAGGATGGCCTACGTCGCGATGTGCCTGACCCTGTGCTGGGGCGTGCTCACCGCCACCGGCTGGGTGCGCAGGCTGTCCGGGCACCACGCCCTGCGCGGCGGCCACCAGATGCTGGCCGCGTTCACCATCGCCACCGGTGTCACGCACGCGGCCGCGTTCCCCTTCCTCGACGACATCGACTTCGGCCTGACCAAGATCCTGATCCCGTTCGCCGACGGCGGGCTGGCCAGGCACGCGCTGGGCATTCTCGGCCTGGAGCTGATGATCGCCATCGCGCTGACCGCAGGGCTGCACCGCACGGTGAAGTACCTGAACTGGCTGCGGTTCCACCAACTGGCCTATCCGGCGGTGGCGATGACCGCGGTGCACTCGTGGTTCGGTGCCGCCGCCAACGGCAACCTGTCCCTGCTGTGGCTCGGCGGCATCACGCTGCTCGCCCCGGCACTCACCCTCAGCGTGCTGCGCCTGATGCCACCGAAGCACCTGGTGCGCATCGGCCTGCTCGACGCGCCGCCGGTCGGCCCGTCGAAACCCGGCAAGGCCGTGGTGATGCGGGTCAGCGTGGACAACCAGCGGTGCCGCCGGTACGGCATCTGCCAGCAGGAAGCCCCCGACGTCTTCCAGCTCCGCGAGGACGGCCGCCTGCGCTACACCCGTAATCCGACCGCGGCGCAGAACGAGCAGTCGCAGGCCGCCGCCCGCGCCTGCCCGATGCGCGCCATCCAGCTGCAGGGGGTCGATCAGTGATGAGAGCCAGACAGTCCGCCGAACGCATCGTCATCGTCGGCGCCGGCCTGGCCGGGCTGCGCGCCGCCGAGCGCCTGCGTGAACTCGCCTTCGACGGTGAGATCGTGCTGATCGGCAGCGAGCCGCTGCGGCCGTACCACCGCCCCGCGCTGTCCAAGGGCTTCCTCAGCGGCGCGATGAGCGCGGCCGACCTGAGGTTGCAGCAGTACCAGGAACTCGGCGCGATCTGGCGCCTCGACACCACCGCGCTGCACCTGCAACCCCGGCGGCGGGTGGTGCACCTGCCCGGCGGCGAGCAGATGAACTACGACGGCCTGATCATCGCCACCGGCGTGGAACCCAAGCGGGCGGCCAACATCCCGCACGGGCACCCGCGCGTGGTGGTGATGCGCACGCTGGCCGACGCGCAGCGGCTGCAGAAGAACCTGGCGGGCACGCGTGGCCCGGTCGCGGTGATCGGCGGCGGCTTCACCGGCTGCGAGATCGCCTCCAGCCTCCGTGAGATGGACCGCGAGGTGACGCTGATCGGGCGGTCGAAGAACCTGATGGGCAACGTGCTCGGCGAGGACCTCGGCGAGCGGCTGACCCAGCTGCACCGCGACCACGGCGTCCGGCTGGCGCTGGGCGCCTCGATCCAGGACTGGCTGCCCGGCCACACCGGCATGGGCATCCGGCTCTCCGACGGGCAGATGCTCGTCGCCTCCTGCGTGGTGGCGGCGGTCGGCACCGTGCCCGCGGTGTCGTGGCTGCGCGGCGCCGGGCTCCGGATCTCGGACGGCGTGGTGTGCGAGTCCACCTGCCACGTGGTCGGCGCGGACGACGTGGTCGCCGCCGGTGACGTCGCGCAGTGGCCGAACCTGCGCTTCGACGCGGTGCCGCGGCGCGTGGAGCACTGGCTCAACGCGATCGAGATGGGCCGCGCCGCCGCGGAGAACCTGCTCGCCGGACCGGCCGCGGCCAAGCCGTTCACGCCGATGCCGCGGTTCTGGTCCGAGCAGCACGGGGTCCGCATCCAGGCCGCCGGGGTGCCGAAGCTCGGCACCGACACGGTGGCGCTCAGTCCACCCGCCGGAGGCGGCCGGACCGTGACCGGATATGTCCGGGACGGCCGCCTGCTCGGCGTGGTCGGCATGAACAGCCCGTCGGCCGTGCTGGCCTGGGCGGCCGACCTGGACCGGCAGTGCCCGGTGCCGGGTGAGCTGGAAGTGCCGGACCGGCCCGAGTTCAGCACGGGTGAGATGAGCCGCGCGAGGATCCTCGCCGGGCGTTAGACAGACGAAGGGGACTCGAGTGGCGGCTCGACATGGGGCGGAGCGGCGGCCGCGGGGTTCCGGGTCCTGGCGGGTTGCCCGCCGGGGCGTCGGCGACCTGCGTCGCGCCACCGTGCTCTGGTTGCGCGACCTCGGTGAGCTCGGCAGGCGGGCCGGGCTCACCACCACCGTCGGCAAGGTCGCGCTGGGTGCGGCCGGCGCGCTGCTGGTGGTCGGCCTGCTGAATTGGTGGAGCGAGGACGGTTCCGAGGTGCCGGCCTCGGTGGCGTCCGAAACCGCCGAGGCCACCGAGTCCTCCGGGCGTCTGGTGAAGCCGCCGGTGCTGGCCTCGGACGATCCGAGCGCGCGCGACCTGGCCGAGCTGGACGAGGGCGTCCAGGCACCGGAAACCGGACCGGAAACCACCATGCCGCTGCCGCCCGCCGGTTCGGGCCAGTCGGTGAAGCTGGTGGCCAGGACCGTGCCGTCGATGGGCGTCACGGTGACCGACGGGAACGGCTCGGTGCTCTACCGGTTCGAGAAGGACCGGACCGGGCCGCCGAAGTCGGTCTGCGACGGCGACTGCGCGAAGACCTGGCCGCCAGTGCTCACCGAGCGGCAGGCCTCCGTCGAGGGCATCGCCCCGGAGCTGGTCGGCACCGTGCAGCGCGCCGACGGCAGCTGGCAGGTCACGCTGGCCGGGCGCCCGCTGTACCGGTTCGCCGGTGACCGGCTGGCCGGTGACTGGAACGGGCACGGGCGTGAAGGCCAGTGGTTCGCCGTGCGCGCGGACGGCGAGCGGAACCAGCGCGCGCCCGCGGCGGGCGGGTGAGTACCCTGGAGCGCTGGACGAGCTGGCAGGGCGGTCGCGTGACCCGGTCCCCTCGGGGAGCGGGTTTCGAGGAAAGTCCGGACTCCGCAGGGCAGGGTGGTTGCTAACGGCAACCCGGGGTGACCCGCGGGACAGTGCCACAGAAAACAGACCGCCCAGCCGTTCGCGGCTGGGTAAGGGTGAAACGGTGGTGTAAGAGACCACCAGCGTCCCGGGTGACCGGGACGGCTCGGTAAACCCCACCCGGAGCAAGGCCAAGAGGGAGCGCGAGCTCCTGCGCAGGCGATCGAGGGCGGCCCGCCCGATGCCTGCGGGTAGGCCGCTGGAGCCTGCCGGCGACGGCAGGCCGAGATGGATGGCCGCCCACCGCGGCCCCGGTCCGCCGGGGTCGTGGGGACAGGATCCGGCTTACATGCCAGCTCGTCCTTTTTCTCGGCACAGGTCAAGGGGGCGCGGAGCTCCGTTGAGGGTGGTGGTGGGAGACGGGCGGGCCTACCCGGCGGTAGCCTCCGAGGCATGGAACTCGCTGAGGCCAAGGAAATCGCGTACCGCTGTCATCGCGTGCTCGAACCGCTCCACGCGATGGTCTACTTCGCCCCGGAGGCGGAGGAACGCTTCACCGAGGTCGGGCTGCGCCCTGGCCGGATGGGCTACTTCGCCAGCCGCTCGGCGCCGATGGGCGCGGTCGGGCCCGGCCCGGTGGCCGCCACCTTCTTCAACTTCAACCCGGAGCTGATCGCCCGTCACATCCCGCGGGCGTGGACGCTGGCCGACCCGCGCGAGGTGATCGAGGCCCGCTTCGCCGCGGCGGACGCGGCACTGCGGCGGCTGCTCGGGGACGACCTCGCGGAGTCCGAAGTGGTCACCGAAGCCGCCGAGCTGGCCCGCGAGGTGGCCGACGGCTGCGTGCCGGAGGGCCGTCCGCTGTACGCCGCGCACGCCGACGTGGAATGGCCGTCGGAGCCGCTGCTGGTGCTGTGGCACGCGGCTTCGCTGCTGCGCGAGTTCCGCGGGGACGGGCACATCGCGGCGCTGGTCGGTGCCGGGCTGAACGGGATCACCGCGCTGGTCACGCACACCGCGACGGGCAAGGGCTTCCTGGAGCCGGCGGCGAAGAAGAGCCGCGGCTGGTCGGACGAGCAGTGGGACGCCGCCGCCGACTACCTCCGCACCGAAGGCATCCTGGACGCCGACGGGGTGCTGACCGAGCAGGGCCGCGCGGTGCGGGACGGTGTCGAGGACACCACGAACTTCTCGGCCGCGTCGCCGTGGATCCGGTTCGGCGGGGACAAGGCGGACCGGCTGCACACCCTGGCGCGGCAGCTGAGCCGTACCGCGGTGGCCAACGGAGCCTTCCCGGCCAACGTCTTCGGCACCGGTTCGGAGAAGGCCAAGTCCTGACGACGTGAAGAGGCCCGGGGCGGCGGATGCCCCGGGCCTCGTACGGGAAGGCCACCGCGACCGAGTCGGGGGACGCCGCGGTGGCCTTCGCCGGTAACGGAGTGCTCGTGCGGTGAGATCCTTGGCGGGGTCCTCCTTTCTACTCGTTGCAGGTGCGGCCGGAGTTGATGCAGTCCACGACCCGGTTCATGATCGCGTTCGACATCACGTTGGCGAAGTCGTCGTGGTCGGAGAAGGGGTTGTGGTCCTCCTCCGGGAAAGCGTCCACTTTGTACTGACCGGCGAGCTGGACCTCACGGGGGATCTCGTAGGTCAGGCTGATCCTCAGCTGCGGCACGGCGGTGAAGCCGTCCTCGCACTGGCCGTTCTCGTTCGGGTAGACGATGTGGTCGCGGTGGTTCTCGCTGTCGATGTTCTGCCCGTCCCAGCAGCTCGGGAAGTCGTGGACGCGCATCACGTCGCTGCCCTCGGGGCAGATCGTGTACTTGTCGATGCGCACCTGGTCCTCGAAGCCGGTGCAGGTCCACGACTCGCGGGCGTTGCCGGGGCCGTTGGTGGACACCTTCGCGTCGCCGTAGAGCACGCGGAGGAACTTGGGCATCGCCTCGACCTCGGTCACCGGGCTGCCGCGGAAGGTGATGTCGACGACCGACGGGCGCTGGATCTCGCCCTCGTTGCCGGGGAGTTCCCCGTTCTCGTCCTGCGCGGGCAGCTCTTCCTGGCCCTGGCCCTGATCACCCTGACCCTGATCACCTTGGTTCTGGCCATCCTGGCCCTGGCCGCCTTGACCCTGGTCGCCCTGGTCCTGGCCACCCTGGTTCTGGCCGCCTTGGCCACCCTGGCCTTGGGCGTCCTGACCAGCCTGGCCGTCCTGGCCGCCTTGGCCCTGACCGTCCTGCCCGTTCTGGCCCTGCCCGTCCTGGTTCTGGTCATCCTGGGCTTGGCCCTGGCCCTGGCCATCCGGTCCGTCCTGGCCCTGAGCGTCCTGGCCACCCTGGTTCTGGTCGCCTTGGCCGTCCTGGGCCTGGTCTCCCTGGGCCTGGCCAGCCTGGTTCTGGCCACTCTGGGCCTGGCCGTCGTTCTGGCCCTGCTGGTTCTGGTCACCGTTCTGGCCGCCTTGGCCGTCCTGCTGGGCCTGGTTGCCGGCCTGCCTGCCGTCCTGGTTCTGGTTGCCGCGGCGACCGGCCTCTTCGGCCTGCGCCTCCTCGGCGTTGTCCTGCTGCTGCTCCTCTTCCGGGTCGCCTTCGGTGTCGATGCGGACGACCGGCCAGAAGTAGGCCGACTTGTCGCCGTTGGCGCAGGTGGTGCCCGCGGCCTGGAGGCTCTGGTTGTTCGAGTCGGCGTCGGTGGACAGGTTGCCGACGTAGTCGTGCAGGTGCTGGGCACCGTTGCGGACGCCGGGCTGGGCGATGAAGTTGTCCGGGTTGAAGTGCCCGTTCTCGTTCCGGCCGCAGTCGACGGTGAAGGTTCCGGTGGAGGCGCCCTGCTGGGCCTCCGGCTCGTTCACGTTCGGTTCGACGGTGGTGATGTCGACGAACTGGCTCTGGTCGGGGTTGTCGGCACTGGCCTGCGGGGGTGAGCCCGTGGTGGTGAAAACGGCCAGTGAACCGACCGTGAGCACCGCGAGGCCGATGCCGCCGGTGGTCAGTTTGGCTTTGCGGGAGACGCGGTGCCTACCCTGGAAGCGGTCTCGGGCCATCGACTGTTTCACCTCTTGTTCGGGGCGGTTGTGTCTGTCGGGGCGCGCCGCTCGGGGATACGGGCATTCCGCGCGCGGTGGACGAAAACGAGGCCTGTTCGTTACCTTGCCGTTATAAAGTCATCGTCGCTGATGGGCGGCTCGCGGCCGCGGCGGCAAGATCACCGAGAAGAGCGCCGGATGACGGAAAGTGAGGGAAATCGGAGGTTTGCGGTAACCCGCGTCGCGTTCCCGCCGTTCGAACGGGTGAGCCCCGCAAATGTGAAGTCGATGTGAGGGACGGTCACCCGCTGGAGGCCGCAGAAGGGACCGAACGGGGCATGCCACACTGTTCCCGGCGTGATTCGCCACCTACCTCGGCCACCTGGAGTAGTCAAAATCCTCGCGTGTGAGTGAGTCGATTCGCACACTAGGAAATCCGGGTGGACTGGGTTAATCCTGGACGCCCCGGCAACGATGATGGAGGGGATGGGTATCGGTGAGAGTGGTCCCTGCCCGCGCGTGCGGGTACGGGTGTGGTGCGGGCGGTTCCGGCGTGCGCGCTTTGACCACCACATCGCGTACGGCCATCATGTTTCTCGCGCACAGTAGTAGGTTCGGCACGTTCGGCAATCACGGCGGACCGGCGGCACCGGGCCCGTCCCGGCCCCGCCCGCTGTACTCAGGAGTTAAGCGATGACCACCATGACCCTCGCGGCCCTGGCCCAGGATGGCGAACTGGGCACCAAGGGCGTGCGCGACTGGATGATCGACAACATCATCCCTCTTGTCCTGCTGGCCGTCGCGTTGCTGCTGCTCTGGCTGGGCGGCGGCAAGGGTGACAACGCCGGTGTGATGCGGCGCCTGGCCGGGGTGGTGATCGCGCTGGCGATCATCGGTCTCGCGGTCAGCGGCCTCGGCGTGGACGTCGGCGAATGGATCGCCGGCTTGTTCACGGGCTGAGGCACCCGTGCGCATCCGAACCGACGACGAGGTCTACCGCGTCGACGCGGTCTGGCTCGGCCCGCCGAAGGCGACTTTCCCCTGGCGGGCGCGGTACGTGGCCTGGGCGGTCGGTATTCCCGTCTTCCTCGTCGTGCTCACGATCGAACGCCAGATCGGGCTCGGCTTCGGCTTCTTCTCGACAGCGTGGGCGTTCGTCGCCACCATCGTGATCACCCGGCTGATCACGGCCAAGATCAGCCACGAACGCCCGCTCAGCGCCGTGCTCACCATGTGGGTGCGGGAGCTGAACACCCCACGTGAGCGCTCCACCGGCACCGGTGGCGCGGTCAGCGCGAGCAAGGTCCGGGTGCGGACCGAACGACCCCGGCCCCGGGGTGCTCGCGGACGAGCCAGCCAAACACGAGCGCGTCGCGGTGGCACCCACGCCGTGGCGGGGAGGTAGTCGTTGTCCGGTCGTAGCCGAGGTAAGCGGGACCAGCGCCCCGTCCAGCCCAAGCAGGGCAGCGGCGGCAGGCGTGGCCGCAGACTGCCCGGCGAGCAGGCGGTGCCCTCCTACACCCCGTCGATCGCCGCGCGCAGCATCGACGGTCACCTCCTGCGCACCGGGCACGAGGTCTACGCCTGGTACCGGCTGGCGCCGCAGCGCTGGTCGTTCCGCTCGGACTCGCAGCGCCGCGACCTGATCGCGGCCATCGCCGGGCAGTACGCCGAGCTGGCCGGGCGCTGGCTGCACCTGCGGGTGACCAACCGGCCGTACCCGATCCGGATGTGGGCCGAGGCCCACGTGCACAACGCGCACGACCGGCCGAAGGACACCCCGGGCGCGCTCTCCTTCGACGACTACCTGATCGGCGAGCAGCAGCAGCTGATGGGCCGGTCGATGGCGGAGAAGGAGGTCTACCTCGGCGTGCAGGTGCAGACCCGCCGCGCGGTGGACCGCGCCGTCGAGCGGGCCGCGCCGCTGCTGCGCAAGATCCTGCCCGAGGCCGTGGACGCCGAGCTGATGGCGCTGGACTCCGAGGTCGAGCACCTCGACCAGGTGCTCGGCTCGGCCGGGCTGGAGGGCAGGCCGGCGCACGCCGACGAGATGTCGTGGCTGATGCACCGGTCCTGCTCGCTGGGCCTGCCCGCGCCGCGGAACATGCCCGCCGTGCCGGGTGCCGCCTGGGAGCCGGAGGACCTGGCCAGCTTCACCGACGCCGCCGACTTCCACGCCGACCCGTACGCCCCGACGGTCACCGTCCGCGGGCGCACCGGGTCGAACGCCGGGGTCACCCGGAGCGTCGCGGTGCTCACCGTCGGCCAGATGCACGGCCTGCAGATCCCCGAGGTCGACGACCCGTGGGTGCAGCACGCCGACCGGCTGCCAGCCTCGGTGGAGTGGTCCGCGCGGATCTACGTGCGGCGCCCCGAAGAAGTCGCCGGTGAGCTGCAGCGCCAGATGAACAAGGTGCGCTCGCAGGTCAAGCACTACACCGACGAGCACGAGCTGGAGCCGCCGCAGTCGCTGGCGCGGCAGGCGTCGCGGGTGCTCGAGATCGACGACGAGATGACCTCGGGCTTCACCGCGCTGGCCACCCGCGTGCGGTCGTGGTGGCGCCTGGCGGTGTCCGGGCCGACCGAGCGTGACGCGCTGCGCCTGGCCCAGCAGCTGCTCGACCTGTACAAGCCGAAGATCGCCATCGAGCACCCCGAGGCGCAGTACGCGATGGCCAGGGAGTTCATCCCCGGCGAGCCGCTGGCGTCGGGCGCCTACACCCGCCGCGGCTCGGTGGTCTGGGCCGCCGCCGCGGTGCCGACGGCGACCGCCGAGGTTGGTGACCGCCGCGGCATCCTGCTCGGCGAGACCTGCACCGCGACCCGGCGCCCGGTGGCCTGGGACCCGTGGATGGCGCAGGAGATCCGCGACGGCTCCGGCCTGACCGCGATGGTCGCCGGGCTCGGTGGCGGCAAGTCGTTCCTCGGTGGCGGCATCGTCTACAAGACGCTGCGCGCCGGGGCGCACTGGACCATTCTCGACCCGTCCGGCCCGCTGTCGCGCCTGTGCGACCTGCCGGAGATCCGGCCGTACGCGCGGCCGATCAACCTGCTCAACGCCGAACCGGGCATTCTGAACCCGTACCGCGTGGTGGCCGAGCCGCTGCTCGAGCACTTCATGGACGAGGACGATCCGGAGCGCTCGTGGCGGCGTGAGAAGGCGCTGGCCGGGGCCACCCGGCGACGGCTGGTGCTGGACGTGCTGACCGGGGTGCTGCCGTACGAGGTGTCCCGGATGCCGCAGAGCCGGATCGTGCTGTTGCGCGCGGTCCGCGCGGTCGGCGGCCGCTTCGACGCCGACCCCGGCCAGGTGATCGACGCGCTGCGACGCGACTCCAGCGAGCACCACGAGCACGCGGTGGTGGTCGCCGACTTCCTCGACGAGATGCGCGAGCGCATGTCGCTGCTCATCCCCGAGCAGAACGAGGATCCGTACGCGGAGACCCGCGACGACCGGATGACCGTGCTGACCATGGCCGGGCTGACCCTGCCGAAGGACGGCGTCGGCCGCGAGCACTGGACCGATGCCGAGGCGCTCGGTGTGGAGATGCTGAACCTGGCCGCGTGGCTGACCCAGCGGTCGGTCTACGAGCGGCCGAAGGAGCTGCGCAAGGGCGTCTGGATCGACGAGGCGTTCTTCCTCTCCGAGGTACCGACCGGGCGGGTGCTGATGAACCGCTTCGCCCGTGACTCGCGCAAGTGGAACGTCCGGGTGCTGCTGTCCTCGCAGATCCCGGCGGACTTCCTGCGCATGCAGGGCTTCGTGGCCCTGCTCGACTCCGTTTTTGTCGGACGGCTCGACGACGACGAGGCACAGGCGGACGCGCTGCGGCTGCTGAAGGTGCCGGTCGGCGTCGGTTACGAACAGGTGGTGGCCGCGCTCGGCCGCCGCCCCGGCGCCCATCGCGACACCGAGCGCGACCGGGAGCCGCGGCAGTTCATCTTCGGCGACGGCGCCGGTGGCGTGGAGCGGATCCGGGTGGACTTCTCCGGTCCGCACCTGGAGCACCTGCGCAACGCGATGGACACCACGCCGGGTTCGAAGGAAGCCACCGGCCCCGGGTCCGCGCGGCCCGCCCCCGCTCCGGAACCGGAGCCCCGCCACGTCCCGGTACCACCGGACGACGACTCCTCGGGTTATGCGGAGTCGGACTTCGAACTCGCGGCGGAGCTGGAGGTCGGGTTGACCGAGGAGCAGGTGCTGTCCGAACCGGTGCCGGGCGGCCAGCCGTCCGACGGCGACAGCGGCGAGAACGGCAACGGCCGGGGACCCGACGGCGGCGGTGGGGTCCGGGCTTCGGCCGGCTCCAAGGGCGGAACCGGCCGGGACGCGGCATGAGCCACCTCCGGCGAGCGGCGGCCGAGGCCGTCCGCGGAATCAGGCGAGCCTCCGGCGCGGCGGGTGACCGGGCATGATCACCGTCCTCGTGCTCCTGGCGGCGGCCGGGGCCTGGCACCACCTGCGCCGTCGCAAGCGGCGGGAGCCCTCACCGGTCCGGCGCAAGCGCGCCGCCATGCTGATGGTGGTGGCGATCCTCGGCATCCAGGCCGTGGTCACCGCCCCCCAGGCGATGGCCGCCGAATGCGGTGCCGCCCCCAACCCGGAACGCCCCGGCTCCGGCATGGTCGGTGCCATCGACCCGCCGCGCCAGCACGGCCTCGAGGGCAGCGCGTACCTCGACTACAGCTACGCCGGCATGGTCTGGCACGTCTTCGAGACCAACTGCAGCCCGATGGCCGGGCTCACCGACCCCAACTCCACGATCGACACCTGGGGCGGCAACCAGCTGTTCAACATCGCCAAGAACATCGTCGGCGCGACCAACTCGCTGCACTACACGGTGATGGAGGACGGGCTGCTCAGCCCGATCTACAACGCGGTGAAGTCCGGCGCGGAAAAGGTCTACAACAACATCTACGCGCAGTTGTTCGGCCTCGCCGCGCTGGTGCTGGCGATCATGATGTTCCGCAACATCTGGCGCGGCGACCTGTCCACGGTGAGCAAACGCGCGCTCTTCGCGCTGGGCGGGATCTGGCTGGCCGCGTCCTCGCTGGCCCTGTTGCGCTACCTGGATCCGATCGACGACGCGATCGTGAAGACCACCAGCAGCATCCAAGCCGGGTTCGTCGACGCGAACGACGCGGACACCGTCGCGCACGAGGTGCTGCCGACCAACCTGCACAACCGGGTCATCTACGACAACTGGCTGCGCGGGGAGTTCGGCGCGCCGGACAGCGAGCAGGCGCAGCAGTTCGGCAGGCCGCTGCTGGACGCGCAGGCGTTCACCTGGACGCAGATGAACAACGACCAGGACGCCGACCAGGCGGTGACCGACGCCAAGAAGGGCGAGTTCAAGAACATCTCCACCCAGCTCGGCCCGGCGACCGGCTACTTCACCGGTGAGGACGGCAGCCGGACCGGTGCCGGTTTCCTGGGTTTCCTGCAGAGCCTGGTGTACTCGCTGTTCCAGCTGTTCGCGAAGGCGGCGGTGCTGCTGGCGCAGGTCATCCTGCGGTTGTTCACGCTGACCGCGCCGTTGATCGGCTTGGTGGCGATCCTGCACCACGACATCCTGCGCCGCGTGGCGAAGGTGCTCGGGGCGGTCGCGTTCAACCTGATCGTGCTGTCCGTGCTGGCCGGCGTGCACGCGCTGCTGCTGCAGGCGATCTTCGACGCGGGCAACTCGCTGTCGATGCTGGTGCAGATGGCGATGGCCGGCCTGGTCACCATCCTGCTGTTCCTGGTCGGCCGCCCCGGCCGACGGCTCTGGCAGATGGTGGAGATGTCGGTGAGCATGGTCGGCTCGGCGGTGCCCACCCCGCGCGGCGGGCTGTTCTCCCGCTTCCGCAAGCACAGCAACGAACCCAGCCCGCAGGACGAGTTCTGGCAGAACGTCCGCGACACCGACGAGACCACCGGCACCGAGCAGCGCGGCCCGATCGGCGCGACCGCCGGCGGCGGCCGTTTCCGCCCGGAGGCGACGGTGTTCGCCTCCGCGCAGCGCCTGGACAACACCGGTCTCGGAAACCGGCCGGCCGCGGCCTGGTCCGGCGCCATCCCGGGCGCGCTGCCCGGCGGCGGCCACGCCGAGCTGCCCGCCGGTGCCAACGGCATGCCGGTGTTCGGCGCGTTCGCGCCGGGCGGCAACCTGCCCGGCAACCAGCTGCCGCAACCGGCCAGCCGCCGGGTGGACACCTCGCCGGTGTTCGACCGCGGCTGGGATCGCGGCGACGACCCGGAGCCGGTGGTGATCCCGTCGAGGATGACCGCGGCCAACGGAACGCAGCCGGAGGCGGCTTTCGCGCCACCGGTGAGCGCGCCGCCGTCGGCCGCCATGCCCGCACCGCGCCAGCCCCGCCGGGTGGACCCGGAACTGGTGGGCGGCAGGCCGGTGCACGTGATCTATCGCCCTTCGCGCGGGCTCGAGGTGCGCGAGGACCTTCGTGACACCGACCGTGCCGTGAGGGGGTAACCCATGCCGATCAGGACCAACCGCGGCCGCGCCGCGGTGTACCGCAGGCTCTGGGGCTGGCCGCTGCGCTCGACCACCCACCTGACCGTTTCGCTGGTCGTGCTGGCCGTGCTGTTGATCGCGGCCGGCGTGCTGGTGCCGAAACTGGTCGGGGACAACGGACCGCAGCGCACCGGCCGCGCCGGGGAGATCTCGGTGACCCCGGACGACGGCAAGGCCGCCCCGCCGGCGCGCGGCACCACCGGTCCGCTGCCGACGCGGCTGTCCGAGCCGAGGGAGTCGCCGACCTCGGCGGCCCCCAACGGTGACGCCGTCCGCGTGGCCGAGCAGTTCGCCGCGGCCTGGGTCAACCATCCCGACGGCATCACCACCGAGCAGTGGATGGCCGGGCTGAAACCCTTCACCACCGACGAGTTCCTGCCCACGATGTCCACTGTGGACCCGGCGAACATCCCGGCCACCCGGGTGACCGGGGCGCCGGTGCCGATCAACTCGCTGACCAGCTCACTGGAGGCAGAGGTGCCGACCGACGGGCCCAAACTGTCCATCACCGTGGTCAGCACGAACGTCGGCTGGCGGGTTTCGGCGCTCGACCAGGCGGGCTGAGCCGTGAAAGTCGGCGTGCTCGTCGGGGTGCTGGTCACCGTGTTGTTCGCGGCCGTGGTCACCACCGGCACCGTCGCCGTGGTGGTGGACAACCAGCAGGAGCAGCAGGCCCTCGGGGTGGTCAACCTCAGCTGCGACGCGGCGATCGGGCCGAGCCAGCCGGGGCAGCAGGGCAAGGGGGCCGCGGACGCGGCCAACCTGAAGGACGAGCAACTGCAGATCGTCACGCTGATCATCACCATCGGCAAGCAGCGGCAGCTGTCCCCGCGCGCGTGGCAGATCGCGATCCAGGCCGGGATGACCGAATCGGGGCTGCGCAACCTGAACTACGGCGACCGCGACTCGCTGGGCATCTTCCAGATGCGGCCGTCGATGGGCTGGGGCACGGTCGCGCAGGTGACCGATCCGCCGTACCAGGTCAACAAGTTCTACGACGTGCTGCTGTCGGTGAAGGGCTGGGAGACCATGCGCCCCGGCGAGGCGGCGCAGGCGGTCGAGCGCTCGGGTTTCCCGGATCGGTACCACAAGTGGGAACCGATGGCCGTGCACCTGGTGGAGAACGTCGGCGAGGTGGTCGACGCCGCGGGCTGCGGTGAGGGCACCGGCGCGGTGCTGCCGCCCAGCCAGACCGCGGCGAAGGCGATCGAGTTCGCCTTGGGGGAGCAGGGAAAGCCGTACGTCTGGGGGGCGACGGGGCCGAACTCCTACGACTGCTCGGGCTTGATGCTGCGGGCGTATGAGGCGGCCGGTGTCACCCTGCCGAGGGTTTCGCGGGACCAGTACAAGGCGGGCGCGATGTTGCCGGTGGAGCAGGCACAGCCGGGTGATCTGCTGTTCTGGGCGTACGACCCGTCGAACCCGAAGACCATTCACCACGTGGCGATGTACCTGGGTGATGGGAAGATGGTGGAGGCGCAGCAGAGCGGCGTCCCGGTGCACACCAGGAAGGTTTCCTGGGACGAAGGCGAGCTCGTCGCGCAGGCGGTCCGGCCTGGTGTTTAAGGAGTAGTCGGTGGCGAAGAAGTTCGGCAAGCGCGGCAAGAAGAAGGGCGCCCCGGAGGACCCGAGGAACATGTTCGGGCCGCCGATGCCGCGCCGCGGCGGGCCGCCCGCGTCGAGCACCCCGCTCGCCGATTTCCTCGACCGCGCCCCGCTTCCCGGGGTCGACGAGGGTTATGTGGTGTTGCCGCGGTCGCTGGCGGAGGGCATGTCGTTGCCGTGGCAGCAGCAGACGGTGGAGCTGCTGTCGCAGTTCCACGGCACGCATCGCGGGCTTTCGTGGCCGATCTACCGGGTGACGCCGTCGCGGTACGAGCGCTTGGTGGACCTGGACGAGGAGCAGCTCGCCGAGGCGGGTTACCTGGTCGAGATCGACATGGACGGGGACCTGGTTTACCGCGAGCGCAGCGGCAGGCGGGTGGAGAACCCGGAGAGCACCACGGTGCTGGTCGCCACGCTGGACCCGATCGTGCGGCAGCGCCCGCCGTCGCGGCCGCGGCAGGAGGCTCCGGCCGCTGGCGCCTCGCGGGCGCCGGTGCCGATGAACCTGCCCCCGGCCCCGGTCTGGCGGACGACGCCCGCGAAACCGGACACCTCGGCGGCGCCGCCGCTCCCGATCCCGGAACGTTCGAAGAACGTGGCCCCAGCGCCGACGCGGGATACTGGGCCGTCGGCCACCTCCCCCGAATCCCCCGCCCAACCTCCGGCTGGGCACTCGTCGGCCGCCCAACCCTCTGCTGCCCAACTCTCTGCTGGGCAAGCCTCGGCCGCGCCGGCCTCGGCCGCCCAACCTCCGGCTGCGCAAGGCTCGGCCGCGCAATCCCCGGCTGACCAGCTCCCGGCGGTGCAAGCTTCGGCCGCTCAGTCCCCGGCCGCCCAACCTCCGGCTGGCCAGCCCCCGGCCGCGCCAGCCTCGGCCGCCCAACCTCCGGCGACGCCGGCCTCGGCCGCCCAACCTCCGGCGACGCCGGCCTCGGCCGCCCAACCTCCGGCGACGCCGGCCTCGGCCGCCCAACCTCCGGCGGCGCCGGCCTCGGCCGCGCAAATCCCGGCTGACCAGTCCCCGGCGGTGCAAGCTTCGGCCGCTCAGTCCCCGGCCGCCCAACCTCCGGCTGGCCAGCCCCCGGCTGCGCCGACTCAGCAGACAGCCCTCACGTCACCGACCGCTCCGCCGACGGCCTCCACACAGCCCGAGCCCTCGGCGCCATCCACCTCCGCCGAGCCCCAAGCACCTCAGGCGGCCGCTGGCCAGCCCAGCCCCTCGGCGGCAGCCGAGCCTTCACCCGCTCAAGCGCCGCCGATCGGTTTCTCGCAGTCCGTGTCGCAGGCATCGGCCGAGGCTGTCCAGCCGCGGCCCGAGGCCCAAACCCATCCCACCGCTTCCCAGCAGCCGGAGCCCGGGGGCCAGGCTGAGCCGAAGACCGCCCCGCCCCTGCCGATTGGCTTTTCCCAGCCCGAAACCGGCAGCCAGCCACAGTCCGCGCCGCCCCAAGCGCCGTGGAATCCGCCGTTGGCGCCTGGCGAGACGGCGGCGTCCACCTCCGGGCAGCTCCCCGTGGTCCCGCCGCCGACCGCGAAGCCCGTGACCGATCTCGACGAGCCGTTCGCCGTGCCGTCGGCCCAACAGGGCCAGAACAATCCCGACGACACCGACACCCCGCCCCGCGGCCTCCGCCTCCCGGTCAACGACCGCGGCTGGTTCGACGAGCTGCCCGACTCGGCCTCGGCCGCCTCCTCGTCCGAGCCGCCGCAAACCGACGAGACGACCTTCGGCCCCAGCGGCGACCCGACCGAGATCCCGTACCGCTACCGGAAGTGACTCACCGGGGCAGCTTCGCCCGGTGCGCCTTCGAGAACTCCTGCCCGGTGAACTTGTCCCAGTTGATCGACCACGACATCAGCCCGCGCAGGTTCGGGTAGACCCCGCGCGGCTTGTACGTGCCGCAGTTCTGCGCCTTCATCAGGCAGTCCAGCGACCTGTGCACCTCGGCCACCGGCGTGAACCCGTTGCCGGCGTACGAGTTGGCCGGCAGCCCGAACGCGACCTGGTCCTGCCGCAACGGCGGGAACGGGTTCGCCGCGTTGCCCTCGATCGGGAACCCGGCCAGCACCATGTCGGTCATCGCGGTGTGGAAGTCCGCGACGCCCATCGTGTGGTACTGGTTGTCCAGCCCCATGATCGGCCCGGAGTTGTAGTCCTGGACGTGCAGCAGCGTCAGGCTGTCCCGCAGCGCGTGGATGACCGGCAGGTACGCCGCTGCCCGCGGATCCGCGCCGCCCCACTGGCCGCTGCCGTAGAACTGGTACCCCAGCTGCACGAAGAACGTCTCCGGCGCCATGGTCAGCACGAACTCGGCGCCGTAGCGGGCTTTGAGCGACTTCAGTGCGGAGATCAGGTTGACGATCACCGGCGTGGTCGGGCTGGCCAGCGTTCGGTCGCCTGGGTTCAGCGACAGCGAATGACCCTCGAAGTCGATGTCCAGCCCGTCGAGGCCGTACTTGTCGATGATCGCCGCCACCGAGCTGACGAACTTGTCACGCGCGGCGGCGGTGCTCAGCTGGACCTGGCCGTTCTGCCCGCCGATGGAGATCAGCACCTTCTTGCCCTGCGCCTGCTTGGCCTTGATCGCCTGGATGAACTCGGCCTCGCTCTCCACGTTCGGGCACTCGGCCGCCGGGCACAGCGAGAACCGCAGGTCGCCGGAGGTGACCGAGGTCGGCTCGGCGAAGGCGAGATTGATGATGTCCCATTCGTCCGGCACGTCCTGCATCCGGACGTAACCCGAACCGTTCGCGAAGCCGGCGTGCAGGTAGCCGACCAGCACGTGCTTCGGGAGCGCGGCCGAAGCCGTGCCGGGGGCCACCATGAGCAGCGCGAGCATCGGCAGCAGTGCGGTGAACAGGCGTCTCATCCGGGCCTCCCGAAGGTTGGTGACGCAGGTCACCCTAAATTGGACTAGACCATTGAGACACTTGTCAAGTGGTCTGGACCAGTTGGCGGGGTCGCGCGAGCGCGCCGGAGGTGCCAGGCTCGGGGGCATGGCGAAGGATCCGAACCCCGACCCCGGCTGGTACTACAACACCAGGACCAACGAGGTGGAGCACCTGGAGCGGGCGCGCTCGGTCGACCTGCTCGGCCCGTACCCCGACGAGGCGACCGCCCGGCGCGCGCTGGAGATCGCCCGCGAGCGCACCAAGGCGGCCGACGCCGCCGACCGCGACTGGGACGAGGACTGATCCCGGGCCCGCCGAAGGGCCCGGAACAGGCACAACTCGGGTTAGGGTCGTGTGGTGGCCCCTGTAGCGCTAGGCACGCATCCGGCCGGTGGTGACTTCGGCCGGCTGCGCACCGAGTTCGCGCTGCCCGACGGATTCGGCGCCGACGTGCTGGCCGAGGCCGAAGCCGCGGTGATGGACCCGCTGCAGCTCGACGGCGACCGCGAGGACGCCACCGCCCTGCCGCTGGTCACCATCGATCCGCCCGGCTCGAAGGACCTCGACCAGGCGCTGCTGGTCGAACGCCGTCCGCGTGGCTTCCGCGTGCACTACGCGATCGCCGACCTGGCCGCTTTTGTCGCGCCCGGCGGGCCGATCGATCGTGAGGCCCGTCGTCGCGGGCAGACCCTGTACCTGCCCGACGGCAACGTGCCGCTGCACCCGCCGGTGCTCTCGGAGGGCGCGGCGAGCCTGCTGCCAGGCGAAACGCGCCGCGCGGTGCTCTGGACGATCGACACCGACGCCGACGGCGAGCCGCTCTCGGTCCACGTGCGCCGCGCGCTCGTCCGCTCCACCGAGCAGTTCGACTACGAGACCGTCCAAGCCGCGGTCCGCGCGGACCGCGCCCATCCGTCCATCGCCGCGCTGCCGGTGCTCGGCCGCCTGCGCCGCGAGCTGGCCGTGCACCGCGGCGCGCTGGAACTCCAGCTCCCGGAGCAGGAGGTCAACGCCGATGAGGAGGGCAACTGGCGGCTGATGCGCCGTCCCCGCACCGACGTCGACGCCTGGAACGCCGAGATCTCCCTGCTCACCGGGATGAGCGCGGCGCGGATCATGATCGACGCCGGGATCGGCGTGCTGCGCACGCTGCCCGAGGCCGAGCCGGACGCGGTGAGCTGGCTGCGCCGCTCGGCCCGCGCGCTGGGCATCGACTGGCCCGCCGAGGCCGGGGTCGCCGAGCTGCTGTCCACACTGGACCCCCGGCAGCCGGAATCGCTGGCGCTCTACGCCGACACCACGCGGCTCCTGCGCGGCGCCGGGTACACCGCCTTCGACGGCACCGCGCCCGAGGTCAGCACGCATGCGGGCATCGGCGGCCCGTACTCGCACGTCACCGCGCCGATCCGGCGCCTGGTGGACAGGTTCGCCACCGAGATCTGCCTCGCGGTGACCGCGGACCGCCCGGTGCCGGAGTGGGTGCGCGAAGCGCTGGGCAGGCTGCCAGAGCTGATGAGCGCGTCGGACACGCTGGCGGCCAGGGTCGAACGCGCCTGCGTGGACCAGGTCGAGGCGTGGATACTGGCCGACCGCATCGGCGACACCTTCGGCGCGGTGGTGCTGCGTGCCGAGGAGACCAGGGCGGAGGTCCTGCTGGAGGAACCGCCGGTGATCGCCAAGAGCAGTGGTGAGGGCTTCACCGAGGGCGGGCGGGTGACCATCCGGCTGACCGCGGTGGACGTGGACAAGCGCAAGGTGAGCTTCGAGCGGGTGTGAGCGCATGCGGATGACCGATGACCTCGGCGAGGACGTGCCGCTGACCGGCGTGCCGGCGCGGATCGTCTCGATGGTGCCGTCGCTGACCGAGGCGGTGGCGGTGAGCGCGCCGGGCACGCTGGTCGGCGTCACCGACTACTGCACCCATCCGCCGGGGCTGGACCTGCCGCGCATCGGCGGCTCGAAGTACCCGAAGGTGGACCGGATCCTCGACCTGCGCCCGGAACTGGTGCTGGCCAATGCCGAGGAGAGCCGTCCGGAGGACGTGGAACGCTTGCGCGCCAACGGGATTCCGGTGTGGGTGATGGCCGCGGCGGCGACCGTGCCCGCCGCGCTCGGCTCGCTGCGCCGCCTGCTCACCCAGGGCCTCGAACTCGACGAGCCGGACTGGCTGGTGCGCGCCGAGGACCTGTGGCGCGAGACCCCGCCGGTGCGCGCGAAGGCGGTCGTGCCGGTCTGGCGCAAGCCGTGGGTGGTGCTCGGCCGGGAGACCTTCGGCGGTGACGTGCTGCGCCGCCTCGGTGTGGAGCTGACCTACGCCGACCACGAAGACCGCTACCCACGCCCTTCGCTGGAAGAACTGCGCGCGCAGTTCGAAAGCGGCGCGGCGGATCTATTGGTGCTGCCCGACGAGCCCTATCTGTTCACCGACGAGGACGGGCCGGAGGCCTTTCCCGGAGTGCCCTACGTGCTGGTCTCCGGGCGGTTCCTGACCTGGTACGGCCCGTCGCTCGTCGAGGCGCACGAGGCTACAACGGCAGCCCTGTCAGCACGGTTACCCGCTCTTCCGTGAAGTCGAGCATCGCCGCGGCGGGGCCTTCGCGCCCGACGCCGGAGTCCTTCACCCCGCCGTAGGGCATCTGGTCGGCGCGGAAGCTCGGCACGTCACCGATCACCACCCCGCCGACGTCGAGGCGCGCGGAAGCCTCGAACGCGGTGGGCAGGTCGCGGGTGAAAACCCCGGTCTGCAGGCCGAAGCGCGAGTCGTTGACCCGGTCGAACGCCTCTTCCACGGAGTCCACGCGGTTCAGCGTGACCACCGGGCCGAACACCTCGTCGGCGAGCACCTTCGCGTCCTCGGCCACGTTGGTCAGCACGGTCGGCGACAGCGTCGCGCCGTCCCTGGTCACCTCGCCACCGGCTTCGCGGACCCATGCCTCGACCCGCTCGGCGGCGGCCGTGTTGATCAGCGGGCCGACGTCGGTGGTGTCGTCGTTCGGGTCGCCGACGCCCAGCGCCGAGACCGCGGCGGTGACCTTTTCCACCAGCTCGTCGAACACGTCGGCGTGTGCGTAGACGCGCTGCACCGAGATGCACGACTGCCCGGCCTGGTACATCGCGAAGGTGGCGATGCGCTGCGCGGCGAACTCCAGGTCCGTCCAATCAGGACAGACGATGGCCGCCGCGTTGCCACCGAGTTCGAGCGCCACGTGCTTGCGCGGCGCGCTTTCCCGGATGCCCCAGCCCACCGGCACGGAACCGGTGAACGAGACCACCGGCAGCCGCGGATCGGTGACCAGCCGCGCCGCCACGTCGTTGCCGGTGGGCAGGATCGACCAGCTTCCGGCGGGCAACGCGGTCTCGGCGAGCAGTTCACCGAGCAGCAACGCGGTGAGCGGGGTGGCGGGCGCGGGCTTGAGCACGATCGGCGCGCCGACCGCGATCGCCGGCGCGACCTTGTGCGCCACCAGGTTCAGCGGGAAGTTGAACGGCGTGATGCCGAGGATCGGGCCCTTCGGCACGCGCCGCACGAGCGCCATCCGGCCGGTACCGCCGGGATCGGTGTCGAGCCGCTGCAGTTCGCCGGTGAAGCGGCGCGCTTCTTCGGCGGCCCAGCGGAAGGTCGACGCCGCGCGGGCCACTTCCCCGCGCGACCACTTGATCGGCTTGGCCGATTCGGCGGTGATCAGCCGGGCGAACTCCTCGGCGCGCTCGATCAGTTGCCGGGAAACGTGGTCGAGCGCGGCGGCGCGGACATGCGCGGGCGTGCGTGCGGCTTCGTTTCGGACGTCGTCGGCGGCTTGGACGGCGGCGTCGACCTCGGCGTCATCCGGCACGTAATGCGTGCCGGCGACCGAGCCGTCGTAGGGGCTGCGGATCATGGTGATCGCGCCGTCGTGAACCGGTTTTCCGGCGACCCAGAAGGGGAAGGTGCTCATTTCCCGGCCTCCGCGAGAATTGCCTGCTCGAGCACGGAAAGGCCCTCGTCGAGCAGTTCGGGGGAGAGGGACAGCGGCGGCAGCAGGCGCACGACGTTGCCGTAGGTGCCACAGGTCAGCACCACCACACCGGCCGCGTGGCACGCCTTGGCGATGCGGCCGGTCAGCGCCGCGTCCGGCTTCCCGTCCGTCACGAATTCGGCGGCGAGCATGGCGCCCCGGCCACGGACGTCACCGATGACGCCGGTGCGCTCACCGATCGCGCGCAGCCGGGGCCGCACGGTGTCGGCGATGCCGCGCGCGGCCAGGTCCAGCCGCTCGGCGCGCATGGTCTCGATCGAGCCGAGCGCGGCGGCGCAGGCGATCGGGTTGCCGCCGTAGGTGCCGCCGAGGCCGCCGGACGGCACGGCGTCCATCAGCTCCGCACGCCCGGTGACGGCGGCCAGCGGCAGCCCGCCGGCGATGCCCTTCGCGGTGGCGATCAGGTCCGGCACCACGTTCTCGTGGTTCGACGCGAACCAGTCGCCGGTGCGGCAGAAGCCGGTCTGCACCTCGTCGGCGACGAAGACCACGCCGTTGCGCGCGCACCAGTCGGCCAGCGCGGGCAGGAAGCCGGGCGCGGGCTCGATGAACCCGCCCTCGCCCTGGATCGGCTCGATCACCACGGCGGCGACCTGGTCCCCGCCGAGCTGCTTCTCGATCCGGTCGATGGCGGCGGCCGCGGCCTCGGGCCCGGACAGGCTGTCGCGGTAGGGGTAGGAGCCGGGCACCCGGTAGACCTCGGGCGCGAACGGGCCGAAGCCGTGCTTGTACGGGACGGACTTCGCGGTCAGCGCCATGGTCAGGTTGGTGCGGCCGTGGTAGGCGTGGTCGAACACCACGACGGCCTGGCGGCCGGTGGCCACGCGGGCGATCTTCACCGCGTTCTCCACCGCTTCGGCGCCGGAGTTGAACAGGACCGAGCGCTTGTTGTGGTCGCCGGGGGTGAGGTCCTGGAGTTCCTCGCAGACCCGGACGTAACCCTCGTACGGCGTGACCATGAAGCAGGTGTGGGTGAACTCGGCCACCTGCGCGCGGACGCGGTCGACCACGGCCGGGACGTTGTGGCCGACGTTGGTCACCGCGATGCCGGAGCCTAGGTCGATCAGCGTGTTGCCGTCGGCGTCGGTGAGCAGGCCGCCGTCGGCCGAGGTGATGTAGACGGGCAGCACCGAGCCGACGCCCGCGGCCACCGCGTCGCCGCGGCGTTCCTGCAGGGCGCGGGAGGCCGGGCCGGGGATTTCGGTCAGCAGCCTGCGCTGCGCGATCTGGGCGGTCATGGCTTCAGGATGCGACCGGTGCCGGTGCCGGTCAGGTGCCATCTTGGACAAGGTCCTCGGTAGAATTCGCCACTATGGCACTTTCGCTGGGTCAGCTCGCGTCGGCGGAGGGCCTGCGTGTGCTGGCCGGGTCGGCGGGGGTGGATCGCGCGATCGGCTGGGTGCACCCGACGGAGCTGGTGGACCCGACCGCGTTCCTGGACGGTGGTGAGCTGCTGCTGACCACGGGACTGGCCTTCGAGCCCGCGGCCGGTGATTCCGGGGCGGCGTGGGGCACGGTTGGTGATTCCTCTGTGGCCTTGGGTGCGGCTGGTGATTCCTCCGGGGCCTATGTGTCCTATGTGGACAGGCTGGTGGCGGCGGGTGTGGCCGGGATCGGCTTCGGCAGCGGGGTGATCCACGACCGCGTGCCGCCGGGCCTGGTCGCCGCCGCGGAGGCCGCCGGGTTGCCGCTGCTGGAGGTGCCGCACGAGGTGCCGTTCATCGCGATCACGAAGGCGGTGTCGGCGGCGGTGGCGGCCGACGAGTACGCCACCGTGGTGCGGACCGGGCGGGGTCAGCAGGAACTGACCAGGGCGGCGGTCGGCCGGGGCGGGCCGGGCGCGGTGGTGCGCCGGCTGGCCAGGTTGGTCGACGGCTGGGTGCTGCTGCTGGACTCGGGGACGCCGGTGGAAGCCTCACCCGCCTCGGCGCGATCGCACGCGGCTTCGCTGGAGGTCGCGGGCTTGCGGGGAACGCGAGGTTTTCGGCTCCCGTCGGGGGACGAGGTCGTCCTGCACTCGCTGGACTCGCGGACGGTGCTCGCGGTGGGGCGCGGGGTAGCGCTGGACGCGGCGGAGCAGTTCATCGTGAACACGGCGGCTTCGCTGCTTTCGCTTGCGCTGCAACGGAATCGGGAGCAGAGCGGGGTGCTGGGGCAGTTGCGCTCCGGCTTGTTCGACTTGCTGCTGGCCGAGGAGACCCTCGCGGTGACAACCATCCGGCGGCTGTGGCCGGCCATGCCGGAGCCACCCTGGCGGATCGCGGTCATCGTGGGCGCGGCCGCCGGACGGCGTGCTTTCGCCGAGGCCTTGGGGGAGGCGTTCGTTGTGGAGCGAGAGGGGGAGGTGGTGGTCGTCGCGCCGGACGTCGACGTCGTGGAGCCCCTGGTGCACCGACTTGCCCTACACGCCGGAATCTCCGGCCTACACGCGGCGGCCTCCGGTTCGCACGCGGAGGGCTCCGGCCCGCTCACCGGGGGTTCCGGCCCGCTCACCGGGGGTTCCGGCCTGCGCACTGGGGGCTCCGGTTCGCACGCGGGTGGCTCCGGTCCGCTCGCCGCGGCCGCTGCTTTTCGCCAGGCTTCGCAGGCCGCTCGAGCCGCCCGCGCGCAACGGGTCGCCTGGCTGGACTTCGCCGAGTACGCGGGCTCCGGTTTGTTATCACTGCTCCCATCCGAGAGCACTGCTCTCTTCGCGGAGTCCCTGCTCTCGCCTTTGAGCACTGATCTCGCCGAGGCCCTGCGCTGCTGGCTGGAAGAACACGGCCACTACGACGCCGCCGCCACCCGTCTCGGCATCCACCGCCACACCCTGCGCAATCGCTTGCGCAAGGTGGAGGCATTGACCGGCCGCAGCCTCGCCTCACCAGGCACGCGCGCGGAGTTCTGGATCGCCCTCACCATCACCGACACCGACCAGCCCACTCCACCCGGCTGAACAAGCACACTCCCGCCGATTCGCGGCGCCTCACGATCGCTGGCGCGACCAGAGCCCACCTCGTCGCGGGCGCGGAGGACAGGCCCCCTGGCCGACGCCGCCCAAGTCGGCGGCGGCCAGCTCGCTCCACCCGGCTGGGCACGCGGGCTCAGCCGAACCGAGTAGGCACCCCGCCGGGTTCGCGGTGGGGCCCGACCCAGCTCAAGGAGAATCGGTCAGCGGAAGCGGTCGGTTGCGGCCCTCAAGCCCGCCAACACGCCCGGGTCGTTCACCGCGTGTCCCGCGGTGTTCAGTAGGTGGAGTTCCGAACCGGGCCAGGCCTGGTGTAGTTCCCAGGCCGTCGTCGGCGGGCACACCACGTCGTACCGGCCCTGCACCAGCACACCCGGGATACCGCTCAGCTTCGCCGCGTCCCGGATCAGTTGGCCATCGTCCAGCCAGGCGCCGTGGCCGAAATAGTGCAGCGCGATCCGCGCGAACGACAGCGCGAACCCCGGCCGACTGTAGTTCTGCAGATAGCTCGGCTGCGGCACCAGCGAGACGATGGCGCCTTCCCAAGCGCTCCAAGCGATCGCCGCGGTCTCTCGCACACCGCGGTCCGGGTGGTAGACGAGGCGGTGGTACGCGGCCAGCGGATCATCTCGCTCGGCGAAAGGGATCGGCTCGAGGTAGGCGCCCCAAGCATCCGGGTACAACCGCGAAGCACCATCCCGGTAGATCCAGTCCAGTTCGCTCTGCCGCGCGGTGAACACCCCGCGCAACACGATCTCGCTGACCCGTCCCGGATGCGTTTCGGCGTAGGCGAGCGCGAGCGTCGCACCCCACGAACCACCGAACAGCTGCCACCGGTCGATGCCGAGGTGTTCGCGCAGCAGCTCCAGGTCCGCGACCAGGTGCCAGGTCGTGTTGGCCGACAGGTTCACGTCGGGATCGGTGATGCTCGGCGTGCTGCGCCCCGAACCGCGCTGGTCGAACTGCACGACCAGATACGCCGACGGGTCGAAGTGCCTGCGGGACAACGGAGTCAGCCCGCTGCCGGGCCCGCCGTGCAGCACCACCACCGGTTTGCCGTCCGGATTGCCGGACGCCTCCCAGTGCACCAGGTGCCCGTCGCCGACCTCGAGCAGTCCGGTCCGGAACGGCTCGATCGCCGGGTACAGCTCATCCATGCGCACCACTGTGCCTCATGCGCGGGCGCAGTGGTGCGCACGGACGGAGGTGGGGGCTCGCTCCCGCCGCCAGACTGAACGAGCCCCCGGTCCGGGGGGATTTCAGGGAGTGAAGACCCGACGAAGGGAGGATTCCGGCGCGGACCGGGCAGTGGCACGCACACCGGGCGAGCCCGATGTGTCTGGTTTCGCGGTGCGCGGTACGCGCATCGTCTCCTCCTCGTCGAGGACCCGTGGCGGCGGTGGGTAAACGCTAAGCCACTGACTGAATACAGTCAAGCATGTGACCTGCGTTCATATACCTGAACGAAGAGGATCAGTGGAAGGAGTGTTCCGGGCCGGGGAACTCGCCTCGGCGGACGTCTTCGGCGAAGGCGGTGGCGGCGTCCGAAAGCACGCCCGCCAGATCGGCGTAGCGCTTCACGAAGCGCGGCGCCTTCCCCCGCCGCAGGCCCGCCATGTCCTGCCACACCAGCACCTGCGCGTCGCAGTCCGAGCCCGCGCCGATGCCGATGGTCGGAATGCTCAGCGAGTGCGTGACCTGCTTGGCCACCTCCGCCGGCACCATCTCCATCACCACCGAGAAGGCACCCGCCTCCTGCAACGCCAGCGCGTCGGCGACCAGTTCCTCCCCGGCCGCGCCACGCCCCTGCACCCGGTACCCGCCCAGGTTGTGCTCGCTCTGCGGGGTGAACCCGATGTGCCCCATCACCGGCACGCCCGCCGAGGTCAGCGCCTCCACGTGCGGCGCGAACTTCCGCCCGCCCTCCAGCTTGACCGCGTGCGCGCGGCCCTCCTTCATGAACCGGACCGCTGTCGCCAGCGCCTGCTCCGGCGAGAGCTGGTACGAGCCGAACGGCAGGTCGGCCACCACGAGCGCGTACTTCACCGCCCTGGTCACCCCGCGCACCAGCGGCAGCAGCTCGTCCACCGTCACCGGGAGCGACGTGTCGTAGCCGAACACGTTGTTGGCCGCGGAGTCGCCGACGAGCAGCACCGGGATCCCGGCTTCGTCGAACAGTTCCGCGGTGTACATGTCGTAGGCGGTGAGCATCGGCCACGTCTCACCGCGTTCCTTCAGTTCCCGCAAGTGGTGCACGCGGACTTTCTTGCGGGGCGCGGCTTCTCGCGCCGAGGGACCGGAGCCGTACGGTGCGGCAAGTTCGCCGCCATCAGTGCCGGGGGCAGACATCGTCGTCGACCGTCCCTTCCGTTGTGGACGCTGTGGACCTTCGTGCGGTTTTCGGGTGGATGACCAGCGTGACACCGCGCGCGGGTGCCCCCAAGCGGGCTGCGACCAGCTTCACACCGGTACGGTCGGGCCGCTACCGGCGGATCCCCCGTTCGAAGGAAGGATCGCTCCCGGCGGTCAGACTCGCGGATGATGTCGGATGAGGGGTGGCGCGGGTTGAGTAAGAACTCCAGATGCCGTCGAGAACGACTGGGAACCCGATCGTGAGCAAGCCACCCCTGCCCAGGTGGAAGGCGAGGACCGCGGGGCTCGTCGCCACCGTGGTGCAGCTCGGTGCCTTCTCCTCCCTGCTGTTCCTGCTGCTCGGTGACGACGGGCGCTGGCTGCGCCACGTGCTGGCCGGGGTGTTCTGGCTGCTCAGCATCCCCGCCGACGCGAACCTGGTGATCGCGCTGGTGCTGGTGGTGCTCGGCGCCGCGCTGCGCCGCCGCAAACGGGCCGCGCTGTACACGCTGGTGCTGTTCCAGGTCGTCGGCCTGGTGATCATGCTGGCCGGGCAGGCCCTGCTGCTGTGGGCGCCCGGCCTGGTCGACCTGCGGCCGGACGAATTCGTGCAGATCCCGCACATCGTGGCCGCGATCGGCGGGCTGGAACTGGTCGCCGCCGCGCTCACCGCGTTCCTGCTCGCGCTGCGCCCCGCCTTCCCGGCGCGGCTGGCGCCCGGTGCGTTCCTGCGCGGCGTGCTGGTGCTGTTCGCCGGAATGGCCACGGTGACCATCGGTGGCTGGATCCTCGCCGAGATCTTTCCCGGCACGCTGGCGAGCAGCTGGGAGCGGTTCGTCTGGGCGGCCAACCACTCCACCGGTGAACTGCTGCGGCTGGGCCGGTTCGGCGTCGGCCACGGGCCGGACTGGCTGGACGTGCTGCTCGATCTCGGTGGCACCTTCGCCACCGTCGCCGCCCTTTTTGTCTTCTTCCGCGGGGTGCGCACCCGGCATCTGCGAACCGACGAGGAGGAACTGCGGCTGCGGGAACTGCTCGCCGAGCACGGCGAACCGGATTCGCTCGGCTATTTCGCCACTCGCCGGGACAAAAGCGTGGTTTTTGCGCCTTCCGGACGTGCCGCGGTCACCTATCGCGTGCTCGGCGGCACGAGCATCGCCAGCGCGGATCCGGTCGGCGATCCCGAGGCGTGGCCGGCGGCGGTGCGGGAATGGCTGGCCGAAGCGCGGCGGTACGGCTGGGTTCCCGGGGTGCTCGGCGCGAGCCGCCGTGGTGCCGAGGTGTACACCGCGGCCGGGTTGAAAGCGCTGGAAATCGGGGACGAAGCCATTCTCGACGTGCGTGACTTCAGCCTGAGCGGACCCGATCGCCGCACCGTCCGGCAGGCGGTGAGCCGGATCGAGCGCGCGGGTTTCTCCAGTCGCGTCCGCCGCCATTCCGAGATTTCCCAGGAGGAAATGGCGTCGCTGTTGAAAAAGGCCCAACAATGGCGCGGCGGCGAAAGTGAACGCGGGTTCTCGATGGCGCTGGGACGGCTCGGTGACCCGTCCGACGGCCGGTGCGTGATGGTCGAGGCGTTCGACGCGGACGGTGAACTCCGCGGGCTGCTTTCGTTCGTGCCGTGGGGTCGCCGGGGGCTGTCACTGGACCTGATGCGCCGGGATCGCGACGCGGGCAACGGGCTCAACGAGTTCCTGCTCGCCGAACTGGTCGCCGCGTGCTCTCGCCTTGGCGCGCAACGGATTTCGCTCAACTTCGCGATGTTCCGCGCGGTTTTCGCCGGTGGTGAGCGGATCGGCGCCGGGCCGGTGCTGCGGGCGTGGCGCGCGGTGCTCAGCGTGTTCTCGCGCTTCTTCCAGCTCGAATCGCTGTATCGCGCGAACGCCAAGTACGGACCTGAATGGGAGCCGCGATTCCTCTGCTACGCCTCGGCGCGGCGGCTGCCGAAGGTGAGCCTGGTCGCCGGTGCGCTGGAGGGCTTCGTGCCGAGCGTCGGCGCGCATCGCGCGCTGCGCCTGGAAACCGTCACCGATGACTTCGTCGGCGAGGTGCGGCGGATCGAGGAACGCGCGGCGGCCACGGTCGCGGTGAAACCGGTGCGGCGACCGGAGCAGGTCCGCGTGCGGATCGCGAAGCTCGACCGGTTGCGCGCGGCCGGGATGGACCCGTACCCGGTCGGCTTCGAACGAGACTCCGTGCTCGGTGACGTGGTGACGAAGTTCGGCGACCTGGAGCCGGATCGGCACACCGGGGAGCGGGTGAGCGTGGCCGGGCGGGTGGTCGCGCTGCGCAACCTCGGCGGGCTGTGTTTCGCGCGCCTCAAGGACTTCAGCGGCGAACTGCAGTTGATGCTCGCGGCCGACGTGCTGCCGCTGGACGACTGGCGGTCCGGAGTGGACCTCGGTGACCACGTCGGCGTGACCGGCGAAGTGATCACCTCTCGTCGCGGCGAGCTTTCCGTGCTCGTCACGGAGTGGACGGTCACCGCGAAGTGCCTGCACCCGCTGCCGGACCGTCGCAAGGGCCTGGCCGATCCGGAGGCCAGGGTGCGGAAGCGGTACCTCGATCTGGCGGTCAACCCGGACGCGGCGGCCATGCTCCGGATGCGCGGCACGGTGGTCCGCGCCCTGCGGGAACGCCTGCACCGGCGCGATTTCCTCGAGGTCGAGACGCCGATGCTGCAGACCGTGCACGGCGGCGCCAACGCGCGCCCGTTCGTCACCCACATCAACGCCTACGACATGCGGATGTACCTGCGGATCGCACCGGAGTTGTACCTCAAGCGACTGTGCGTGGCCGGGGTCGAGCGCGTCTTCGAGCTGAACCGCAACTTCCGCAACGAGGGCGTGGACGCCACGCACAACCCCGAGTTCACCATGCTCGAGGCGTACCAGGCGTACGCCGACTACGGCACCATGCGACGGCTGATGCGGGAGCTGGTGCAGTGCGCCGCCGAAGCCGCGTATGGCAGCCAGGTGGTGCGGCGGCCAGGGCTCGGTGAGGTCGACATCTCCGGCGACTGGCCGGTGATCACCGTGCACGACGCGGTGTCCGAGGCGTTCGGAGAGCGGATCGACGCCGGCACCACGGTCTCCGAGTTGCGCCGTCTGTGCCGCCAGGCCGGGGTCCCGCTCGACGGCGCCGACGAGCTGGGCCAGGGCGACCTGGTGCTCAAGGCACACGAGCACCTGGTCGAACCGCACACGACGAGCCCGGTCTTCTACACCGACTACCCGACCGAGGTCTCCCCGCTGACCCGGCGCCACCGGGTGGACCCGCGGCTGGCCGAGCGCTGGGACCTGATCGCCTTCGGCGCCGAGATCGGCACCGCCTACAGCGAGCTGACCGACCCGCTCGAACAGCGGCGGCGGCTCGAGGCGCAGTCGCTGCGGGCGGCCAGCGGGGACATCGAGGCGATGGAGCTGGACGAGGACTTCCTGCTCGCGCTCGAACACGGCATGCCGCCGACCGGCGGGCTCGGCATGGGCGTCGACCGGCTGTTGATGCTGCTCACCGGAGCGTCGATCCGGCAGACGGTGGTGTTCCCGTTCGTTCGGGCGAGGGGCTGACCACCTCCGGGTGACTGGCGTGTCACTCTTTTGCGCGTGAGGGGATTCCGGCTGGTCCGCCTGGTGGCGATGGCGCTGCTCGCGCTGGCCGTCGCCGGCTACTCGGCGTGGGTGCTGGAACTGGTGGTCCCGACCGGGCTGTCCGTACTGCGTTCACCGGTGGACGAGTTCGCCGCGCGGGACCAGCCGTACGGCCGGTTGTTCCGGACCGCGGAGGTGGTCGCCGGGGCCGCGTTCATCGCGGCGGTGCCCCCGTTGAACCGGCTCGCCCCGACGCACTGGGTGTCGCGGCTGTCCGTGGTCGCCGTCGGCCTGTTCGGCACGGTGCTGATCGCGCACGCGCTGCTGCCGCTGGACTGCGCGAGTTCGGTGAACGAGCTGTGCGCGGGCACCTCCCCGTCGCACCGGGCGCACGTGGTGCTCACCGAGGTGCTGACCGGTATCTACCTGATCGGCGCGGCGAGCCTGATCGTCTGGTGGCCGCCGCGCTGGCGGGCGGTGGCGGTGGTGGTCTTCGTGCTGGTCGCGGGCAGCGAGGTGGGCGTGCACCTGGTCGAACCGGTGGCCGGGCTGGCCACCCGGGTGCAGGCGATCGCGATGGCGGCGCTGCTGCTGGTCGGCGCGGCTTATCTGACTGACGCCGAACGGCTTCGCCGGGTGGCATGATGCGCCCGTGATGGATGCCAACGCCGGTCCGGTGGCCGACGAACGCGAAGGCCTGCTCGCCTTCCTCGAACAACAGCGCCGCGTGCTCCGGATCGCCGCGCACGGGCTGACCGACGAGGAGGCCAGGAGGGCACCGAGCCGCAGCGCGCTGACCGTCGGCGGACTGGTCAAGCACGTGGCGGTCACCGAGCGGAACTGGATCGACCTGATCGAGTTCGACGACCCGCCGCAGCCGGCGATGGAGGACTACGCCGACGCGTTCGTCCTGCGCGAGGACGAGACGCTGGCCGGGGTGCTGGAGCTGTCCGCCGAGGTGGCGCGGCGGACCGAGCGGGTGATCGGCGCGGTGCCCGACCTCGGGCAGCCGGTCCCGGTGCCGAAGGGCGTGCCCTGGTACCCGGACGACCTGGAGGCCTGGTCGGTGCGGTGGGTGCTGCTGCACATGATCGAGGAGGCCGCGCGCCACGCCGGGCACGCCGACATCGTGCGCGAACACCTCGACGGCGCCACCGCCATGCCCCTGCTGGCCGCCGCCGAGAACTGGCCCGCCAGCCCGTGGCTGCAACCGTGGAGCCGGGCGTAGCGCCGCCTTCCCGCTCGGTGGGGTGAGGGAGGCCACAGTGCCGCCTCACCTCCCCGAAACGGGTGGTCGCGGGTGGTCCCGCGGTGCCGAACCAGGCGGATTCGCGCGGGTCAGCCCCGGTGCGCCCGCCCGATCCCGCGATCTTGCCAGCCGGTGCGCGCCCCCGTTGCGGGTGCGGGCTACGATCCCCGTAGCCACTCGGCCGTGGCCTGTCCGCGGCCGGGACCACCACAAGAGCAGTGCAGGAGGCAGGAGTGACGGCCGTAGCCCCCAAGCCGATCGCCACGCGCCCGTACCCGGCGCGCGAGTCGGTGAAGGGTTCGTACCTGCTGCGGTTGTTCCGCACGACGGACCACAAGCAAATCGGCATCATGTACCTGGTCACCTCGTTCGCCTTCTTCATGGTCGGCGGCGCGATGGCGATGCTGATCCGGAGCGAGCTGGCCCGGCCGGGGCAGCAGTTCCTCTCCCAGGAGCAGTACAACCAGCTGTTCACCATGCACGGCACGGTGATGCTGCTGCTCTACGCGACGCCCATCCTGTTCGGCTTCGCGAACTTCGTCCTGCCGCTGCAGATCGGCTCGCCCGACGTGGCGTTCCCGCGGCTGAACGCGTTCTCCTACTGGCTGTACCTCTTCGGCGGCCTGATCGTGATGTCCGGGTTCATCACCCCGGGTGGCGCCGCCGACTTCGGCTGGTTCGCCTACACCCCGCTCTCGGACGCGATCCACTCGCCCGGCGTCGGCGCCGACCTGTGGATCTCCGGGCTGGTGGTGTCCGGTCTGGGCACCATTCTCGGCGCGGTCAACATGATCACCACGGTGGTCTGCCTGCGCGCGCCCGGCATGACCATGTACCGGATGCCCATCTTCACCTGGAACATCCTGGTCACCAGCATCCTGATCCTGCTGGCCTTCCCGATCCTGACCGCGGCCCTGATGGGCCTGCTGGCGGATCGGCACCTGGGTGCGCACGTGTTCGACCCGGCCAACGGCGGGGTGATCCTCTGGCAGCACCTGTTCTGGTTCTTCGGCCATCCAGAGGTCTACATCGTCGCGCTACCGTTCTTCGGCATCGTCTCGGAGATCTTCCCGGTGTTCAGCCGGAAGCCGATCTTCGGTTACAAGGGCCTGGTCTGGGCGACGCTGGGCATCGCCGCGCTGTCGATCGCGGTGTGGGCGCACCACATGTACGCGACCGGCTCGGTGCTGCTGCCGTTCTTCTCCTTCATGACCTTCCTGATCGCGGTGCCCACCGGTGTCAAGTTCTTCAACTGGATCGGCACCATGTGGAAGGGGCAGCTGAGCTTCGAGACGCCGATGATCTTCAGCGTCGGCTTCATCGTCACCTTCCTCTTCGGCGGGCTGTCCGGCATCCTGCTGGCCGCCCCGGCGATCGACTTCCACGTCTCCGACAGCTACTTCGTGGTGGCGCACTTCCACTACGTGCTCTACGGCACGATCGTGTTCGCCACCTTCGCCGGCATCTACTTCTGGTTCCCGAAGATCACCGGCCGGATGCTCGACGAGCCGCTGGGCAAGCTGCACTTCTGGACCACGTTCATCGGCTTCCACGGCACCTTCCTGGTCCAGCACTGGCTGGGCAACGAGGGCATGCCGCGCCGGTACGCCGACTACCTGGTCAGCGACGGGTTCACCACGCTGAACACGATCTCCACCATCGGCGCCTACATTCTCGGCGCGTCGACGCTGCCGTTCCTGTGGAACGTGTTCAAGAGCTACCGCTACGGCGAGATCGTCACGGTGGACGACCCGTGGGGCTACGGCAACTCGCTCGAGTGGGCCACCTCGTGCCCGCCGCCGCGGCACAACTTCACCGAGCTGCCGAGGATCCGGTCCGAGCGCCCGGCGTTCGAGCTGCACTACCCGCACATGATCGAGCGGATCCACAAGGAAGGTGAGATCACCTTCACCGGCAAGCCGAAGGTGCACGGCGAGTCGAAGGCTCCTTCGCAGGTGCTCACCGAAGCCGCCATCCCGGGTGACCACACCAAGGACAACGCGGGCGAACAGTGAGCCAGTGATCACGAAGCGCGCATCCCGGATCCCCGGGGTGCGCGCTTCGTTTCTGTCATGGTGGTCATGATCGGAAGTTCGCCGGGACCCCGACCAACCTCCGATCGCAACCACTGAGGGAAGGGTGCCGTGACGAAGACCCCAGTTCTGATCACCACGACCGGACCGGACAAGCCGGGTGTTTCCTCGGTGCTGTTCGCCGCGCTGACCCGGCACGGTGTCGACCTGCTCGACGTCGAGCAGGTGGTCATCCGCGGGCAGCTGGTCCTCGGTGTGCTGGTGGCCGTGGAGAGCGATCCGGAGGGCCTGCAGGAGCTGGTCGAGCAGGCCATGCACTCGGTGTCCATGCAGGTCGAGGTGAGCATCGGCTCGGCGATCGGCGAGGACCCGTTCGCGCCGGCCCGCCAGGACTCCAGCCACGTGCTGGTGGTGCTGGGCCTGCCGTTCACCGCGCGCGCGTTCACCGAGGTGGCGCGGCGGCTGGCCGCGCTGAACGTGAACATCGACTCGATCCGCAGCATCGCCGACTACCCGGTGACCGGGCTCGAGGTCTACGTCTCGGTCGCCGAGGACACCGAGGCCGCCGACGAGGCGCTGCGCAGCGCGCTCGCCGACGTGGCCTCGCGCGGCGGGCTGGACGTGGCGGTCGAGCGGGCCGGGCTGGCCCGCCGGGCCAAGCGCCTGATCGTGTTCGATGTGGACTCCACGCTCATCCAGGGCGAGGTCATCGAAATGCTCGGCGCGTTCGCCGGGGTGGAGCCGCAGGTCCGCGAGATCACCGAGGCGGCGATGCGCGGCGAGCTGAACTTCACCGAGTCGCTGGAGCGACGGGTCGCGCTGCTCGAAGGCCTGCCCGCGACCGTGCTCGACGAGGTGGCGTCGTCACTGCAGCTGACCCCGGGCGCGCGCACCACGGTCCGCACGCTCAAGCGGCTCGGTTACCGCTGCGGCGTGGTCTCCGGCGGGTTCACCACGATCATCCAGAAGCTGGTCGACGACCTGGGCCTGGACTTCGCCGCGGCGAACGAGCTGGAGATCGCCGACGGCAAGCTGACCGGCAAGGTGATCGGCGAGGTGGTCGACCGGCCGGGCAAGGCGGTCGCGCTGCGCCGGTTCGCCGCCGAGTACGGGATTCCGCTGACGCAGTGCGTGGCGGTCGGCGACGGCGCGAACGACATCGACATGCTCTCCGCGGCGGGCATGGGCGTTGCATTCAACGCGAAGCCCGCGTTGCGCGAGGTGGCCGACACCGCGCTGTCGCACCCGTTCCTCGACGCGGTGCTGTTCATGCTCGGCATCACGCGTTCCGAGGTGGAAGCGGCCGACGCGGCCGACGGGTTGCTGCCGGAGCGGCCGTGATCCTCGCTCCACTGGCCGCGCGGTACGCGTCGTGGCTGGGCCTGCCCGCCGAGGAGACGGCCCTGCCGGAGGCGTCGCCGGACGAGGTCCGCGCGATGCCGGTGATCCTGCGCATGGAAAAGGCGGAGCCACCGGGCCGCACGCCGTTGCTGGAGGCGGCGGCTTCCGCCGCGCTGGCCGTGTGCCTGGACGAACGCGCGAAGCCGGGCGGCGAATGGCACGAACCGGTGCGGGACTGGGTTTCCGGGCACATCCGCAAGGTGGCCCGTCGCGCCAGGGGCGCGCACTGGCAGGCCGTGCAGGAACTGCCTGGCGTGACCGTCGAGGTCGACGGCGCCGAGGCGCGGGCGTTGCTGCCGGGGCGCGTGGTGGACGCACCCAAGGAGGTCTCGCGGTTGCAGATCTCCGGCAGCGAGCTGCCGCCGGACGAGCCGGGTCCGGTGCCCGCCGACACGCCGGTGCTGCTGCTCAATCCCGGCGTGGCGATGACCGTCGGCAAGGCGGCGGCCCAGGTCGGGCACGGCACCATGCTGCTGGCCTCGCTGCTCGACGAGCGCCGGCTCACGGCCTGGGCCGAACGCGGTTTTTGTTGTGCCGTCCGGGTTCCCGGGCGGCTGGAGTGGGCGGAGCTGCACCCGGGCGACGACCCGGGCCGGGCCTGGGCGGAGCGGTCGGTGATCGCCGTGCGGGACGCCGGGTTCACCGAGGTGGACCCGGGCACGGTCACGGTGCTCGCCCAGTGGCGGTAGAGGAGGAGCGCATGGGGCTCGAGGTGGAGCGGATCGGCGAGCACGTGTTCGCCGGGCGCAACGAGCGGGGCGCCGAGGTGCGGATCGGCCGCAAGGGTCAGGCCGACGTGTTCTCGCCGGCCGAACTGCTGCAGATCGCCGCGGCGGGCTGCGCCGCGGTGACCGCCGAGGACCTGGTGGTGCGGCGGACCGGCGAGGAGGCGAAGTTCCGGGTCGAGGTGACCGCCGACCGCAACGAGGCCGCCTCCGAGCTGGACGCCATCCACGTCGCCTTCGACCTCGATCTGTCCTCTGTGGACGATGAACGCCGGGCGGCGCTCGCGGTCGCGGTGGACCGCGCGATCGAGCGGTTGTGCACGGTGAGCCGGACGCTGAAGAAGGGCATCCCGGTCACGGAGACCTTCCCAGCGGGCTGACCGGCGGCGCGACTGGATTCTAGCGACGCTAGTATTTCTGGCGACGCTCGTGCTAGCGTTGCTGGAAATCTAGCAACGCTAGTTCCTGGGAGGGTCCTCATGGGTCGGAAGATCGCCAACGGCATCGTGCTGCTGGTCGGCCTCGGCATCATCTACGTCGGCGTGCGGTTCCTGCTGGCGCCGGTCGACGCGGCGGCGGGCTACGGGGTCGCCGCGCCGGGCGACGAAGGCGCCTACTTCACGGTGAAGGGCATCCGGGACATCGCGTCCGGGCTGGTCGCGCTGACGCTGCTCGCACTGGGCCAGCGGCGGGCGCTGGGCTGGGTGATGCTCGCGATGACCATCATCCCGCTTGCCGACGGCTTCATCGTGCTGAGCCACGACGGCCCAGCGGCGGCGGCCTTCGGCCGGCACTTCAGCACCGCCACGGTGATGCTGGTGGGCGTCGCGCTGCTCCTGTCGGCCCGCGCACCTGAGTCAGCACGCGCACCGGAAGTGGCAACGCCCCAGCCCGCCTGAGCGACCGAACCGCCGGGGTCAGGCGTCGGTGGTGGTGGCCTTCCAGACCACGTAGGCCTCATCGGCGTCCGTGGTCATGGCTTCGACGAACTTGTCGTTGTCGAAGCCGGGCAGGGCCTGGAGGCGTTCGATCAGGGCGTCGGCCGCCGGGTCGCCGCTGGGGATGGCGGTGCCCTTGCCGTCCGCACCGGCCAGCATGATGAACACGTCCTCTTTCCAGGGCCCCTCGGGAATCACCCTGATCACCACGGCGGACAGTTCGGCCCAGGTGACGGACTCCTCGGTGCCGTCGGCGAGCTGGCGACGGACTCCGATGTCGTCGACGCCGACCGAACGGGACTGCGCGTGGGTTGAGTCCTGGGACAACTACGACTCCTCAGTCTTTGCGTTCCGTTTACGGTACTGCGGCGGAGTACGAGGGCTCAGGCGGGGGCGGCCGCATCGAGCCTGCGCAGCGCGGCCCTGGCCACCTCCGGGTCCGTGGTCGGCCAGAACGGCGGCAGCGAAGCCCGCAGGAAACCGCCGTACCGCGCGTTCGCCAGCCGCGAGTCGAGGATCGCCACCACGCCCCGGTCGCTGGTCGACCGGTGCAGCCGCCCGACGCCCTGCGCCAGCAGCAGCGCCGCGTGCGTGGCGGCGACGGTGAGGAAACCGTTGCCGCCACGAGCCTCCACCGCGCGCTGCCGCGCCGAGGACACCGGGTCGTCCGGCCGGGGGAAGGGCAGCCGGTCCACCAGCACCAGTTGCAGGGACGGCCCGGGCACGTCCACGCCCTGCCACAGCGACAGCGTGCCGAACAGGCAGGTCCGCGGGTCCTCGCTGAACTTGCGCACCAGCAGCGAGGTCGAATCGTCGCCCTGGCAGAGGATCGGGTGCTTGATCCGGTCCCGCAGCTCCTCGGTCGCCTGCTTCGCCGCGCGCATCGAGGAGAACAAGCCGAGCGTGCGCCCGCCCGCCGCGTCGATCAGCTCGGCGATCTCGTCCAGCGTGCGCTCGGCGAGCCCGTCCCGGCCGGGCGTCGGCAGGTGCTTGGCCATGTAGAGAATGCCGTTCTTGCGGTGGTCGAACGGCGAGCCGACGTCCAGCCCGGTCCAGCGAATGGTCTGCTTGTCCGACGGCGCCGCCTTCTCGGTGGCCGTGCCGGGATCGGACTTCCGCTCGGCCGCCTGCGACGGCGGCAGCCCCCACTGCCTGGCCAGCGTGTCGAAGGTGCCGCCGAGCGCCAGCGTGGCCGAGGTGAGCACCGTGGTGGTGGCGCCGAAGACCCGTTCGCGCAGCAGCCCGGCCACGCTCAGCGGGGCCACGTGCAGCGCGGGCGGGCGCGGGTTCGACGAGTACGGGTCACCGCTGAGCCACACCACGTCCGGCCGGTGCGCCTGGTCCTCGTCGAACGCCTCCAGCAGCCGGACCGCGGTGTCGTGGATCTCCTCCAGCAGGGTGCGCGCGAGCTTGCGGGCGGTGGCCTCGTCGGCGCCGTCGTCCTTGCGGTCGGAACCGAGCGAGGACAGGCAGGTGTGCGCGGCGTCGCGGACCGCGGGCAGCGCGCCCTTGAGCGCCTGCGGCAGCGAGTCCATCCGGCCGGACGGCAGGTCGTCGAGCACCAGCGCCAGCCCGTCGCTGGCCTCCATCAACCGGTCGGCGACGTCGGCGTCGATCAGCTTCCCGCAGCGGCGCCCGGCGGTGGAGACCATCGCGCTGGTCAGCTCCGCGGTGGCCACCGAGGTGACCCGGTCGACCAGTTCGTGTGCCTCGTCGATGATCACCAGATCGTGCTCGGGCAGCACCTGGTAACCCTGCAGCGCGTCGATGGCGAGCAGTGCGTGGTTGGTGACCACCACGTCCGCGCGCCCGGCCTCACCCCGCGCGCGCTCGGCGAAGCAGTCGGTGCCGATCGGGCAGCGCGACACACCGAGGCATTCGCGCGCGGACACCGACACCTGCCGCCACGCCTGGTCGGAGACACCGGGCACCAGCTCGTCCCGGTCGCCGGTCTCGGTGTCCGACGACCACTCGTGCAGCCGCTTGACCTCCTTGCCCATGCGCGAGACGGCGAACGGGTCGAACAGGCCCTGGTCCTCCGGCTCCTCCGGGGCGCCGGTGTCGAGCCGGTGCAGGCAGAGGTAGTTGCGGCGGCCCTTGAGAATGGCGAAGGTCGGCTCGCGGCCGAGCGGCTTCTTCAGCGCCTTCGCCAGCCGGGGCAGGTCACGGTCGACGAGCTGGCGTTGCAGCGCGATGGTCGCGGTGGAGACCACCACCGTGGTGCCCTTCTCCACCGCGTGCCGGATCGCGGGCACCAGGTAGGCCAGCGACTTGCCGGTCCCGGTGCCCGCCTGCACGGCGAGGTGCTCGCCGGTGCGGATGGCGCGGCCGACCGCGTCGGCCATCTCCACCTGACCGGCGCGCTCGGCGCCGCCCACCGACTCCACGGCGTGCGTGAGCAGCTCCAGCACCCCCGGAAAGCTGTCCTTGCGTGCGGCGGTGAGTTCAGCTGACTTCGGCACGAGGAGCAACGGTACCGGGGGCCACCGTCAGTTCTGGCGGCGGAAGCGGTTCACCAGCGCCCAGGTGACCGGCAGCAGGCCGGCCGCCACGACGATCTTCAGCGCGTCGCCGAGCAGGAACGGCAGTACGCCCTTGTCGAAGGCGGTGCCGAGGTCCATCGACGCGGACGCCATCAGCCACGGCACACCGACCGCGTAGATCGCCAGGTTGCCGAGCACCATGGTGCCCGCGGTGCGCAGCGGGGTGCGGTCACCGCCGCGCCCGGCGAGCGCGCCGACCAGCGCGCCGGCGAGCACGAAGCCGAGGATGTACCCGGCGCTCGCGCCGAACATGCCCGACGTGCCGCCGTTGAACCACGGCACGCCCGCCGCGCCGACGAGCAGGTACAGCAGCATCGCGGCGCCACCGCGCTGCCAGCCCAGCGCCGCGCCGACGAGCAGGGCGGCGAAGGTCTGGCCGGTCATCGGCACCGGGCTGCCCGGCACCGGGATCACCAGCTGCGCGGCCAGGCCGGTGAGCCCGGCACCGGCGGCGACCAGGGTGATGTCACGGGCCAGCGCACCGGGGATGAGATCCGCCAGCACCGGACGGCGGGCGGCGAGGGTCAGCGTCGACAAGGCGGCCTCCACGAAAGCGTTGTGCCAAGAGCTTTAAGAGGGTGCGCAAATAGGGTCGGTGGATGCCCGCCTCGGCACGGCGGGCGCCGCCAAGCCCTGTTGGCGCGCTCTCTGAGGCAGGCTAACGCCGGTGGACCGGCAATTTCCCCCGAAGTCGGGTAGCTCACTGTCCACTCTTCCGGGTGGTAGGCGCTCGACGGGGTTCGGCTGTTGATCTCCCCGGCCGATGTCGATGAAGGGACATTCACGTTTTGGGTGGAGGGAGACCCCGTGTCGAAGTTGAGGAAGACCCGGCTGGCTGTCGCGGCGGCGTGCGCGTGCGGCGGGCTGCTGGTCTCGGCGGGTGCGGCGCAGGCGGCACCGGTGGCCAGCGCGTCCGCGACCGCGGGCACGGTCGACGTGACGGCGGGCGAGCAGACCGTGCGGGAAGGGCCGATCGCCGAGTGCAGGCTCGGCGTGCAGGACACCGCCAATTCACCCGGGGTCGAGGCCGGGACCACGAAGTTCGGCAAGACCGAGTCGCAGTGCTCGCGGGCGGCCGATACCGGGTTCGCCACGTCGATGGTGCGCGGGCAGCGGTTCGAGACCAAGGTGCTGCGCAAATACGGCGGCCCGGTGATCAAGGTCCGCTCGTTCAGCGCGCGCTGCGACACCACCACCAACGGCGCCAGCGGCCTGGTCGAGCTGAGCGACGTCACCGGAATCGAGGTGCCGCCGTCCGTGCCGGCCAACCACACCGTCCTTATCCCGGGGGACGAGGGCAAGACGGTGGCCAAGGTGGTGCTCAACGAGATCGTCGTGCCGGAGCCGCCGGACGGCAGCCTGACCACGCGCGCGATGCGCATCGAGCTGTTCCCGGAGGGCGGCCCGGCCGAAGGCGAGATCGTCGTCGGCGCGGCCAGCTGCGCCCCCTACGGCGAGGACTGATCAACCGACCCCGGTGGTCAGCCGCTGACCACCGGGGTGCCGGTCAGTTCCGCGCCCGCCGTGCGCAGCTCGGCCAACGCCTTGTCCACAGTGGACTTCGAGACGCCCGCGGTCAGGCCGAGCAGCACCCGCACGGTGAAGCCGGCCCCGGCGGCGTCCAGCGCGGTCGCCCGGACGCAGTGGTCGGTGGCGATGCCGACCACGTCGACGGTGTCCACCTCCCGCGCGCGCAGCCATTCCGCCAGGGTGTCGCCGGTTTCGGTGGTCCCCTCGAAGCCGGAGTACCCGTCGCTGTACTGCCCCTTCGAGAAGACCGCCGAGATCGGCGCGACGTCGAGTGCCGGGTGGAAGGCGGCGCCGGGGGTGCCCGCCTCGCAGTGCCGCGGCCACGAGCGCACGAAGTCCGGCTCGTCGCTGAAGTGCGCGCCGGGGTCGATGTGGTAGTCCCTGGTGGCCACCACCTGGTCGTAGGCGTTCTCCCGCAGGAAGGCGGAGATCCGCGCCGCCAGGTCGGCGCCGCCTGCCACCCCCAGCGCGCCGCCCTCGCAGAAGTCGTTCTGCACGTCCACCACGATCAACGCGTTCGCCATCGCAGGCGCCCCTTTCAGCGGAAAACGGTGGGTACGGCCGGCTCGCCGTGCGACAGCTTGAGGCCCTCCCACGGCAGGCTGACCAGCCCCTTGCGCAGGCGTTGCCGCGCGTCGTCAAGGGTGGGCAGGTCCTCGACCTGCTGTCCAGCCCGGACCAGCGGGATCTGCAGTTCGCGGTCGTCGGGGCCCAGCTCGGGCGCCGGTCCGTCGGCCGGGTAGACGACCTCCTCCAGCGCCGTGCCGGTCGGCTTGTGCCGCCGGAACGCGCCCTTGCGGCCGCCGCGCGACTCCTTGTGCGTGCTGCGCTTGGCGACCGGGCGGCCGTCCACCTCGACCAGCTTGTAGACCATGCCCGCGGTCGGCGCGCCGGAACCGGTGACCACCGAGGTGCCCACGCCGTACGCGTCCACCGGCTCGGCGCGCAGGGCCGCGATGGCGTGCTCGTCCAGGTCACCCGAGACCACGATCCTGGTGTCCTTGGCACCGAGCGCGTCGAGCTGGTCGCGGGCCTTGCGGGCCAGCGGGCCGACGTCGCCGGAATCGATCCGGATGGCGCCCAGCTCCGGCCCGGCCACCCGGACCGCGGTCTCGATGCCCGCGGTGATGTCGTAGGTGTCCACCAGCAGGGTGGTGTCCGCGCCGAGCTTGTCCACCTGCGCGCGGAAGGCCTGCTCCTCGCTGTCGTGCAGCAGCATGAACGCGTGCGCGACGGTGCCGCGGGTGGGAATGCCGTAGCGGCGGCCCGCCTCCAGGTTCGAGGTGGTGGCGAAGCCGGCCAGGTAGGCGGCCCTGGCGGCGGCGACCGCGGCGTACTCGTGCGTGCGGCGCCCGCCCATCTCGATGATCGGCCTGCCGTGCGCGGCGCCGGCCATGCGCGCGGCCGCCGAGGCGATCGCGCTGTCGTGGTTGAGGATGGACAGCACCAGCGTCTCCAGCACCACGGCCTCGCCGAAGCTGCCGCGGACGGTGAGGATCGGGGAGCCGGGGAAGTACAGCTCGCCCTCGGCGTACCCGTCGACGTCACCGGAGAACTCGTAGTCGGCCAGCCAGGACAGCGTCGCGTCGTCCACCACCGCGGTCGACTCCAGCTGGCTGATCTCGGCGTCGGTGAACCGGAAGTCCCCGATCGCGTCGACCACCCGCGCGGTGCCCGCCACCACGCCGTACCGGCGGCCGTCCGGCAACCGCCTGGCGAACACCTCGAACACGCACGGCCGGTCGGCGGTGCCGTCGGCGAGCGCGCTGCCCAGCATGGTCAGCTCGTAGTGGTCGGTGAGCAGTGCGGTGCTGCCGGTTCGCGTCCAGGCCATGGTCCAAGCCTATGGGCTGACCTGCCGGAGGACCGGAAGTGGGCGACGTGACACCATGGAGGCCATGAGTACGCCTGCCGCCGAACCGATGGTGGAGCCGTCCGCGGCCGACCTGGGGGCTGAGGACAAACCGTGGCAGACAGTGGTCTGGAACGACCCGGTGAACCTCATGTCGTACGTGACCTACGTCTTCCAGAAGCTGTTCGGGTACAGCCGCGACCACGCCACCAAGCTGATGCTGGACGTGCACCACAAGGGCAAGGCCATCGTCTCCTCCGGTGGCAAGGAGAAGGTGGAGGGTGACGTGGCGAAACTGCACGCCGCCGGGCTCTGGGCGACCATGGAGCACCCGTCGTGAAGCCGTGGCGCCGCAAGGGCGCGCGCTTGCAGGCGGGCTTCGAGCAGCAGGAGGCCGCGGTCCTGCGTGGGCTGATCAGCCAGGTCGACGACATGCTGCGCGCCCGGTCGGAGGAGGCGCCGCAGGACGAGCTGGCCGAGCTGACCGGCATCCGCACCGGCCCCAGCGAGGCGCCGAGCGATCCGGTGCTGTCGCGGCTGCTGCCCGACTTCCACCGCCTCGACCCGGACACCCCGGCCAAGGAGGACCTCGATTCCGCCGCCGCGCTGCGCTCGCTGCACGAGCCGGAGCTGCTGGACGCGAAGGTCGGGGTGGCCGCGGTGGTGCTGGAGACGCTGTCGCCGGACGGCGGTGAGGTGCGGCTGAGCTTCGAGCAGGCCGACGCCTGGCTGTCCGCGCTGAACGACGTGCGCCTGGCGCTGGGCACCGCGCTCGACGTCACCGAGGACATGCCCGACGAGCTGCCGCCGGAGGATCCGCGCGCGCCGCACCTCGGGGTTTACCACTGGCTGACCTGGGTGCAGGAAAGCCTGGTCCAGGCGCTGACCGAATGAACGCGCTCACCGATGTGCCCGGCGTGCTGGTCGGGCACCACGAGCGGGTCGGCGATGGCTGGGCCACCGGCACCACGGTGGTGCTCGTGCCCGACGGCGCGGTCGGCGCGGTCGACCAGCGCGGCGGCGCGCCCGGCACCCGCGAGACGAACCTGCTCGAGCCGGAGAACCTGGTGCAGCGGGTCAACGCGATCTGCCTGTCCGGCGGGAGCGCGTACGGGCTGGCCGCGGCCGACGGCGTGATGCGCTGGCTCGGCGAGCGGTCGAAGGGCTTCCTGGTGGGTGCCCAGCCGCACGAGGTGGTGCCGATCGTGCCCGCCGCGGTGCTGTTCGACCTGCCGCGCAGCGACTGGGGCAACCGCCCGGACGCCTCGTTCGGCTACGCGGCCTGCGAGGCCGCCGCGGCGGGTTGGTTCGCGCAGGGCACGGTCGGCGCGGGCGCCGGGGCGGCGGTCGGTTCGCTCAAGGGCGGCATCGGCACGGCGAGCGAGCGCGTCGGCGAGTTCGTGGTCGGGGCGCTGGCCGCGGTGAACGCCTCCGGTGAGGCCGTCGACCTGCGCACGGGCCGTCCGTTCGCGGCGGACCACGAGGTGGACGGCGAGTTCGGGGTGCGCTGGCCGGACCGGCCGGGTGACGTCGAAGCGGCGCCGACCGACCTGAACACCACGATCGGCGTGGTCGCGACGGATGCGGCGTTGTCGAAGGCCGAGGCTCGGCGGCTGGCCGTCGCCGCGCAGGACGGGCTCGCGCGGACCGTGCGCCCGGCGCACACCATGTTCGACGGCGACACCGTGTTCGCGCTGGCCACCGGGGCGCGTCAGCTGCCCGTGGTGGAGGGCCCGTTCGCCGACGCGTCGCGGGCCGGAGCGCTCGACCAGCTGTGCTCGGCCGCCGCGCGGGTGTTCGCCAGGGCGATGGTGCACGGCCTGCTGGCCGCCACCGGGGCCGGTGGCCTGCGTGCCTACCGCGACGTGTGGCCGGAAGCCTTCCCGGACTGAGGTCAAGCGTCCGAGGGCTCTGTCTCACTGGGTGGACGCCGGTTGTCCAGCACATAGGATGTGATCGTGCTTCGGATCCGCCGTGAACTAGTCGACGAGATCGTCGCGCACGCCCGCCGGGACCACCCGGACGAGGCGTGCGGGGTGATCGCCGGGCCGGATGACGGCTCGGACCGCCCCGAGCGGTTCATCCCCATGCTGAACGCGGCACGCTCGCCGACGTTCTACGAGTTCGACTCCGGTGATCTGCTCAAGCTCTACCGCGAGATGGACGCCAACGACGAGGTGCCCGTGGTGATCTACCACTCGCACACCGCCACCGAGGCCTATCCCTCGCGCACCGACGTGTCCTACGCCTCCGAGCCGTTCGCGCACTACGTGCTGGTCTCCACCAGGGATCCCGAGGTGCACGAACTCCGGTCGTACCGGATCGTCGACGGTGAGATCACCGAGGAGCCGGTCGAGATCGAGGAATAACCGCCCTCGCCCGAACGTCAGCCCACTACGAGAGATCCCTAGCGGAGGTAAAGATCCATGGCCGTGAACGTGTCCATCCCGACCATCCTGCGCACGCACACCGGCGGCGAGAAGTCCGTCGAGGCGAGCGGCAAGACGGTGCTCGAGGTGATCGACGACGTGGAGAGCCGCCACGGTGGTATCAAGGCGCGCCTGGTCAAGGACGAGAAGCTGCACCGGTTCATCAACGTCTACGTCAACGATGAGGACGTGCGCTTCGCCGGGGGCCTGGAAGCCGAGGTCAAGGACGGCGACACGCTGACCATCCTGCCCGCGGTGGCCGGCGGCGCGCGCTAGGCCATGGCGCGCTACGAGTCGCTGCTCGACGCGCTCGGCGGCACCCCGCTGGTCGGGCTGCCCCGGCTTTCGCCGACCCACGACGTGCGGTTGTGGGCGAAGCTGGAGGACCGCAACCCGACCGGTTCGATCAAGGACCGGCCCGCGCTGGCGATGATCGAGGCCGCCGAGCGGGAGGGCGTGCTGCGCCGCGGGTCGACCATTCTGGAGCCGACCTCGGGCAACACCGGTATCGCGCTGGCGATGGCGGCGAAGCTCAAGGGCTACGGGCTGGTCTGCGTGATGCCGGAGAACACCTCGGCCGAGCGCAAGCAGCTGCTGCAGGCCTACGGCGCGCGGATCGTGTTCTCCCCGGCGGCCGGCGGGTCGAACGAGGCGGTCCGGCGCGCGAAGGAACTGGCCAAGGCCAATCCCGAGTGGGTGATGCTCTACCAGTACGGCAACCCGGCGAACGCCGACGCGCACTACCGGGGAACGGGTCCGGAGCTGCTGAAGGACCTGCCGACGGTGACGCACTTCGTCGGCGGGCTCGGCACCACCGGCACCCTGGTCGGTGTCGGCCGGTACCTGCACGAGGCGAAGCCGGACGTGCAGATCATCGCGGCCGAGCCGCGGTACGGCGAGCTGGTCTACGGGCTGCGGAACATCGACGAGGGCTTCGTGCCCGAGCTGTACGACGCGAGCGTGCTGAACGGGCGCTACTCGGTCGGCGCCTACGACGCGCTCCGGCGCACGCGGGAACTGCTTGAGCACGAAGGCATCTTCGCGGGGATCTCGACCGGTGCCGTGCTGCACGCGGCCCTGGCCGTGGCCGAGAAGGCCGCCGCCAAGGGCGAACCGGCCGATGTCGCCTTCGTGGTCGCGGACGCGGGTTGGAAGTACCTGTCCACCGGCGCCTACAGCGGCACCCTGGACGACGCCGCCGCCAGGCTGGACGGCGAACTCTGGGCCTGACTCTCTCTATTTTTGGGCCGATTGTGGGCCGACGAAGGTGGCTTCCGAGAATTCTCGGGAGCCACCTTCATGTTTTCCGGGGTTCAGTTCCCGGAGCCGGCGATGGCGGTGACGCGGATTTCCACGCGCATGTCGGCGAGGCCGAGTACCGTGACGCCGGTTTCGGTCCAGATCGGCGCGCGGCCGCCGAGGCGACGGCGGAACTGCTCGGCCATGACCTTGTTGTGGTCGTCCCCGATGACATCCTCGCCCGGGTCGACCTTGTGGTACGAGTTGACGTGGATGACGTCCTTCCAGGTCGCGCCGACCGTGGCGAGCGTGCGCTCCACGTTGTCGAACGCCAGGACGATCTCCTCCTCCAGCGACTCGGGGATGTTCAGGTCGTCGTCCACCCCGGCCTGCCCGGAGATCTCGACCCGGTCGCCGACGCGGACGGCCCCGCTGTAGCCGAGTGCGTCGTGCAGCTTCTCGCCGAAGCCCGGGACGACGCCGAAGGTGACAGTGCTCATGATGCTCGCTCTTCCTGTTCATAGGGGCGCGTTCCCTCGATCATGAGTTCACGCGTAAAGTCATGCTAGCTGGTTATGACTTCAAGCGCAAAGTGATCGCGAAGGGGTGGCAAGGTCATGGGCGACCACGAGGACGAGGAACTGCGGTGGCTGGACGAGCCGGAGAAGGCGGCCTGGACCGGGCTGATCTCCCTCGTCCTGCTGCTGCCGGGCAAGCTGGAATCGCCGCTGCGGCAGGAACACGGCCTCACCCTGTTCGAGTACCTCGTGCTCAGTCATCTTTCCGAGGCCCCGCAGCGCAAATTGCGGATGGGGGAACTCGCTTTCCTTGCCAGCGGGTCGCTTTCTCGTCTGTCCAATGTGGTCAAACGCGCTGAGCAGCGAGGCTGGGTCGTGCGGACACCCGACCCGGCCGACGGCCGTTACACCCTCGCCGAACTCACTGACGAGGGCTTCGACATCGTGCACCAGGCAGCGCCCACGCACCTGCGCTCCGTGCGGAGCGTCGTCCTCGACTCGCTCAACACGGCCGACCAGAAGGCACTCGTCCGCATCGCGGAGAAACTCCGCATCGTGCCCGACGACTTCGCTAAGCCGTGATGGCGGCGGCGGCTTCCACGAGCGCCGTCAACAGCGCGGCCGTAGCGGGCGGATCGGGCGGCTCGCCGTAGGTCGCGGCGTAGATGTGCTGGCGCACAGGGAGTTCACTCGCCACGATGCCGTCGGCGCGGTGGGCGCGCAGCGCCAGGCCGGGGCTGGTCGTCACGCCGAGGCCCGCGGCGACCAGCGCCTGCATGACGACCATGTCCTCGGAGGTGTAGCCGATCCGCGGTTCGAAACCCTCTTTCGCGCACATCGACAGCAGGTGCACCCGGCACCGCGGGCACCCGGCGATCCAGGTGGCGTCGCGCAGGCTGGACAGCGTTTGCCCCTGGCTGGTCGAAAGCAGGTGCAGCGGATCGTCGAGCAGGTGGTGCAGGCGCACGTTCGGCGGTTCGGGCTCGGTGTCGTCGTAGCGGAAGATGATCGCGATGTCGATCTTGCCGGTGCGCAGCATTTCCAGCGCTTCGGGCGGTTGTGTGTCGGTCAGGCCGATCTGCAGGCCGGGGTGCCGTTCGGTCAGTGCCGCCACCGCGCGCGGGACGAGCGAACCGATCACCGACGAGAAACTGGCCAGCCGCACGCGTCCGGCGTTCAACCCCACGTGCGCGGAGAGTTCGGCGTCGGCGGCGTCGATCCGGCCGAGGATCTCGGCGGCCCGTGAGGCCAGCAACTGACCGGCGGGAGTCAGCCGGATCCCACGGCCCGCCCGTTGCAGTAGTTGCGCACCCGTCTCGGCTTCGAGCCGCGCGAGGTGGTGACTGATCGTCGGCTGGGTGTAGTGGAGTTCCTTCGCCGCGGCGGTCACCGAGCCGAGCCGCGCGAGCGCGTCGATGACACGAAGTCTGGTCACGTCCAGCATGTATCGACTCCATCTATGGGTCAGCGTGAGCATTGACATTAGACGTATGAGTCGTGGGGCAGCAGGCTCATGGGCATGACCACGACACTTCCCCGCCCCCTCACCGAACTGACCGAACTGGTGGACGGCGTCCGCGCCGCCGTCGCCGTCCAAGCCGACTGGGCGGGCACCGCGCAGCTCGTCGCCGAGCAGCTGCGGGCCCACCTGCCCACCCCGGACGTGCTGACCGCCGAGCAGCGCCTCGGCTCGCCCGACGACTACTGCGGCCACACCCTGCACGTCGAGCCGGGTGGCTCGTTCTCGATCGTCGCGCTGGTCTGGCGACCCGGGCAGTTCACCCGGATCCACGACCACGTCACCTGGTGCGTGCTCGGTGTCATCCAGGGCGTCGAGCACGAGGAACTCTTCGACGCGGATCTGAACCTGATCGGCCGCAGCGAGAACCGGACCGGCGAGGTCAGCGGTTTCGCGCCGCCGGGCGACATCCACCGCGTGCGCAACGCGAGCGACACGACGGCGATCTCCATCCACGTCTACGGAACCGACATCTCCCGCATCTCATCGAGCGCCCGCCGGTACTACAACTGAGAAGGAGCAGAACCATGGCACTCGTCGGCGTTCACAACTTCGCCATTTCCCTCGACGGCTACGGCACCGGTGCCGGGCAGAGCGCCGAGGCGCACTTCGGCCACGCCGGGGACCGGTTGCACCAGTGGATGTTCGCCACCAGTGGATGGCAGGCCGGTGGCAGCGGCGGCGTCGACGACGCCTTCTTCCGGCGGCACGATCCGGGGATCGGCGCCGAGATCATGGGGGCCGGCAAGTTCGGCCACCCCGGCTGGCACGAGGACCCGGACTGGAAGGGCGCCTGGGGCCCCAACCCGCCGTTCCACACGCCGGTTTTTGTGCTCACCCACCACACGCGCCCGTCGATCGAGATGGAGGGTGGCACCACCTACCACTTCCTCGACGCGTCCCCGGCCGAGGCGCTCGAAGTCGCTCGCGAAGCCGCGGGCGGCAAGGACATCCGCATCGGCGGAGGCCCCACGACGGTGCGCGAATTCCTCGAAGCCCGGCTCATCGACCACCTGCACGTCGTGGTCGTCCCGATCCTGCTCGGCCGCGGTGTCGGCCTGTGGGACGGGTTGGAAGGGCTGGAAAAGGACTATGACGTCGAGGCCACGTCCTCACCGAGCGGCGTCACGCACGTGACCTTCACCCGCACCACCGCCTGACCCGCGCCGGAGTTCACCACAGGCCCGGCGGCAGGTGGCCCTCCAGGGTGAGCAGTTGCCGTTTCGACGGGACGCCCTCACCGCCGCTGAAGCCGCCGAGGCCGGTGCTGGCCAGCACCCGGTGGCACGGCACCACGATCGGGATCGGGTTGCTGCCCATGATCGAGCCGATCCCGCGCGCGGGCACGCCGGTGCCGCTGCGTTCGGCCAGCTCGCCGTAGGTGACCGTCTTGCCGTAGGGCACCGTCTCGTACAGCGTGCCGAGCACCCGCTGCTGCGTCGCCGAGTACAGGCGCCAGTCGACGTCGAAGTCGAACCGCTCCCGCGTGCCGTCGAAGTACTCGCGCAGCTCGGCCAGCACCGGTTCCACGCGCGCCGGATCCACCACCACCGGCAGGCCGAGCCGCGTGGCGATGCCCTCCCGCAGCTCCGGGGTGTCGTCGAAGGCCGTCGACGCCAGACCGGCCGGAGTGACCGCGACCAGCACCTTTCCCACCTCGGTCGCCAGGCTGCCGAACGCCACCGTGTCCATGACCTCCATTATCCGGCCACCACCGACAGAACCGGAGAGGTAGCGTCGAAGCATGCTGCCAGAGCCGTCGCCCAAACCGCCGGTCGCGCCCGGCAAGCGGATCCTGCCGCCGAAACCGCTGGCCTCGCTGATCGTGGTCACCGGTTTTGTCGGCCTGCTCTGGGTGATCGAGGGCATCGACACCGTGCTCGCGCACCCCTTCGACGACGACGGCATCTGGCCGCGCACCATCGAGCAGTGGGACGGCCTGATCTGGGCCCCGATGCTGCACTTCGGCTGGGACCACCTCGCCGCGAACTCGGTGCCGCTGCTGGTGCTCGGCCTGCTCGCCACCTCCGGCGGGCTGCGTCAGTTCTTCGGCGTGCTCACCATCATCTGGCTCTTCGCCGGCGTCGGCACCTTCCTGATCGGCGGTGAGGGCGTGCACGCCGGCGCGTCCGGGCTGGTCTTCGGCCTGCTCACGTTCCTGCTGGTGCGCGGCCTGTTCGCGCGCAGCCTCCCGCAGATCCTGATCGCCGTCGGGGTTTTCCTGCTCTACGGCTACGCGCTGTGGGGTGTGCTCCCGAGCGAGCCCGGTGTCTCGTGGGAGGGCCACCTTTGCGGTGCCATCGGCGGGATCGTCGCGGCTTGGATGGTCGGCAAGTCACTCCGCCCACCCAAGCCGCAACCTGCGATTTAGATCCCGCAGCAGACGTGTTCCGACCACTCCGGCCGGTGCCACCAGTGCGAGGCCGTGGTGTTGGCCGGCAGCACCGGGTTCGACACGGACGCCGTGCCCGGTGACCGGAACGGCGCCAGCAGGTCGTCCACCCGGTGCGTCACCCCGCCCACGACCACCTGCCGCACGGCGGCCGCGGCCCGGATGTCCGCCAGCGGATTGCCCTCCACCAGCGACAGGTCCGCGTACGCCCCCGGCCGCAGTTCACCGAGCCGGCCGGTCAGCCCGAGCCGCCGCGCCGGGTTCCGCGTCGCGGTGACCAGCGCTTCGTACGGGGTGAAGCCGAATTCGACCATCGCGCGCAGGTTCTGGTGCAGGGAGATCGCGATGCTGTCGAGCGGGGTGTCCGTGCCGCTGATGACAAATCCGCCCGCGCGGTGCACGCGCAGCACCATGTCCACGTTCCCGGCCAGCACGTGGCGCACGTAGGCGTTCTCCGGCTTGCCCGCGTTCTCGGCGTCGGCCACCAGCCGGTCGTACTCCCACTTCGGGAACAGGACCTTGGTGCGTTCGTCCTCCACGAGCGACTTGTCGTCGGCGTAGAGGGCCTTGGAGTTGAACAGCGTCGGCGTTATCGACATGCCCGAACGCGCGAACAACTCGATCGAGTCCTGGTACGTCCACCCGGTCCGGCTGATCGTGTGCGAATAGCCGAGCCGGTTGGTCGCGCCGACGTGCTCCATCCCGTCCATGCCGAGGTTCGCGGCCGGGAACAGGTAGTGCGACGACAGCGGCATGCCCGCCCGGTGCGCGGCTTCGACGGCTTCGCGCTGCAACCGGACCGGAAGGCGCACATAGGTTTTGATCAGGTCGTAACCCAGCGAGACCGCCCGGTCCATCTCCAGCTTCAACTGCTCGGGCGAAAGTGTCGGCCGCATGAAGTTGTAGTAGACGCGTGAACCGTCGATCGCTTCGCCGGTGCCGAAGAACCGCGGCCCCACCCGGGCGCCCGATTCGAGCGCCTCGCGGGTCTCGATCATCTGGTACACCGGGTCGCCGGGGGAGCGCGTGGTGGTGATGCCGTAGGACAGCCAGAGCCTGCCCTGCCGGTCGCCCCAGTGCCTGCCGCGCAGGTGCCAGTGGTTGTGCGCGTCGATCAGGCCCGGAATAGCCGTCAGCCCGGACGCGTCCACGTCGACGGTGCCGGTGTCGTCCCGGTGCGGCCGGATCTCCTTGATCCGCCCGTTTTCCACCACCACGTCGACGTTCTCACGCAGCTTCTCGGCGGTGCCGTCCCAGAGCGCGCCCACGTGGATGACCGTGCGCTCGGCCGGTTTCGGGCGCCGCCAGCTGAAGTCGAGGCGGATGGTGCGCGGTTTCCCGCCGTCCACGGCGATCCGGCGCAGCTCGCCCTTGCACAGGTAGACCAGCGTGCCGTTGTCCAGCCAGGCCAGCGAGTCGGTGACCTCGCGGGTGACCTGCCGCGGTTCGCCGAGGAAGGCGCCCTTGCCGTCGACCGGGACCACCCACGCGGTGCTCTCCACGGTGAACGCCAGACGCTTGCCGTCCGGGGAGAACAGCGGGCCGTCGTCACCGCGGGTGGCAAGCGAGCGGAACGGCATGGGCTCGGTGTAGGTCAGCTCACCGCCACCGGCGGGCACGGTCAGGATCTGGCTGGTGCCCTCGCGGAACCGCTTGGAGAACGGCTTCACCGCGGCGAGCGCGATCGTGCTGCCGTCACCCGACCAGCTCGGCCTGCCCGGCATGAACAGCGCCGGGGTCAGCTGCCGCACCTCCTTCGAGGCCACGTCCAGCGTCCACAGCGCGCCGTCCTGGTCGGTGTAGGCGATCTTGCCGCCGTCCGGGGACCAGCGCGGCGCGACCTGCGCGCCGGGCAGCGCGGTGAGCACGGTGTCCTCACCGGAGGCGAGGTCGCGCACCCAGAGGTCGGCGGTGCCCAGCCGGTCGCTGGCGTACACCAGCTTCTTGCCGTCGGGCGAGAAGTCGGGGTCGGAGCTGAAGTACTGGTCCGAGGTGATTCGCTGCGGTTTGCCACCATCGGACGGCGCCAGGTACAGCGCGTTCAGCGCGCGGAAGGCGAGTGTCTTGCCGTCCGGCGAGACCACCGGGCTGGCGATGCCGCGAACCGGTTGGGGCGCCAGCGAATCGATATCCCGCACGCGGTGGCGGTAGTCCCGGCGGGCGATCGGCACTACCGCGCTGAACGGGATGTCCACAGTGGACTCCCCGGTGCGGCGGCGGATGCGCCCGTTGCCGGTGTAGAGCACCCCGGACTCGGTCCACGTGGCGGCGAAGCCGAACACGTCCTCGCCCTTGGTCACCTGCTGGTCGCCGAGCATGAGGTCGGCGGTCGCGCCGCGCAGGAGCAGATAACCCGGCGTCTGGTCGTCCGGGCCGAACGCGGGGCCGTAGATCTTGCCCCCGGCCGGCGCGGTCAGCAGCGTCTTGCGCTCGCCACCGGCCACGGTGATCACGTCGATGGCGGCGTCGTCCACGGTGAACAGCACGCGCTGCCCGTCGCGGGACCAGCGCGGCGCGCTCTCCTCCGCCGCGGTGTCGGTCAGCGCTTCGAGTTTCCCGGTGGCCGGGTCGAGCAGCCAGATCCCGTAGCTGCCACCGCGGTCGCTGCTGAGCACGATCCGCTTGCCGTCCGGCGAGAAGACCGGCTCGCGGTGGTCGTACTGCCCGCTGGTGAGCTGGCGCGGCTTGCCGCCCGCGACATCCAGCGAATACAGGTGGTAGTTCCCGTCACGGTAGGACTGGAACACCAGTGACCGGCCGTCCGGTGACCAGCTCGGCAGGGTCGCGTCCTGCAGGTCGTCGGTCAGCCGCCTGGCCTCGCCACCGGCCGCCGGGAGCAGCCAGATGCCGGTGACCAGGTCCATCGCCAGCGTGGTGCCGTCGGGGGACAGCGCCACGGAGAAGTTCGTGCCTTCGGTCAGCCGCACCCCAGGACGGCCGTCGATCTCGGTTGCCGCTTCGGGTTCCTCGGCGAGTGCCACGGCGAGCGGGTCGGCCACGCTCAGTCCGGCGGCGAGCAGGCCGCCGCGCAGGAACACTTCACGGCGGGACAGGCTATCGGGTGACATTCCACCACCTCCCGCGCAAACTATGCCGGGACGCGCATCAGTCGTCCAGATCGTTTTCCCGGAGACAGCGCCTTCGTACCTCAGGGATTTCTCCCGAGGCGCTGCCCGCTTCGGGCGCTTAGCCTGGAATTCGTGAGCACACTTCCAGCACAGCCCACCGGCGGCGGCACGCCGGCCACCGATCCGGCCAAGCGCGTGCTGCCCGACCGGCCGAAAGCCGCGGCGCTGCTGGCGCTGGGCTTTGTCGTCCTGCTCTACCTGGTCGAGCTGGTGGACGTGATCCTTCCCGCCAACCTGGACAACGGCGGCATCCAGGCCAGAACCCTGGCCGGGCTGGACGGCGTCATCTGGGCGCCCGCGCTGCACGACGGCTGGAGCCACCTGTTCGCCAACACCATTCCGGTGCTGGTCTTCGCCTTTCTCGCGATGGCCGGCGGCATCGGCCGGTTCCTGGTGGTCACCGGCATCATCTGGGTGGTCGGCGGGCTCGGGGTGTGGTTGATCGGGCCGGGCGACGCGGTCACCGTCGGCGCCTCGGGGCTGGCCTTCGGCTGGCTGGCCTTCCTGCTGGTGCGCGGGCTGTTCAACCGCAGCTGGGCGCAGCTGGGCGTGGCACTGGCGCTGCTCGCGATCTGGGGCGGGATGATCTGGGGCGTACTGCCGACCGATCCGAACATCTCCTGGCAGGGGCACCTGTTCGGCGCGCTGTCCGGCGTGCTCGCGGCCTGGCTGGTCAGCCGGAAACGAGCGGTCAAGCCCGCCCCCACCACCCCCGGTAATCTCGACGTGTGACCGATCCCAGTGCGCCCATCGGTGTGTTCGACTCCGGCGTCGGCGGGCTCACCGTGGCCAGGGCGATCGCCGACCAGCTGCCCGGCGAGCAGCTCCGGTACGTGGGCGACACCGCGCACAACCCCTACGGTCCGCTGCCCATCGCCAGGGCGCGGGAGCTGGCGCTGGCCGCGCTGGACAACCTGGTCGACAGCGGGGTCAAGGCGCTGGTGATCGCCTGCAACACCGCCTCGGCCGCCTGCCTGCGCGACGCGCGCGAGCGGTACGACGTGCCGGTGGTGGAGGTGGTGCTCCCGGCCGTGCGGCGCGCGGTCGCCGCCACGCACTCCGGTCGCATCGGCGTGATCGGCACCGAGGGCACCATCCGCTCCCGCGCCTACGAGGACGCCTTCGCCGCGGCCAAGGACGTCGAGGTGACCAGCGTCGCGTGCCCGCGGTTCGTCGACTTCGTCGAACGCGGCGTGACCTCCGGCCGCCAGGTGCTCGGCCTGGCCCAGGGCTACCTGGACCCGCTTCTGCGGGCGGAAGTCGACACCCTGGTCCTGGGCTGCACGCACTACCCGCTGCTCACCGGCGTGCTGCAGATCGTCATGGGCCAGGAGGTCACGCTGGTCTCCAGCGCCGAGGAGACGGCCAAGGACGTGGTGCGCGTGCTGACCGAGCTGGACCTGTTCGCCGAGCGCGCCGAACCGCCTCGGCACGAGTTCACCGCCACCGGGTCCGCGGAGCCCTTCACCCGGCTGGCCGAGCGTTTCATGGGATTCACCCCGGGTGTGTTCTCGGCCATGAGCGGTTAGCGGGTCCACATGGCAGAGTGCCGGGGGTGCGATTGACGATCCTCGGTTGCTCGGGCAGCATCCCCGGGCCGAACCGCGCCGCATCCGGATATCTGCTGGAGGCCGACGGCTTCGTGCTCGGCCTCGAACTGGGCAACGGCACGCTCGCACAGCTGCAGGTCGCCCGCGATCCGTTCGAGCTGGACGCGTTGCTGCTCTCGCACCTGCACCCCGATCACTGCGCGGACGTCAGCGCGCTGACCGTGCTGCGCCGCTACCACCCCGAGCCGCCGTACGACCGGCGCCCGGCGAAGCTCCCGCTGTTCGGCCCGGCCGACACCGCGGCCCGGCTGGCGAACGCCTACGCGCCCAACCTGGCCGAGCTGGCCGAGACCGACCTGTCCGATGTGTACGACTTCCGGGAGCTGACCCCCGGCAGCCTGCGTGTGGGCCCGTTCGAGGTGGAGGTGGCCGAGGTCGACCACCCGACCACCGCGTACGGCCTGCGCGTCCGGCACGGCGGCCGCACGCTCGCCTATACCGGCGACACCGGTCCGTGCGCGGCCCTGACCGAGCTTGCCGCGGACGTCGACGTGCTGCTCAGCGAGGCCTCGTGGACCGACGCGCCGGACCGGCCGCCCGGTGTGCACCTGTCCGGGAAGCAGGCCGGTGCGCTGGCCAGGGAGTCCCGCGCGCGCAGGCTGCTGCTCACCCACGTCGCGCCGTGGGCCGACCGGGACGCCGTGCTCGCCGAAGCGCGCCTGGAATTCCGTGAAGCGGAACTGGTGGAGCAGGGCGCGGTCTACGAAGTCTGACCGGCCGGGTTGTTCGCGAGGTCGGCCAGGTAGTCGTCGAACAGTTCGTAGAAGTAGGCGTTGGCCAGCCACAACATGCTGAAGGTGCCGCCGCCGATGTCGAACTCGGCCAGGTCGAGCGCGAGTTCGGCGCCCTTGCGCGACGGCGTCTCGTTCGTCACGTCGGTGAACCAGTCGAGAAAGGTGATCTGCTGCGGCGAGCCGGGTGTGCCGCCCGGCGAGAACAGGTCGAGCAGCGGCGGCCGGTTGCGCAGCACCCAGCGGTAGAACTCGGAGTAGGCGTAGAAGCGTTCCTCCACCGCGCTCGCGGGCACACCGTGCACCTCCTCGGCCAGCCGCACGCCGTGCTCGGTGGAGGCCTGCTCGGCCTGGCTCCACGCGCGGTCGTGCGCGGCGCGGCCGGTGAGTTCGCCGTCGCGCAGCCTGGTCAGGTAGTCGGCCCACTTCGCCGAACCCGGGTTGCCGAAGGTGTCGGTGCCCCGGCCGAGCGCGATGGCCAGCCCGCGCTCGATGCCCTCCACGATTCCGGCGTCCACATAGGACACCCAGCTGCCCGGCGCGCCCATGTCGTGGTCGCGGAAGAAGCCGATGATGCCCTCGATGTTGCGCCAGCGCGGCGCGTACCCGGGCAGCAGTTCGGCGGCGGGCCCGGCGGACATCTCGCGGACGAAGGCCAGCCGCTCGGGCATGCTCATCAGGTTGATGTCCTCGGCGGTGCACTCCAGCGTCGCGGTGCAGTCCTCGGCGGCGGCCACCGCCGGGGCCGCACCACCGATCAGCACGGCGCTGAGCAGGGTGAGCAGGATGGTGCGGACCCGGTTCAACGGACCTCCCCAGTGAGTCCAGTGAATTCGATGGATGCTGACGGTAACCGCGTCCGCACCGGTCAACAAGTGCCCGGGGGTGCGTTCTAGAGTGCACGGGTGGCGAGAAAAGACGGCAGGAACGACGACCAGCTCCGCGAAGTCAAGATCACCCGCGGCTTCCAGCAGTGGCCGGCCGGCTCGGTGCTCATCGAGTTCGGCAACACCAGGGTGCTGTGCGCGGCGAGCGTGAACGAGGGCGTGCCGAGGTGGCGGGCCGGTTCCGGGCTCGGCTGGATCACCGCCGAGTACGCGATGCTGCCCTCGGCCACCAACACCCGCAGCGACCGCGAATCGGTCAAGGGCCGGGTCGGCGGCCGCACGCACGAGATCAGCCGCCTGATCGGCCGCTCGCTGCGTGCCTGCATCGATCTGGCCGCGCTCGGCGAGAACACGATCATGATCGACTGCGACGTGATCCAGGCCGACGGCGGGACCAGGACCGCGGCCATCACCGGGGCCTACGTCGCGCTCGCCGACGCGATCACCTGGCTCGGCGCGGCGGGCAGGCTGGCCGACCCGCAGCCGCTGGCGACCTCGGTGGCCGCGGTCAGCGTCGGCGTCGTCGATGGCCGCGTGCGGCTCGACCTGCCGTACGAGGAGGACTCGCGCGCCGAGGTGGACATGAACGTGGTGGCCACCGACGCCGGCACGCTGATCGAGGTCCAGGGCACCGGCGAGGGCGCCACCTTCCAGCGGTCCACTTTGGACACCATGCTGGACTTCGCGCTGGCCGGGTGCGCGCAGCTGGTGGAGAAGCAGAACGAGGCGCTGGCGCTGCCCTACCCGGGTGAGCTGCCGGAGCCGAAGCCGGACAAGAAGGCCAAGAAGTGACGAAGTTGCTGGTCGCTTCACGGAACGCCAAGAAGCTCGGCGAGTTGCGGCGCATCCTGGACGCGGAGGGTCTCGGCGGCATCGAGGTGGTCGGCCTCGGTGACGTGCCCGAGTTCCCGGAGGCCCCGGAAACCGGCGCCACCTTCGAGGAGAACGCGCTCGCCAAGGCCCGCGACGCCGCGGCGGCCACCGGACTGCCCTCGGTCGCCGACGACTCGGGCCTGACGGTCGACGCGCTCAACGGCATGCCGGGCGTGCTGTCGGCGCGCTGGTCCGGCGGGCACGGCGACGACCAGGCCAACCTCGACCTGGTGCTGGCGCAGCTGTCCGACACCCCGGACGAGCGCCGGGGCGCGGCGTTCGTCTGCACCACCGCACTGGTGGTGCCCGGCGGCGAGGAGATCGTGGTGCGTGGTGAGTGGCGTGGCACGCTGCTCCGGGAAGAGCGCGGCACCAACGGTTTCGGCTACGACCCGATCTTCGTGCCGGAGGGCGGTTCGCGGACCTCGGCGGAACTGGAACCGTCCGAAAAGGACGCCCAGTCACACCGGGGCCGGGCCCTGCGCGCGCTCCTGCCACACCTGCGCTCGCTGGCCTAGAGGATGCGGATCTCGATTTCCGGGTCGAGCACGCTCAGATCGGCGCCGTCGTAGTTCTGCAAGGTCAGGTTCCTCAGCGGTAGTGCGCGGAGCGGGGAGAGGTCGGCCCGGCCGACCGGCCGGATGTTGAGGTAGGACAACGCCGGGAAGGTGGCAGGCACTGCGGCCAGCTCCGGTTCCTGGTCGAACAGGCCCAGCACCTCCACCTTGGGCAGCGGCGTGGTCGCGGCCAGGCACGCGCCGGAGTACTTGGTGAGCACGACCTGCCGCAGCTCCGGCAGGTCGTGCAGGGCGTCCAGGTTCGGCAGCGCGCCGGTGTCGTCCAGACTCAGCCAGACCAGCTTCGGGGTGTGGCGAAGGAAACCCAGATCCCCCCACGGTGCGGCCTGACTGAGCCCGAGAGCGGTCAGCTCGGTCAGGGCGGCGAGGGTGGGCAGACCGGAGAAGTGGTGTGCCCGGTACACGCGCAGTCGCTTCAACTTCGGGTGGTCGCGTAGCCAGTGCAGGTCGATCGGGCGGTCGGGCTCGCCGAAGAACATCAGGTCGTCGAGCATCGGCAGGTCACCGAGGTCGCGGAAGTCGTCGGGCGGATCGGTGTAGACCGAAAGCGCCTTGAGGTGCCGCAACCGCCCGACGAACGGCAGGCATTTGAGCGAGCGGACGATCAGCCAGCCTTCACGCAATGGGGCATCGGCGAGCACTTCGTCGGCGTACCGTTCCGGCTCGAAGAACTGCCACCCGTGCTGCAGTTCTTCCTGCACCCCTTCGCGGGGATCCGTGGCGTAACCGGCGAGCACGCGCAAGGCGTCCGCATCGCCGGTGAGGACCGCGGTCCGGACCGTTGCCGCGGCCTTCGCGTCCGAGAGTTCCGAGATGTCCGTCGGCAGGAGCTTGAGCACCCGGTGCCCGACCGTCGCCAGTGACGCCGTCTCGCGGAGATCGCGTGGCGGCACCAGTTTCCCCAGCGCCGCGTCGACACGGGCGTGGGTGGCCGGATCGATGTCCCGCACGGTTTCCAGGCAGGCCGCGGCGAGCAACCGCAGGCGGCGGGCGCGTCGGCGTTCGGCGGTGGCGCGGTCGAGCAGGCCGTCGACCAGCTCACCGGCCTGGCGCGCGGTGGCGTGCCCGCAGGCCATCACCACGGTCTCGCGCCAGGTGTCCAGGTGCGCGTGCGCCAGCAGCGTCGGAATGTGGTGCTGCTGCACGGCTTCGTCGGCGGCGAGGTACTCCTGGAACGTCCGGTGCACGAAGTCGACCCGGCCGGGCACCGGCTCCCGTAGCACCCCGCTGCGTTCCAGCAGGTGCGCCAGCAGCGCTTCCGGCTCCGCGGTGACGTTCGGCATCGCGGGCAGTTTCGCGGTCAGGTGCCGCAGCGCCTCGTCGCGGGGAAGCTCGACCCGGTTCGCCAGGGTGAGCCGCCAGGCGAGATCCCGCAGCAGGACGCGCTTCTCGGCGTCACCGAGCAGGCCGCTCAGCCCGCGTTCGCTGTCGCGCAGGTGCAACAGCATCGCCAGTGCCTTGGCGTACAGGTCCATCCGGCTGGTCGGCAGGCTCGCCCGGTGCGACAGGTTCAGCGCGCACAACATCGCGCACAGCAGCGGGCTCGCGGCCAGTTCGCGCAGGTGCGTGCGCTCCAGCTGGGCGCTCAGGCGGCGGTGCGCGGTGGCCACGTCGGCCTGCACCCCGGCGGACTCGGCGGCGTCGTGCCAGCGGCGCAGGAAGGCACGGACGTTCGTCGGCCCCATCGGGTCGAGCGTCACCGCCGAGAAACCCTCGTCGGACAACCAGCCCCGGTCGGCCGCCGCCGGGCGCGCGGTGACCACGACCTTCACCGAGGGATGGGCGTCGAGCAGGTCGCGCAACCACGCCTTCACTTCACGGCGACGGGTGGACGGCACCTCGTCCACCCCGTCGACCAGCAGGATCGCGCCGGTGCGCAGCACGCGGTGCGCCCAGCCGGGCGGCATCAGCCCCGCGATCGCGCTCGCGCCGTGCGCGACGAACTCCTCCGGCGCGGGCAGTCTTCCGCCCGCGAAAGTGCGCAACCGCACCACGAACGGCACCAGCCCGTTCCAGCCACGCAGCTCACCGCGGAACTCACCACGCGCCGCGGTGACCGCCAGCCAGTGCAGCAGCGTGGTTTTCCCCGAACCGGCTTCTCCCCGCAGAAGCGTGCGGTCGGTGCGGCCGACGGCCCATTCGACCGGCATCTCGCCGCGCCACGACTTCTCCTCCTGCTCGTCGCGGCGGTCGCGGGTGGTGGTGGACACGCGCAGGCTCAGGTAGGCCACGGTGAGCGGCAGGCGCGGCTGCTCGTCCGTGTGGTCCCTGGGGAGGCCGAGCAGCTCCAGCCGGTCGAGCGACTTCGCCACCGCGCGCAGGTACGCCTGGCCGAACTCGGTGTCGTGGTCGGTGCCGCGCGGCGCGAGCAGGGTGGTGACCGGAGTGGTGGTGAGCAGCTCCTCCAGCCTGCTCAACCGCGACAGCACCTCGGCGAGCGCCGCGGGCTGGAAGGCGGGCAGGTACCGCACCACCTGCACCAGGTGGCGGCACGACTGGTCGAGCGCGAGTTCGTACAGCGGCCACGCCCGCTCGGCCAGCGCGACCTCGGCGGGCCGGTCGGCGAACTGTTCCCGGACGCGGCGAGCCAGCGCCTCCGGATCCGCGTCGGCGGCCAGCAGCGCCTCGTCGGAGAGGTCGACCTGCCGGAGCACGTCGGTCACCGCGAGCACGGCGGCCTCGACCTCGTTGTCGGGCAAATCGGCGAACCGGCTGTCCAGCACCGGCGCCAGCTGCTCGGCGACCAGCGTCTCGACGCGGTCGACCAGGTTGTCCAGGTTCCGGCGTTTGAGCGGACCACCCAGTTCCTGCTCGGCCAGCTCGGCGAGGCTGGCCGACCGCTCGAACTTCGCTCTGCGGCGCTGCAACCAGAACCTGGCCGCGTGCTGCGCGACCGAGCCGCCCAGCTTCAGCGCCGCGGACTCCAGGCCCGCCACCTCAGGCGGAGACGCCCAGGTCCCTGATCAACTTCGCCACGTGCCCGGTGGCGCGGACGTTGTAGAACGCGTTGGCGATCTTGCCCTCGGGATCGACCACGAAGGTGGACCGGATCACGCCCTGCACAACACGGCCGTAGTTCTTCTTCTCGCCGAAGGCCGCCCACTGGGTGAGCACGGTCTTGTCGGGGTCGGCCAGCAGCGGGAAGGTCAGCGACTCGGCGTCGACGAACTTCGCCAGCTTCTCCGGCTTGTCGGGGGAGATGCCGAGCACCTGGTAGCCGGCGTCGTTGAGTTCGGCGAGGTTGTCGCGGAAGTCGCAGGCCTGCTTGGTGCAGCCCGGGGTGCCCGCGGCGGGGTAGAAGTAGACGATCACGTACTGCCCGCGGAAGTCCGACAGCGACACCTTGTTGCCCGCGCTGTCGGGCAGGGTGAAGTCGGGGGCCGCGTCGCCGGGGGAAAGTCGCTCGCTCATGCCCGGAGATTACCGGGCTCCGCGGGGAGGCGACGCGGTCAGGCTTGGCCCGTGTACAGCGCCGAGGCCGCGCTTTCCGGCCCTGGCCGCACGGACACCTTCAGCTCCACCGGATCCGCTGGCATGGCGAAGGCGAAGGTGAGGCGCACGTTGCGGCCGGGCTCGACGTCCTTCGCGGCGTCGACGATGCCGGTGAAGCCCTGCGCCGAGTCGACCACCTGCTTGGCCGGTTCCCCGGCGACGGTGGCCGAGGCGGAGAAGCCGGAGAGGCGGTACGGCTGCTTGCCGTCGTTGAGCAGGTTGACCTCGAAGGCCACCGCCCGTGCGCACCGCGGATAGGCGGTCGCGCTGGGCTGGAAGGTCCTCGGGGTGGAGACGAGCACGGTCAGGCCGTCCGGGAAGCGGAACTCGCGGCCGAAGTCGACCCGGCTCTCGGCGGGCACCATCGCCTGGTGCGCGGCCGGCTCGGTGCCGGGGATCGTCATCGCGGTGTTGGGGTCCAGCTGCGAGGCGCCGCAGCCCGCCGTCGCCAGCAGCACGCAGGCGAGCAGCAGGGGTCTCCGCGAGCGCACTGGCCGTTCTCCTGTCCGATCCCGATGGTCGTTGGTCCGTTCGGCGTAGGTACTTCGGCCGACGCGCTCCACTCTCTACGTACCGTGCGGTACGCGCGAGTAAGTTGGGCCGGTTGACGCGGAGCTGACGTCGGGCCGTGGCCGATCCGTGACCGATGATGCACGGCGGGTGACAGTCATCACGCAAGTGTCAGTGTTCAGAAGAACGCTCAGCACAACCCTCCGGAAAGCGCTTCACACGGCCAGTGCGAAGAAGAGCACAAAGATCGCCAGTCCGGCCAGCCAGGCCACGAGCAACCAGCCGAAGTCCCGCCAAGGGTTCACCGGTCGGGTGTCCTCGCCGGGCACGTAGACGCCACGGGCCTCGAACCAGTCGGCCCACGCACCGAGCCAGCGGAACGGGTTTTTCGCGGGCACGGCTCACCTCCTGATCGACCGCCACCCTAGCTGGCGGGTGCCGCGTTCGCTGTGTGCGCAGTGTTCGCGGCGTCGTAGCGTTCGCGCGCCGCGGAGATCGTTTCGCGGTGGCGCTCGGCCCACTTGGTCAGCCCGCGCAGCGAGCCGTACAACTCCATCGCCATCTCGGTGGAGGTGTACTCGACCTTCGGCGGCACGGTCGGGTAGACGGTACGGACGAGCAGGCCGTCGCGTTCGAGGTTGCGCAGGGTCAGCGTGAGCATGCGGCGGCTGATGCCCTTGACCGCGCGCTCCAGCTCGGTGAAGCGGACCGGCCCGTTCGAGGCCTCCAGCAGGATGCCGATGGCCCATTTGCCGCTCACCCGCTGCAGGGCTTCGAGCACCGTGCACGCCTCCCCGGAGCTGACCTGCTCGGACACATCGATGTTCCCCTGAGACATGAAAGTGCCTCCTTCCGCTCGCGGTCATGGTCACACAAGATGGTCGCTGTAACAAGAAGTGCCCTGGCGCTGGCCAGGGAATTCTCACTGATTCTGCTTTCTTGAGGGGATGGATCATGCCCGAAAACGGTGGATCGAGATGGTTCGCGCTGAGCGTGCTCAGCGCGGCCACGCTGATGGTGGTGCTGGACGGCTCGGTGGTCACCGTCGCGCTGCCGTGGATCCAGCGGGATCTCGGCTTCACCCAGGCCGGGCTGGCCTGGGTGGTCAACGCCTACCTGATCGCCTTCGCCGGTTCGCTGCTCCTGTCCGGTCGGCTCGGCGACCTGCTCGGCCGCCGCCGCGTCTTCCTGGTCGGCATGGTGGTGTTCACCGTGGCCTCGCTGCTGTGCGGGATCGCCGCGGACCGGACCGCGCTGGTGGTCTTCCGGTTCCTCCAGGGCGCGGGCGGCGCGATGGCTTCGGCCGTGGTGCTCGGCATGATCGTCGCGCTCTTCCCCGAACCGCGGGAGCGGGCCAAGGCGATCGGCGTCTACAGCTTCGTTCAGGCCGGTGGCTCGTCGATCGGGCTCATCGCGGGCGGGGTGCTGACCCAGGGGCTGAGCTGGAACTGGGCGTTCTTCATCAACCTGCCGATCGGCGTGGTGGCGATCGCGCTGACCTGGCGGCTGGTGGCCGCCGATCGCGGGCCCGGGCTGCGGGAGGGTGTCGACCTGGCCGGTGCCGGACTGGTCACCGGCGGGCTGATGCTGCTGGTCTACACCATCGTGCAGGCCGAGGAGCACAGCTGGAGCAGTGCGCGAAGCATTGGCCTGCTGGCGTTTTCGCTCGTGCTGCTGGCCGGTTTTGTGCTGCGGCAGGCAAAAGCGGCCAAGCCGTTGCTGCCGCTGCGGCTGTTCCTGGTGCGCGCGGTGGCCGGGGCGAACCTGGTGATGGTGCTGATGGTGGCCGGGTTGTTCGGTTTCCAGTTCATCACCGCGCTCTACCTCCAGCGGGTGCTCGAACTGGACGCGCTGTGGACCGGACTGGCCTTCCTGCCCGCGCCGGTGACCATCGCGGTGTTCTCCCTCGGCTTCGCCGCCCGGCTGGCCGGGCGGTTCGGCGCGCGGCACGTGCTCACCGGCGGGCTGGTGCTCGTCGCGCTGTCACTGGCCTGGCTGGCCAGGGTGCCGGAGGCCGGAGTGTACACAGTGGACGTTCTGCCGGTGCTGGTGCTGATGGGGGCCGGCTTCGGCTCGGCGATGCCCGCGTTGATGGGACTGGCGATGTCCGGTGCCACGGCGAGTGATTCGGGCATCGCGTCCGGACTGATCAACACCACGCAGCAGGTCGGCGCGGCGATGGGTACCGCCGTACTGGCGACAGCGGCGACCACGCACAGCGCCGAACTGATCGGCGCGGGGGTCACCGAGAAAACCGCGCTGACCGAAGGTTTTCAGTTGTCGTACGGATTGAGCGCGGGATTCGTGGCGCTCGCGGCGGTGACCGCCGCGGTGTTCCTGCGCCGCTCGGCCGAACGGGTGCACGCGGTGCGGTAAAGGCGCCCATGACGGCCACGATAGGGTTACGATCGTTGTCGCGGCACGGGTTTTCCGTGCCGCGACAACGTAATGGGCTCGCCTGGCCAACCGCATGGGAGCGTGACGATGGTCCTGTTCGGCCTCGACATCAGCCATCACCAGGGTGGCAATCCCAACCTGCACCAGGCTCGCGCGGAGGGCGTGGAGTTCGTCATCTGCAAGGCGACCGAAAGTTCCGGCTTCGTCGACTCGCGCTTCCACGACAACATCGCGCGCGCCCAGAACGCGGGCCTGCTGGTGGCCGCGTACCACTACCAGCGCGCCGGGGTCTCCGCGGCGGCGCAGGTGGACAACGTGCGCCGCGTGGTGCCACCGGGCATGCCGGTGATCCCGGACGTGGAGGGCAACAGCGGCAACGTCGCGCTCACCAGGGAGATCGTGGATCGGTTGCGCGGGGCCGGTTATCCCGTTCCGCTGACGTACCTTCCGCGCTGGTACTGGCAGCAACTCGGCCAGCCGTCGCTGGCCGGGCTGCCGCCGCTGTGGTCCTCGCGCTACCCCGACAACGCGCAGGGCACCATCGCCGAGGAGTACGCCGACGTGCCGGCGCACTACTGGGACGGTTACGGCGGGCTCGGCGTGGCACTGCTGCAGTTCTCCAGTTCCGGCCGGGTGGCCGGGTACGCGCCGCTGGACCTCAACGCCTTCCGCGGCACCAGGCAGGAGTTCGCCGCCCTGCTCGGCGGGGGACCGCCGGGATCTGACCCCACCATCGAGGAGGAGAGCCACATGGAGCTGGGTCCGGGAAGCACCGTGAGCAAAACGCTGGTCTGCCCCGCGGTACCCGCGGATCTGGTGATCAGCCTCGGTTTTGTCTCGTTCACCGTGCACCACATCAAGTTCTTCGGGCCCACGCCGGAGAGCGGGCACGCCGAACTCGCTTCCTACGGCGAACAGGTCGTCGACCCGGCGCGGCCGTACGTGAAGCCGGTGCCGCAGGGCGCGATGACCGCGGAGATCCTGTACAGCCTGGCCCCCGCGGCCGAAGGCACCCCGCAGCACACCGCGGTCGCCGCCTTCCGCGGCCGCTAGTACCCGAGTACGTAAGCCACCGCAGTACCTAAGCCGCCGCGCGGAGTAGGCGGAGCTGGCCGATTTCGGCGGTGTTCTTCATCAGTTCCGCGTTCACCCAGGCGAGCGTGTGCCCGACGGTCTTGGCCGGATCGTCCGGCCACGGGAAGGTCGCCGGCGCGTCGAGGCCGGTGTCGGTGAGTTCGGCGAGCACGGCCGTCCATTCCGCGTGCAGGCCGCGCAGCCAGTCGACGGTCGGCTGCCCCGGCCCCGGCCAGGTGATGTCGGCGCGGTCGCGCGGGGCGCGGCCGCGCAGATGATCGAGGGTGACCGACCACCACCAGCCGAGGTGCCAGGTGACCCAGCCCAGGGTCGGCACCGGGATCGGCGACGGTTCGGTGTCCGCCCAGTCCGGGGTCCAGCCCCCGGCCGAGTCCTGGTGCATCGTCCAGTGGTGCGTGGCGGTGGTCCAGCCGAAGTCGTCCGGCTCGAGTTCGGCCAGGTGGAGTTCGAGCAGGGACCAGGTCAGTTCGTACTGCCAGCGGAGCAGTTCGGTTCGTGAGTGGGACACCGGCGGATGGTGGCACGGGCCACCTCCGCCGGGAAAGCGGATTTCTTCTCGGCTGCACCGGATCATGCACGTGCATCTGCGTGTGCAAGATCGGCCCGGCTGTGGCATCATGGGTGCGCGGCCGAACCGGGGTCGCCGCTCGTCGCCGGATTTCCGCCGCCGGGCGATCGGTTGCGGCGAATGCCGTGGTAATGCTGTTCGATTCACCGCGCGCATTTGCGCTGCGCATTTTTGCGAATTGCGGTGAAGGTGTCGTGCTGCGCTCCACCATTAGTGGCCGGGCGCGTTGTCGTGCTGCGCTGTTACCGGTTCTCTGTCACTCGATCGAGGCATCCTCGAATATTCCGTGAATGTCGATGACTGAGGTTGTTGACTATTTTCGCCCCGGTTGCTGCGCGCAATAACGGTTGTGTGTAAAAATGCCTGAGATCTTACGGACGTAGCTTTGGGTGGTCGAATATTCGACGTTTCCAGGTGGGCCCCAAGATCAAAGAGGCGTGGCTCCCATTGGCCGGGAGCCACGCCGGAGGTTGCACATCCGCGAATCTAGGAGCACAACTTGACGATTATAGATCCCGCGACCACGGAGGTGCCGGACACCGACCCCGTTGGTTCCCCTGATCGGGTGGCGCGGCACCGGCGCCCGCCGCGGTCGTGGCCGGAGGTGGCCGCCGAGGTGCTCGGCGGCTGGGTCATCACCCTGCGCGTGGCGCTGCTGGCCGCCGTGCTGCTCGGCGGAGCGGGGGTGGTCTTCTTCGGCGCCTCCGCCGGCGCGGGCATCTCCGGCTCAGTACTCGCGGCGGCGATCCTGCTCGCCTGCCTGCGAGGGCGCGCGCCCGGCGGAGCCGCCAGTTCCGCCGATCCTGCCGATCCTGCCGAACCCGCTGGACTCGCCGGACCTGCCGGGCCGGTCAATCCAGCAAACCCTGCCGGACTCGCGAATCCAGTCGATCCCGCCGGACTTGCCGATCCAGCCGGGCTCGCTGATCCAGTCGGGCCTGCCGATTCGGCCGGACTTGCCAATCCCGCCGGATCCGGCGATCCGGCAGAAGCCATCAAGCCAGCCGAACCCGCCGATCTCATCGAGTGATCCCCGGCGGCGCCGGGCCATCCCCGGCGCCGCCGTCCCCGCCGAACCCGAAGGAGTGAGAAATGCCGGAACCAGCCAGGAGAGCCGCCGTACGGGCTTGCGCATCGAATATTCGGTCCACATTCTTGAATCGAATATTCGAGGTTCCGTGCAGGCGAGCAGCGAGGGGGACTCATGCAGACCTACGACCCGCATTCGATCGGCGACCGCTTCGCCCCGGCGGGCTGGCAACGGCCCGCGGCCTGCGGTCCGAATGGCGCGAACTGCGTCGAGGTGAACGTGGCAGGCCGGGAAATGGTCGGGGTGCGCGACGGCAAGCTGCCCGATTCACCGGTGCTGGTTTTCGATGCCGGGGAGTGGGCCGACTTCGTCGAATCGGTGCGCTCGGGCCAGTTCGACAGCTGAGGGCCCGCACCGGCCGTAATGGCCTCCGGAGGTTTTCGTGAACCATTCCGGAGCGGCCGAATCGGTGCTCACGCAGCGCCGCCGGATCGGCGCGCTGCTGCGGACGGCGCGCAAACGGGCCGGCGTGACCCAGGTCCAGGTGAAGACCGTGCTCGCGTGCAGCCAGTCCACCGTCACCAAGATCGAGAGCGGCGGCACCACGATCTCCGCGCAGAACCTCGGGAAGCTGATCGAGTTCTTCCGCGTCGACCAGGCCACCGCGGCCGAACTGCGCCGGCTCAACGAGGTGAACTCGGCCTCGCGGCTGAGGTCCGGCCGCCGCCGGGCCGGGCCGGCGTGGTTCGGGGACGTTCCCGAACTGGAGCGGCGCGCGTCGGAGATCCGGTCGTGGACCGGCGAGCGCATTCCCGGCGTGCTCCAGTCCGACCAGTACATGCTGGCGCAGTTCCAGGCCGCGGGCTGTGCCAACGTGTCCGAGCTGATCGCGGCCCGCAAGGACCGCCAGCGCATCTTCGACCGCGAGGGCCGTCGCGAGTTCCTGCTCAGCGAGTCCGCGCTGGACCGGCTCTGCCACACCGCGAACCCGCTGACCGCACTGGACGAGGTGCAGCACCTGCTCAAGTGCGGGGAACTGGCCGGGGTGCGGATCCGGGTAGTGCCCTACGGCCGCAGCCTCTACCTGGACCCGGACTTCACCATTCTGAGCTTCCCGGACGAGGGTGATCAGGTGTACGTCGAGTACGTGAGCGGGAAACTCCTGCTGCACAAGCAGAACGACGTCAAGGAGCACTGGGGCGCCTGGGCCGCGCTGGACGAACTCGCGTCGACCCCGGAGGAGTCGGCCCGGATGCTGACCGAGTGGCGGGACCGGCTCGACGCGGGCCTGGCCGGTGAGGAGACCCGATGACCGACTACCCGCCACCCGGTGTCGACCTCGACCGACCGAGCGTCGCGCGCGTCTACGACTACTACCTCGGCGGCACCACCAACTGGGCGGTCGACCGCCGGTTCGCCGACCGGGTGCTGGCCGAGTTCCCGATGCTGCGCGACATCGCCATGGCGAACCGGCTGTTCCTGCACCGGGTGGTGCGCCACCTGGTGCGGCGCGGGGTCACGCAGTTCCTCGACATCGGTTCGGGGGTGCCGACCATGGGGCACGCGCACCAGGTCGCCGACCATCTGGCGCCCGGTCGCGCGCGCGTGGTCTACGCCGACTACGAACCGGTCGCCGTCGCGCATTCGAAGGCACTGCTGGGCGAACACGGTGACCCGAGACGGCACGCGGTGGTCCACGCGGACCTCCGCGATCCCGACGGCCTGTGGTCGGCGGTCGAGCGGACCGGGGTGGTCGACCTCGGCCAGCCCGTCGCGTTGCTGATGATCGCGGTGCTGCACTTCCGGCAGCCGCCGGCGAACGGGATCGGGGCGGACCTTGGACCCGGTGTGGTCGCGCGGTTCCGGGAACTGCTGCCACCGTTGTCGTACCTGGCGATCTCGCACATCACCGACGATGGTGTGCCGCCGGGCTACGACAAGAAGCTGGTCCGGCTGCGGGAGCGCTACGACCAGGGCGGCAGTCCGGTGATCTGGCGCCCCCGGCGGGAGATCGAGGCCCTGTTCGGCGAGTTCCACCCGGTGCCACCGGGAGTCACCTGGACCCCGGACTGGCACCCGGAGGAAACCGGCGCACGCAGCCCGGAAGTGCGCTTCACCCGGCCGAACGAGTCCGCCATTCTCGCCGGGGTCGCCAGGAAACCCTGATCCCTCCGGCGGGCTCAGGGCTCGGTGTGTTCGGTGGGTTCGGGAGTTTCCTCCGGGTCCATCAGGAGGATGACGCCCCGGATCTCGTTGTCCGGGTTGTGCAGCGAGCCGCAGTGCAGGCGGAGCGAGATCGTCCGGCCCCGCCGGTTGACCGCTTTCAGGGTCAGGACTTCCCGGAACCGCGCGTCCTGCAGCGCGGCCCGTACGCTCGGGCGCAGTTCGGCCACCGGCAGCCCGATGTCGAGGTTCAGCAGGTGCTGGCCGACCGCTTCCTCACTCCGGATGCCCCACAGGTCCTCGGCACCGCGGTTCCACGCCGTCACCCGCATCTCGGTGTCGGTGACGATCGCGCCCGAGCGGATCGAGGTCAGCACCGAGGCGAGGAAGTCGTTGACCCAGTTGAGTTCCACGCTGCGATCGCGCAGGGTGTCGTTGATCGACTGCAGTTCGTCGTTGGTGGACTGGAGTTCCTCGTTGATCGTCTCCAGCTCCTCGTTGGTGGACTGGAGTTCTTCGTTGGTGGTCTCGAGTTCTTCGACGGTGGACTGGAGTTCCTCGTTGGTGGTCTCGAGTTCTTCGTTGGTCGACTGGAGTTCCTCGTAGGCGGATTCGAGTTGCCGGTTCGTGTGCGCCAGTTCGTCGAGCAGCGCCCTGGCCGCGGTGACGTCGTGGAACGAGATCGCCACCCCGAGCAGCCTGCTGTCCGCGTCGACCAGCGGGTTGACGTGGATTTCCAGCCAGATGGCCTCGCCGGGCCCGCGTTGCCACTCGGCGTCCTTGATCCGGATGCTGCGGCGGTCCATCTTCGCCCGCTCGACGTACCCGCGCAGTTCCACCGGGCGATAGGACAGCTCCAGATCACGCAGCGGCCTGCCGACATCCCGGTTGGACAGGCCGAAGACCTGCTCGGCCTGATGGTTGATCAGCGCCACGATGTCGTCACCGGTGACCACCATCTGCGCGACCGGGGAGGTCGAGTACGCGTAGTCCCGCAACTGGTCCAGGCTGCCGATTTCACCGGTGCGGTCGCGCGACAGCGCGTGCGTGGCGAAGTGCCCGGGGCCGGCGGCCATGGCGACGGTCTTGCGGAACAGCCGCCGCTTCAGGTCGACCGGTTCGAAGATCCGGGTGTGGGACCGCAGCATCTCCGCCTTCCCGAGGAACAGCAGGCCGCGCGGGGCCAGCCCGAAGTGCAGCCTGCCGAGGATCTTGGTCTGGGTCTCGGCGTTGAAGTACATCAGCGTGTTCCGGCAGACCAGCAGGTCGATCCGGGAGATGGGCGCGTCCTGCACCAGATCGTTGCGGCCGAAGATGACCGAGCGCCGCAGGTCCTTGCGGAAGGTGTACTTCTCGCCCTGGCGCTCGAAATAGGTGGCGCGCAGGTCCGGCGGCACGTTCTCGATCGCGCTTTCCGGGTACGCCGCGTGCCGCGCTTCCACCAGCGCCTGCTCGTCCACGTCGGTGGCGTAGATCTTCACCCGCTGGCGGAAGCGTTCCGGCCCGATCGCCTCGGCGAACACCATCGCCAGCGTGTAGGCCTCCTCGCCGGAGGCGCAGCCCGCGCTCCAGATCCGGATCTGGTCATCGGGGGCCCGCTGGGCGAGCAGCGCCGGGATCAGGGTTTCGCGCAGCACGGTCCACGCGTCGGGGTCGCGGAAGAAGCTGGTGACGTTGATCAGGATGGTGTCGAAGAGCGCGCCGAACTCCTTGACGTCGACCTGGAGACGGTCGACGTAGGTGGGGTAGTCATCGATGCCGATCTGGTTCATCCGCCGCCGCACCCGCCGGGCGAGGCTGGTGCGCTTGTAGCCGGTGAAGTCGAAACCGCGCGACTCCTTCAGGTACAGCAGCACCGCCTCGAATTCGAGGTCTACCTGGTCGTTCGCCGTTTCCTCCACGTCGCGCACGGTACTAGCGGGTCCGCAGGGTCGCCCAGACGACCTTGCCCCCGCCGGAGGTCGGCACGCAGCCCCACGCCACCGCGGTCTGCGCGACCAGCAGCAGCCCGCCGAGTCCGTGCATATCGGCGCCGGGGTCGCGGACGACCACCTCCCCCGGGACGTCGTCGGACACCGCGATGCTCAGCACCCCGCGGCGCAGTTCCACCCGGATCCGCGGTGCGGAGCCGGTGTGCATGACGACATTGGTCACCAGCTCGTTGACCAGCAGGAGGGCGTCGTAGAGGATGGGGCCGGCCACGCCCCACTCGGCGCACACCTCGCTGATGAACCCGCGGGCCACGCGGGCACTGCCCATTTCGTTGACCAGTTCGACGTGGGCCACCCGCCGGGGCGGTGGTTCACCGATCGCGTCGATCGCCTCGGCCACGGTGTCGTGTACCGGGAGGTAGCGCCGGGTGCGCCCGGTGGCCAGCAACTCGCGGGTGTGCACTCCGCCGTCGGCGAGCATCAGCGGCACTCCCGGCCACTGGCCGAGCCGCGTGTGTGCCGCGGTGAACACGGACAACGCGCTGGTGGAGTCGATCTCGAGGGCACCGAGGTCGACGATCACCGCACGCGGGTCGTCCGTGCCCACCTTCGTCAGGAAGTCGCGCATCGTCCCGTAGGTCGCCACCTCCAGCAGCCCGGTCGGTGTCACCACCGTCGCGCCGTCACGCTTCGCTTGCTCGAGCCTCAGGTTCACCGTTTATCACACCTCATCCGAGTTGCCGCCGGATTTCTTCCGCGGCTTCGGTTGTTTCGCGTGCTTGTTCTTCATAGCGGGCGGCGATGGCGGGGCTGCCGCGGTCGTGCGCCTGAGTGGCCATGCGCGTGGTCAACGCCGTTCGTTCTTCCAGCGTGCGCAACGCCGTCCACATCGCGCGGTCCAACGCGGACCCCTGCGCGGCCAGCAGCGCCTCCGCGCTCCAGGCGTGTCCCATCCGGCAGCGGTACCACTGGCCGCGCTCGATGTCGGTGAGCGCGCCGTCGCAGTCGGGGCAGGAGAATTCCGATGGTGCGCCCACGTATTCCACCTTTTCGCGTGGCACGCCGCCCCCGGCGATGTCGTTCTCCCAGCGCAGCAGTTCCGGTGCGGAAACCGAGTTTTCCACGGAGGTACCGGCGATCTTGCCGAGTACCTCCCCGATCGCGGCGGCGGGTACGACGTGGTCCGGGCTGACCGCGGCCAGCGCGTGGCTGGGCAACGCGGGGTAGAGCGCGTCGTCCGGAGCCTGGATGACCACCACGCCACCCTGTGCGGCGATCGCCCGCAGACCGGCGACCCCGTCGTCGAGCACCCCGGAAAGCAGCACACCGGTCACGGCCGCGTCGTGGGAAACGACCGCGGACCGGAAGAGCGCGTTGATCGCCGGGCGGTGCCCGTTCTCGGTGGGGCCGTGTGACAGCGCGATCCGGTCACCGATGACCAGGAGGTGGTGATCCGGGGGTGCGACGTAGACATGACCCGTCGCCAACCGCTCGCCGTTCCGGCCGGGAGTGGCGGACAGAGGACCGGCCCGGTCCAGGATGCCGGCCAGTGCGCTGGTGCCGCCCGACGGCAGATGCAGCACCACGAGCACGGCCGCGGGCAGATCCGCGGGCAGATCGGCCACCATGGCGCGGAGCGCCTCGACGCCGCCTGCCGAGGCGCCGACCACCACCACGTCACGAGGACGCAGTGCCATGCGACACCTCCTCGACAACCCGATGACAGCACCAGGTGTACCCGGCATGCTCCCAGGCAACCGTGCCGCCCACCAGAGCGCGGGGTGTCATCGCGACAACGTTTCGCAGCTCAGGCGGGGTAGCCGAGCTGCCAGGTCATCCGGATGGTGGTGCCGAGCGCGTTCGAGCGCAGCAGCACCTCGTCGGCCAGTTCGTGCATCATGCCGAGCCCTCGGCCGCGGAAGGAACCGGCGACCGTCCGCGGCCGGCGCCACCGTCCCCGGTCCGAAACGGTGATGGTGCACGTCCCGGCGGAAGCGTGCCCGTGCAGTTCGAGCGGACCGGCCGCCCTGGCGTAGGCGTGGTCGACCACGTTGGCCATGGCTTCGTAGGCGGCGAGCACCACGTCGTCGTGCCGGTCGCCGGTCAGGCCGAGCCCGCGCAGCCAGCGGGCGAGCACGACGCGCAGCCGCGAAGCGTTTTCGGCGGTGGCGGGCTCGCGGTGGTGCAGTGCGTCCAGCGCGGGTGGCAGGGGTGGGAGGAGGTCGACCTCGGTGGCCAGCCCTGCCAGGGGGCGCCCGGCGGCGTCCGCGGGCCTTCGCATGGTGCCGCCCCTTCCACTTTGTGGCGAATGGTTACCCCGGTCGGGCGTACGTCAAACAGGGCGCTCGGTCACCGATGGTCAGCTGTTGAGGATTTCGAAGGCGTGGCGGCGGTGCTCGGCGAAGGCGGCGAGTGCGCTCCCGGCATCCCGCGTGCGCAGGATCCTGATGAGTTCGCGGTGTTCGGCCGGGATGTGGGCGAGGTAGTCGCGGGCGCTCAGGGTGATCCGGGTGAGCAGGAACAGGTGGACCTGGTTGCGGATCGCCGCCCACGCCTCGGCCAGGCGCCGGTGGTGAGCGGCGGCGTAGACGGCGTCGTGGAAGGCCAGATCGGCGCGGACCATCTCGTGCGCGTCGGCCGCCCTGTCCATCAGGGTCACGGCCTGATCGATCCGGTCGAAATCCGCGTCGGTGGCGTGTTCGGTGACCAACTGGACGGCGAGCGCTTCGAGCGCTCCGCGCAGGCTGTCCAGCTCGGCCACGTCCTCGGCGGTCAGGTCGGTGACCGTGGCCCCGCGATGCCACTCGCTGCGAACCAGGCCCTCGCGTTCGAGCCGGAGCAGCGCCTCGCGGACCGGGCCGCGGCTGACGTCCATCGCCGCGGACAGTTCGACCTCGCGCAGTTGCGTACCGGGGGCGTAACCGCCGTTGAAGATGGCCTCGCGAATGCGGTCGGCGACCTCGTCGGCGAGACCGCGCCGTCGGGCGGGTGCCACGGCTGGTGGGTGGTTCACGTCTCACCTCTCGTCGTTTGTCTGAATGTTAACATTGCGACATGACTGTTCTCGACTCCCCGATCCCGCGGTTCCACCTGGCGATGCCGGTGGACGACCTGGCCGCCGCCCGCCACTTCTACGGTGAGGTGCTCGGCCTCGCCCAGGGCCGCAGCTCCGACACCTGGGTGGACTGGAACCTGCACGGGCACCAGTTCGTCACCCATCTCGCGGCCGAGGGCACCCGCCGGATCCACAACCCGGTCGACGGGCACGACGTGCCGGTGCCGCACTTCGGCCTGGTGCTCACCGTCGAGGAGTTCGGCAAGCTGGCCGACCGCCTGCGCGCGGCGGGCACCGAGTTCGTGATCGAGCCTTACGTGCGGTTCGCGGGCGAGCCCGGCGAGCAGTGGACCATGTTCCTGCTGGACCCGGCGGGCAACGCGCTCGAGTTCAAGGCCTTCGCCGACGACAGCCAGGTGTTCGCCGTCTGAGCGTTTGCCGCCCATCATCCGTTGTCCACATGTTGTGGATACCGCTGTGGATAGCCACTACATGGCGGCGCGGCGTGCCAGGTCGCGTTTGCCGAGAGCGAGTTTGCGCAGGCCGTGGGCGGCGAGCAGCGGTTTGAGCGGCCAGGCTTCCCCCGGCCGGTAGTCGGCGCCGCGGACCAGGCGCGCGGCCAGGTCGGGGCGCTGGTGGTGCAGGTAGAGCCGGGCCTTCTCGGCGTGCAGCGGGTTGGACACGATCTTGATCTGGTCCACCCGTTCGAGCAGCGGGGCGAGGAACTCGATGTTCTGCCAGGTGCTGCGCGAGCGGTCCTCCAGCCGGACCTCGCCGGTGAAACCGAGCGCCGCCGCGTGCCGCGCCAGCAGCTCGGCCTCCGGCACCGGGCCACTGCCCGCGCCCGAGCAGACCAGCACCGAGTCGAGCGCGGGATCGATCGAGCGCAGGGCCGCACGCACGCGCCACCGGTTCATCGCGTTGGCGTCGGTGCCCTTGTTGCGGTAACCGAGCACCACCACCGCCTCGGAGCGGGCGGGGCGCCGGGGGTGCACCAGCGCGCGGGAAGCCCGCCAGTGCACCACCTCGCCCCACCCGACCAGACCGGCGAAACCCAGTAGTGCCAAGGTTATCCGCTTCATGAGCCGATACTGGCAGAACTCCGGCCGACGGCGGCGAGGCGCCGGTCGAGCAACACGGCGGGCACGGTCAGCACGGCCAGCGCGACTCCGACCCACGGGATCGCCGCGAGCCCGGTGCCGTCGTGGAGCACGGTTCCGGCGAACACCGGCACCAGGCTGATGCCCAGCTGGAACGCCGAAACGGTGGTCGCCCCGGCCAGCGTCGGCGCCTGGGCCGCGATGGTGAACACCCGCCCGTAGATCGCCGGGTTGAGCACGAAACCGGCGACACCGAGCAGCAGGACGAGCGGGACCACGGCGAGCGCGTGCCCGGCGGACACCGCGAGCAGCGCACTGCACCCCGCGATGCCGATCGCCCCGGCGAGCAGGGCGTGGAACGGCCGCCCGTCGGCGATCCGGCCGCCGAGCGACAGTCCGGCGAACGCGCCGACGCCGAACAGCGTGAGCACCGCGGGCACCCACACCTCCGGCACACCGGTGAGATCGGTGAGGAAGGCCGCGAGGTAGTTGTACGAAACCATGTACGCGGCCGTGCTCAGCAGCGTCACCGCGAAGACCACCCACAGCTGCGGCCGCCGCATCGTGCGCAGTTCCGCCCGCACGCTCGGCCGGGGACCCGTGCCCGTCGCGGGCACGGCGACCAGAGTCAGGACCGCGCCGATCGTGGTGAACGCGACCACGGCCCAGAATCCGCCGCGCCAGCCGGTGAAGTGGCTCAGCAGCGCACCGGCCGGGCCGCCGCCGATCATCGCCAGGCTGAGGCCGCTGACGACCACACCCGACGCGCGGGCGGTCCGGTCGGCGGGCACGAGGCTGATCGCGGTGACCGCCGCGACCGCCCAGTAACCGGCGTAGGCGAGGCCGCCGAGGAACCGGCTCGCCAGCAGCACCGGGTAGTCGTCGGTGAGCAGGCCAAGCGCCACGGACGCGGCGAACACGAGCTGGGCGGTCACCAGTGTGGTCCGGCGCGGCCAGCGCAGGGTCAGCACGGCCAGCGGTGGCCCGCCGACGACCACGCCGATGGCGAAGGCGGAGATCAGCGCGCCGGCCGCGGACAGGGATACGCCCAGGTCCGCGGCGATCGACGGCAGGACCCCGGCGAGCAGGAACTCCGCGCTGCCCATCGCGAACAGGCTGAAGGCGAGCAGGTAGACCGCCGGTGGCAGGGCTCTGGAGGAGTGCATGGGCGTATAATAACCGTATTCCACGGAACTATGGAATATTGGAGGAAGTGATGGCCGAGGGCAGTCCGCGGCGGGATCTGTACGAGCACTTGGCACGCGTCGGCAAGGCGCTGGGCAACGGCACGCGATTGCAGCTGCTCGAACTGCTGGTGCAGAGCCCGCGTGGGGTGGTCGAGCTGGCCGAGGTCGCCGGGCTCAACGTCACCACGGCGTCGGCCGGTCTCCAGGCGCTGAAGAGCGCGGGACTGGTGGCGACCGAGCGCGACGGCACCACGATCCGCTACCGCGTGGCCGATCCCGCGGTCGCCGCGCTCTACGGGCAGTTGCTCGCCGTCGCGGCGAGCAACGTCGCCGACGTCGACGCGGCCGCGCGCCGGTACCTCGGCCCCGACGACACCGAGCACATCGATCGCGAAGAGCTGTTGCGCCGGGCCGAGGCCGGTGAGGTGGTGGTGCTCGACGTCCGGCCGGGAGCGGAGTACGCGGCCGGGCACATCCCCGGCGCGCTGTCGATCCCGCTGGACGAACTGACCGAGCGGATCGGGGAACTGCCACCGGATCTGGACGTCGTGGCTTACTGCCGCGGCACCTACTGCACCTTCTCGCACGACGCCGTCCGGTTCCTCACCGCCGAGGGGCGGCGGGCGCTCCGGCTGGCGGACGGCATGCTCGAGTGGAAGATCGCCGGATATCCGTCGGTTTCCTCGGCTTCGTCAGCGCGGTAGCGCCTCGGCCAGCCGTCGCCAGTGGGGCATCGCCGATTCGCCGGGTTCGACGCCGATGACCTGGATCCCCACGTGGTCCGCGCCCGCGTCGAGGTGCCCGTGCAACTTGGCGATGATCGAATCGAGGTCGCCCCAGAAGACGAGGTCGTCGACGATCCGGTCGCTGCCGCCGTCGATGTCCGCCTCGGTGTAGCCCAGGCGCAGGAACTTGGCGATGTTGTACTTCTGCGTCAGGTACGGGTGCAGGTGTGCGCGGGCGATTTCCCGCGCCCTGGCCGGATCGGTTTCGAAGAGCACCGCGTGCTCGACGCCGAGGAACGCGTCGCCGAGCACCTCGCGCGCCTGGGCGGTGTGCGCGACCGACACGTGGTAGGTGTGCGCGCCGGCGGACCGTTCCCTGGCCAGTTCGAGCATTTTCGGGCCGTAGGCCGCGAGGATCCGCCGCATCGGGCTCGCTGGTGCGGGGTTGACGTCCGTCGCCGCGTCGAGATCGTCCAGGTACTGGCCCATCGCCTGCAGCGGCTTGATTCCTGGCTGCGCGCCCCCGTAACCCAGGCCGAGCACGTGACGGCCGGGGTAGGCGTCGGCGAGCAGCTTCGCCGCGCCGTGTGTCCACCGCGGTTCGCGGGCTCGGACCTGCGCGATGCCGTTCACCACGGTGATGCGCTCGGTGGCGGAGAGCAGGAACCCGGCGTGCGTCAGCGCTTCGCGGCCCAGTAGTTCGGGCACCCAGAACGCGGGCCAGCCCAGTTCTTCGAGTTCCTGAACGGACTCCCGCATCTCGCTCGCCGTCAGGTGCTCGAAGTCGAAGGTCCACACGCCGAAGCGGCCCAGATCCAGTTCGCTCATGCATCGAAGTATCGCATAATTTCGATATGAGCGGCACGGGCGGGGTGCGTGGTTAGGGTGGATCCATGTCGATCAAGCAGTTCCAGGTCACCTTCGACTGTGCGGAGCCCGAGCGCGTCGCCCGGTTCTGGTGCGAGGTGCTGGGGTACGTCGTGCCGTCGCCGCCGGAGGGGTTCGCCACTTGGGCCGACTACGACAACTCGCTGCCGCCCGAGCAGCGGGGCGCGTCGTTCTCCTGCAGTGATCCCACCGGCGTGGGGCCCCGGCTGTACTTCCAGCGCGTCCCCGAAAGCAAGGTGGTCAAGAACCGGGTGCACCTCTGCGTGCGGGCGGGCACCGGGCTCGTGGGGGACGAGCGCCTCGCCACGCTCCAGGCCGAGTGCGACCGGCTGATCGCGCTCGGCGCCGCGCACGAGCGGACGTTGTACGCCGACGAGGAGAACGAGTCGTGCATCGTGATGCGGGACGTCGAGGGCAACGAATTCTGCCTCGACTGAGAGGTTTTCAGAGCTCGCGGCCGAGCACGTCGACCAGTCGCGCGATGCGGTCCTCGTCGCGCTGGTAGTGCGTCCACTTGCCGACGCGGGTCGCGCGGACCAGGCCGGCGCGTTGCAGTGAGGCCATGTAGGCGGAGACGGTCGACTGCGCCAGCCCGGTCTTCGCCTGGATCTGGCTCACGCACACGCCGACCTCGTGCGGATCGGCGATGCCCTCCTCGATCGGGAAGTGCCGTTCCGGCTCGCGCAGCCAGCGGAGCACCTGCAGGCGCACCGGATTGGCGAGCGCCTTGAACACGTCAAGGAGCTGCGCGACGGGGAGTTCGGTCTCGGTGGTCATGCTCGACCGAGTATAGAACCGCTCAGCCGTCGAAGAATCCGGCTTCGCCGTGGGCCTTGTGGTGCGGCCAGCCGCGGGGGAGCGGCTGGATCGGCGGCCGTGCCGGGCACTGGGCCGGTGATGATCGCCACCGCTCGCGCCAGCCGCGCACCACGCGCCAGGCGCCGCAGGAACAGGTCTGGTGCCGGGTCCACCGGTGGCGGGCCACCGTCTGCCAGGTGTGCACGGGTTCAACGGTCCGGGCGGGCTGTGGTGCGGGTCAACCCTTACCGGCGGCGGCGCGGTGCGCGGACGGGTAGCGTGATCGGCGAAGGGATCCGCCGGACAGTGAGGGGCTCGTTGTGTTCTGGACCATTCTCGGGTGGCTGCTGTTCGGCCTGATCGCCGGTTTCATCGCCCGCGCGCTGGTGCCCGGCAAGGACGACATCGGCTTCCTGCAGACGATCCTGCTGGGCATCGTCGGCTCGGTGGTCGGTGGCTTCCTCTTCGGACTGCTCACCGTCGGCTTCCGCGGCTTCGAACCGGCGGGCTGGATCGGCTCGGTCATCGGAGCCATCATCGTGCTCGTCATCTACAACAAGGTCACCGGCCGCAAGCGCCGTTCGCGCACTTAGTCAGTGTTTGACCTGGTTTGCGTGGCGGTGCGGGTGGCGGAGCGGGCTGACGGCCCACAGCAAGCGGCTCCGCCGCTTGTGAAAACACGAACTAGTCGTTGCCCGGAACGGTTTCCAGGCCGTCCAGCAACCATTCCAGGATCTTTTCGAAGGTCTGCGGCGCGGAGTCGTCGCGGCCGGGGTCGCTGGCCCATTTCGTGAAGTACGGGTACTTCCCCGAGGCGGCGACGCGGTCCAGGTAGGGCCGCGCCGCCTCGGCGAGGTCCGCGTCGGTGGCGTCGCCGATTCCGGCGCGCATGGTGCGTTCCTCCAGCAACGCCAGCCCGGAGCCGAACACGTGCCCGAAAACCGTGTTCACAAAACCCATCCGGGTGGCCGCGGGCAGGTCCAGTGAATCGAGTTCGGCCAGCGCGGCGTCGTAGAGCGCCATCGCGTTCGGGCCGAGCGGAGGGCGGCTGAACGCGAGCCGCGCGAACCACGGGTGTGCCTGAACGGCCGCCCATCCGGACAGGCCGAGCGCGCGCAGCGCGGGCCGCCAACCCTCGCCCCTGGGCACGGTGATCAGGCCGTACCCGTGATCGGCCATCAGATCGGCCAGCCCGTCCTTGCTCCCGACGTAGCGGTAGAGCGCCATCGGGCTGCGCACGCCGAGCTTCTGCGCGAGCGCGCGCATGGTGATCTCACCGTCGGCCTGCGCGTCGGCGAGGTCCACGGCGGCGGCCACGATCCGCTCGCGGCTGAGCGGTTGCGTGGTACGCGGCGGCTCGTCGAACCACACCAGTTTCTCGTTCATGGTGGACGTAGGCTAGCAGTCGGTGTACAACGTACATCATGAGTGGACAACGTACACTGATTGTCGGCGGTGGCCTGGCCGGGCTGACCGCCGCCCTGGTGCTGCGGCACCACGACGTCGAAGTGACCCTGGTGGAACGCCGGTCGACGACGTCGCCGCAACCGAAGGCCCGCCGCTTCCACTTCCGCACCATGGAGATCTTCCGCGAGCTGGGCCTCGCCGACCTGGTGCGCGAGGCCGCGCGCGATCTGGTGGGCCACGACCACATGGCTTCAGGCCGCACCCTCGCCGAAGCCGGGCAACTGCCGCTGTGGCAGCCCGCCGGTGGGGAGGAGGCGATGGACGTGAGCCCGGAACCGCCCTGCCTGATCGCCCAGGACGTGCTCGAACCGGTGCTGCGGAAGGCGGCCGTCGAAGCCGGCGCCGACGTGCGGTTCGGCACGGAACTGTTCGGGTTCGAGCAGGACGCCGACGGGGTGACCACCCGACTCGACGGGACGGAGATCCGCGCGGACTACCTTGTCGCCGCCGACGGCGCGCGCAGCGGCGTGCGGGAGGCGCTGGGCATCGGGCGTTCCGGCCGGGGCGCGGTCGGCGAAGCCAGCGTGAACGTGTACTTCCTCGCGGATCTCGCTGACGTCGTGCGCGGGCGCGAGTTCAATCTCTGCCTGCTCGACCACCCCGACGCGGCCGGTGCGCTGGCTTCGGTCGACGGGCGGCGCCGCTGGGTGTTCATGGCGTCGGGCGGCGAGACCGACCGTGACTGGCCCGCGGTCCTGCGCACCGCGCTCGGCGTGCCGGTGCCCGATCTGGAGATCCTCAGCGTGCTCGGCTGGCAGGCGGAAATGCTGGTGGCGGACCGGTATTCGGCGGGCCGCGTGCACCTGGTCGGCGATGCCGCGCACGTGATGCCGCCGTTCGCGGCCAGCGGCGCGAACACCGGGATCGCCGACGTGCACAACCTCGGCTGGAAGCTGGCCGCGGTGCTGCGCGGGGAAGCGGCACCGCGGTTGCTCGACAGCTACGACGCCGAACGGCGACCGGCGGGCTGGTTCGCCGCCGACCAGTCCGCCCGGCGCGCGGACACCTTCCGCTCCGGCGTCGAGGATCCGGGACTGGCGCATCCGTTCGTGCTGGCGGCGGGCGGATTCCAGTACACCGCAGGGGCTTTGGTGCCCGACGGTTCCACCGAGCCGATCACCGACTTCGCCCCGGCCGGCCGTGTCGGCACCCGCATCCCGCACCGCTGGCTCGACCTCGCGCGCACGCGGTCGACGCTGGACCTGGCTGGTCCGAAGTGGACGGTCACCGAGTTCGACGGCGACTGGCTGCTGCTGCGACCGGACCAGGTGGTCGCCTGGCGCGGTGGCTCGGCCCGTGAAGCCGAGGCCGTGCGCGCGGAACTGCTCAGCTGACGATCGGGGTGGTTTGCGCGAGGGCGATCTTCCAGTCGTCGCCTTCGCGCGCCACCACGTAGGTCAGACTGCCCTTCGCGGGCAGTTCGCCGCCGTCTTCGCGCTCGTCGGACACGTGCTTCATGCAGCTCACCAGCGCCACGTCGGGTGTGGTGAAGCGGATGTCCACGATCTCCGTTCTGGTCAGGACCTTCGCCAGCGGTGTGGCCAGCGCCCGCTCCATCGCCTCCCGGATCGCGCCGCGGCCGAGCACGCGGCGACCGGCGATGTTGACGATGAGCGCGTCGGCGGTGTGCAGCGCGATGAACTCGTCGGTGTCGTTCTGGTGCTTCTCGGCGTTCGCGATGGTCTGGCGGATCGCGTCGGTGTCGGTCACGGGTGCTCCCTCGGCTCTATCGGAGCGAATCGCTCCGGTATGACCGACGGTACCTGCGGAGCGAATCACTCCGCAAGGGCGTTAGGCTGGCGGGGATGACGAGAAAGGCCGAGGCCGAACGGAACGACGAGGCGCTGTTGCGGGCCGCGCGCGAGGTGCTCGCGGTGGACGGCGCGCACGCTTCGGTGGCGGCGATCGCGGCACGCGCCGGGGTCGGCATCGGCAGCCTGTACCGGCGGTACCGCACCAAGGAGGAGCTGTTCCAGCACCTGTGTGTGCTCGCGCTCGACGACTACCTGCGGGCCGCCGAGGAAGGTCTCGCCGACGAGGACCCGTGGGAAGGGCTCGCGCACTACATCCGGACGGCGATCGAGATCGGGCCGGGCTCGCTGGCGCCGCTCGCCGGGCTGATCGAGGTCACCGACGAGATGGCGGACAAGAACTCGCGCTCGGACGAGGCGGTCACCGCGCTGGTCGAGCGCGCGCACCGCGCCGGGGTGCTGCGGGCCGACGTGACCATGGTCGACCTGGCGCTGCTGATCGAGCAACTGGCCAAGTCGCCGCTGCTCGACCAGCTCGGCAGGCAGGGCCGGGCCGACCTGGTGGAGTCCGCGCGCGAAGCACGGGCGCGGATCAACGCCATCGCACTCGACGGCCTCCGCGCCACGGCGGCCCACCCGCTGCCGGGTGAGCCGCCAAGCTACGAACTCTTCTCAGAACGCTGGGAGCGTTAGGCGCTCAAACCCGCCTTGACCTGGCGGCTCAGTTCGTCGGCGATGATCTCCGGCTGGCCGTCGGCGAGTGCGTCGAGCGCGAACGCGGCCACCTCGCCGGGGTCGGACTTCTGGTCGGCGGGCACGCTCGCCGCCATGTCGGTGTCCAGGTAACCGACGTGCAGTCCGGCCACGTGGATGCCCTTGGGCGCGAGCTGCTGGCGCACCAGGTTGGTCATCGCCCACGACGCGGTTTTCGCGGCGCTGTAGGCACCGAGGTCGGGCACGTGCAACCAGGACAGCACCGACAGCACGTTCAGCACCGCACCCCCGCCGTTGGCTTCGAGCACCGGCGCGAAGGCACGCGTCACTTCGAGCGTGCCGAAGTAGTGCGTGTCCATTTCCCGCCGGATGTCGTCGAGGTCGCCGCCGATCAGCGGGGTCATCGTGGAGATCCCGGCGTTGTTGATCAGCACGGTGGCGTCGGCGGCGACACGCGCGGCCTCCTCGATCGACGCGCTGTCGCCGAGGTCCAGCCGCAGCGGGATCGCGCCGGGCAGGTCGACCGCTTCCGGTCGCCGCGCGGTGGCGTAGACCTTGGCGCCACGGGCGAGCAGCTGCTCGGCGAACCGCCTGCCGAGGCCGCGATTGCTGCCGGTCACCACCGCGACCGAGGTCGACAGTTCGATGCTCATCGGGACTCCTTCTATTGAGAACGGACGGTGCAGAATCAGCGCAAAAAAAATTCAGTCGAGCAGGGCGTAGAGGGTTTCGGCCATCCGGCGCAGCCGCGCGGGCGACTGCCCGGCGCGCGCCTGCACCCGCAGTCCGAGCCAGGCGTTGAACAGCAGGGTGCCCAGTGCTTCCGCGTCCCGCCGGTTCCGGTCGCGGGCGACCAGATCGACCAGCAGCTGCCTGGTCCGCTCGAAGTGCCGTTCGACCTGCTCGGCCGCCTCGGGGTCGCGCGGGGCCAGCTCGGTCGCGCAGTTCACCAGCATGCAGCCGCGGCTGTGCTCGGTACCGGCTTCGATCGACCCTTCGATCAGCGCGCGCAGCGCCGCGCGGGTGTCCGTGATGCTGTCCACTGTGGAGCGGAAGGTGGCCTCGGCGCGGCTGGTGTAGTGGTCCAGCGCCTTGAGGAACAACGCGTGCTTGTCGCCGAAGGTGTCGTACATGCTGCGCTTGTGCACGCCCATGTGCTGGACCAGGTCCTGCATCGAGGTCTTCTCGTAGCCCTGCGCCCAGAACACGGCCATGGCCTGGCCCAGTACCGCCTCCGGGTCGAACTCCTTCTGCCGCGCCACGTCCACCACCGTACGCTGTTGAGAACGAACGGTGCAATATTGCCGCCGAAAAGCGGGGCGGGTCACTTCGGCCCGCCCCGCTGTCCGTGTGACGGTCTAGCTGAACGGCTGCACGTTCGGCTGGAACACCTGGCCGTCGGCGGGCACCTTCAGGTCGATCAGGTAGTCCGCGGCGATCTTGTCCACCCCGGCCGCGTCACCCAGGATGCAGTGGCCGAAGGCGTCGACCGAGAGCAGCCGCGCGTTGCCGAGCTGGTCGGCCATCCGCCGGCTGAACTTGTACTGGGTGGCCGGGTCGTAGTAGTTGCCGACCACCAGGATCGGCGTGTCGGTCTTGGCCCGCCACGGGCCGCGGTAGACGTCCGGGTTCTTCGCCGGCCACACCGGGCAGCCCGCGATGTCGGAGAACACCTGGTAGCGGCCGAAGGTCGGCGACTTCCGCTCGGTGTCCGCGGCGATCTGCGGCACCTTGTTCTGCTTGATGTTCATCGGCTTGTCCGAGCAGTTCACCGCGAAGTACGAGTCGTCCGAGAGGTACGGGCTGTCCGGGTCGATGTCGGCCAGGCCGTTCTTGCCGGGGACGAGCGTCTTCATCGCCGGAGCCGCGGCCACCTTCACCGCGTCCGTGTTCGTGCTCGGGTGGATCGTGTCGTACAGCGCCTGCAGGTCCTCGGCCAGGCCGGGGAACCGGGTGGGCGAGTAGAGCGCGCTGGCCACGCCACCGGTGAACAGGCTGATGTCGACCGAGTCGATCGGCTGCTTGCGCAGGTGGTCGCGCACCTCGTCGAACTTGGCGCGCGGGTTGCCCGAGCTGAACGCGCACTTCGGGCCGACCTGCTGGCACTTCTTCAGGAACGCGTCGAGCGCGATCTCGAAGCCGTCGGCGCGCTGCTGGTCGTACGCCACGCCGTCGCTGGTGCGCAGCTTCGGGTCGACGTTGCCGTCGACCACGATCGCGCGGGTCTGCTTCGGGAACATGCCGGCGTAGGTCGAGCCGATCAGCGTTCCGTAGGAGAAGCCGACGAAGGTGAGCTTCTGGTCACCGACCGCGGCGCGCAGCGTGTCGAGATCGCGCACCACGTCCTTGGTGGACATGTGGTTGAGCAGCGAACCGGCGTTGTTCTTGCAGAACTGGCCGTAGTCGCGGTACGCGGCGAGGGTGCCGGAGATCTCCTCACGACTCTGCGGCACGCCGATCATCGCGCCGAACACCTCGTCGGCGTCCTCGGCGGTGGTGAAGCAGCGCAGCGGGTTGCTCTGGCCGACCCCGCGCGGGTCGAAGCCGATCAGGTCGAACCGGTCCAGCACCTGCGGCTGGAAGTAGAACTGCCCGCTGATCGGCATGCGCAGGCCGGAACCGCCGGGGCCGCCGGGGTTGAGGAACAGCGAGCCCACCCGCTGGTCGGTCACCTTGGCCGCGCGCTTGAGCAGCGCGATGTCGATGGTGCCGAGCGCGGCGTTGTCGTGGTCGATCGGCACCCGGTACCGCGCGCAGCTGTACAGGTGGACCTGGTCGGCGGGCACGCCGGCCAGCGTCTCCGTGGCGCACGCGCCCCAGTTGACCGGCGCGGTGGCACCGACCTGCGCGGCCTTGACACCGCCTTCCTCGGCGGCGGTCGCGCTCGGCGCCAGCCCGCTCAGCGTCCCGGCGAAGAGCGCGCCGACGAGTGCGGCCATCCGCACCCCAACGATTCTCGGCAAGGTCACTCCCTCGTGAATGTGTCACCGCGCGGACACGCGCGGTTCTTCCTCCGGCGAGACTCGCACAATCCCGGCGTTGCCCAGACCAGCCGAAAGTATGGTGAAAGTAAGACTTGAAACTGCGCCAACACGTGGGAAAGCAACATCAACTCCAGCTGCGGTGACAACTGCTGGTTGTCCGGTTGTGGTGTGTCGGTTGTTGGACACCGGGCCAGTGCCTCGGATCGAATGCCCCGGCCTGGTTCCGTTGCCACAACCACTGGGAGTCGATTTTGGACTCGTTCGTTCATCTGCATGTGCACACCGAGTACTCGATGCTGGATGGTGCGGCGAAGATCGCGCCGTTGTTCGCGGAGGCGTCGCGGTTGGAGATGCCGGCGGTGGGGATGACCGACCACGGCAACATGTACGGGGCGGATGAGTTCTACCAGCAGGCGCGCAAGGCGGGGATCACGCCGATCATCGGGATCGAGGCGTATGTGGCGCCGGAGTCGCGGTTCCACAAGAAGCCGGTGTTCTGGGGGCAGTCGAACCAGCGTGGGGCGGATGAGTTCGGTGAGGGTGGTGATGTCTCCGGTGGGGGCGCTTACACGCACATGACGATGCTGGCGGAGAACGCGGCGGGGTTGCGGAACTTGTTCCGGTTGTCGTCACAGGCGTCGCTGGAGGGGTATTACCGCAAGCCGCGGATGGATCGTGAGTTGATCTCGGAGTTGCATGAGGGGATCATCGCGACGACGGGGTGTCCGTCGGGTGAGGTGCAGACGCGGTTGCGGCTGGGGCAGAAGGCCGAGGCGATCCAGGCGGCGTCGGATTACAAGGATATTTTCGGTCCGGACAACTTCTTCCTGGAGTTGATGGATCATGGGTTGCCGATCGAGCGGTCGGTGCGTGAGGGTTTGCTGGAGATCGGCAAGCAGTTGGGGTTGCGGCCGCTGGCGACGAATGATTCGCATTATGTGACGCGTGATCAGGCGGATACGCACAGTGCGTTGTTGTGTGTGCAGGCGGGTAAGACGCTCAATGATCCGAACCGGTTCAAGTTCGATGGTGATGGTTACTACCTGAAGTCCGCGGCGGAGATGCGGGAGTACTGGGACACCGAGGTCCCGGGTGCGGCGGACTCGACGTTGCTGATCGCCGAGCGCGTCCAGTCCTACGAGGACGTTTACGCCCATCGCGACCGGATGCCGCAGGTCGAGGTGCCGGACGGCCACGACGAGGCGAGCTGGCTGCACCACCAGGTGATGGAGGGCCTGCGGTGGCGGCTGCCCGGCGGGGTGCCCGAACCGTACATCGAGCGCGCCGAATTCGAGATCGACGTGATCACGCAGAAGGGCTTCCCCGCCTACTTCCTGATCACCGCGGACCTGATGAACCACGCCCGCGAGGTCGGCATCCGCGTCGGCCCCGGCCGTGGTTCGGCCGCCGGTTCGCTGGTCGCCTACGCGCTGGGCATCACGAATCTCGACCCGATCGATCTCGGACTGCTGTTCGAGCGGTTCCTCAACCCCGAGCGGGTGTCCATGCCGGACATCGACATGGACTTCGACGACCGCCGCCGCGGCGAGATGATCCGCTACGCCACCGACAAGTACGGCGCGGACCGGGTCGCCCAGGTGATCACCTTCGGCAAGATCAAAACGAAGGCCGCGATCAAGGATGCCGCGCGCGTCCACTATGGACAAGCTGGCTACGGCATCGCGGACCGCATCTCCAAGGCGCTGCCGCCGCCGGTCGCGGCCAAGGACATCCCGCTCGGCGGCATCGTCGATCCCGCGCACGAGCGGTACGCCGAGGCGGCGGAAGTCCGGGCACTGGTGGAGAACGATGCCGAGGTCTCGACCATCTTCGAGACAGCCCGCGGGCTCGAAGGCCTGATCCGCAACGCCGGCGTGCACGCCTGCGCGGTGATCATGTCGGCCGAGCCGCTGGTGGACACCATTCCGCTGTGGCGGCGCGACGACGGCGCGGTGATCACCGGCTGGGACTACCCGTCCTGCGAGGCCATCGGCCTGCTGAAGATGGACTTCCTCGGCCTGCGCAACCTGACCGTCATCGGCGACGCGATCGACAACATCAAGGCCAACCGGGGCGAGGACATCGATCTCGACACGCTCAAGGTCGACGACCCGGCCACCTACGAACTGCTCGCCCGCGGTGACAGCCTCGGTGTGTTCCAGCTGGACGGCGGTGCGATGCGGGATCTGCTGCGTCGGATGCTGCCCACCGGGTTCGACGACATCATCGCGGTGAACGCCCTGTACCGGCCGGGCCCGATGGCGATGAACACGCACAACAACTACGCCGACCGCAAGAACGCGCGCCAGAAGATCGAGCCCATCCACCCGGAACTGGCCGAACCGCTGCGGGACATCCTCGCCGAAACCCACGGCCTGGTGGTGTACCAGGAGCAGATCATGCAGATCGCGCAACGGGTCGCGGGCTTTTCCATGGGCCGCGCGGACGTGCTCCGCCGGGCGATGGGCAAGAAGAAGAAAGAGGTGCTGGAGAAGGAGTTCGCCGGATTCCAGGAGGGGATGCGCGCGAACGGCTTCTCGGACGAGGCCGTGCAGGCGTTGTGGGACACCATTCTCCCGTTCGCCGGGTACGCGTTCAACAAGTCGCACGCCGCTGGGTACGCGCTGGTCGGTTACTGGACCGCCTATCTCAAGGCGAACTATCCCGCCGAGTACATGGCCGCGCTGCTGACCTCGGTCGGGGACAACAAGGACAAGTCCGCGATCTACCTGTCCGAATGCCGCCGCCTCGGGATCAAGGTGCTGCCGCCGGACGTCAACGAATCGGTGGTGCGCTTCGCGGCCGTCGGCGACGACATCCGCTTCGGCATGGGCGCGGTCCGCAACGTGGGCGCGAACGTGGTCGAGTCGATCATCAAAACCCGTTCGGAGAAAGGGAAGTACTCGTCGTTCACCGATTTCCTCGACCGCTCGGAGCTGGTGGTGTGCAACAAGCGCGTGCTCGAATCACTGATCAAGGCGGGCGCTTTCGATTCGCTCGGCAATACGCGGCTGTCGATGGTCCAGGCGCACGAAGAAGCCGTCGAAGCGGTCGTACCGCTCAAACGCCGGGAGGCGATGGGGCAGTTCGACCTGTTCGGCACCGAAGCAGGCCCGTCCTCGTCACCGCTGACCCACCTGCGGTTCAGCGAGGACGAGTACCCGCGTAAGCAACTGCTCGGCTACGAGCGGGAAATGCTCGGGCTCTACGTCTCGGCACATCCGCTCGACGGCGCGGAATCCTTGCTGCGCAAGCACGCCAAGCGGCCGATCGGCGCGATTCTGGCCGATCCGCCGCGAGAGGGCGAGTTGATCGTGGCCGGGCTGATCACCGCTTTGGAGCGGCGGGTCAACAAGAAGGGCGAGCCATGGGCGATCTGCACGGTCGAGGACATCGACGGTTCGCTCGAAGTGCTGTTCTTCCCGAAGTCCTACGCGTTGTTCTCGGCGGAACTGACCGAGGACAACCCGGTGGTGGTCAAGGGCAGGGTCAACTGGCGGGAGGGCAAGATGTCGGTGTTCGGCGCGGGGGTGGACCCTCTGGACATTTCCAATCTCGGCGAGGAATCGCCGCTGGTGTTGCGCGCGACCGCGGAGAAGCTCGACCGCGAGGTGGTCGGTGAGCTGAAGTCGGCACTGCTGGCGCACGCGGGGGACACCCCGGTGCGCATCGAACTCGTTGCCGGGCAACGGTTGCGCCGGTACGCCCTGGACGACTACCCGGTGCGGGTCAGCTCGATGCTGCTCGGTGAGCTGAAGGGAATTCCGGGGATTTCCGTCGCCTGATCGCGACGAGCACGGCGAGCGCGGCCAGGCCGACGCACAACCAGCCGAACCAGTCGCCGAATCGCGTGTAGACGGTCGCACCCGGGCCGAGCGGCACGTCGGCGACCACCGTGGTGAACCCGCCCGTCCCGCTCGTCGGTACCTCGCCGACCACCGTTGCGGCCCCGCCCGTTCCGCCGGTCGGCACCGCGGCCGGTTCGCCGGTCGGCTGCTCGGCGACCACCCGGCCGTGCCCGTCGGCGAGCACCAGCATCGTCTGCCGCCCGCCCCAGGCCACCGCCTGCCCGTTCTCGACACCGCGCAGCACTGCGGTCCGGCTGTGCTGCCAGCCGTTCAGGTCCTCGTCGGAGGCCGGGATGGCGAGCAGGCGCGTCCCACTCTCGGCGTAGTCCTGGCTCGGGTCGCGGAAGTTGATGTCCAGGCAGATCAGCACTCCCGCACCGCCGGGCGTGACGACGAGGTCCCGGCCGGTCGGGCTCACCGTGTCGTTGTGCTTCAGATAGGACCGCGGTTCACCGCCACCGGCCGGGAAAACGAGCGCGTAGTTGTACTTGGCCTTGCCACTCCAGTGCGCGTACCCGACGACGATGTCGAACCCGTGCTCGGCCGCCAGCCGTCGCATCGGTTCGACCAGCACGGCGGGACGCGCTTCGTCCGAGCCGAACGCGGCTTCCGGCAGCACCACCGTTTTCACGCCGCCCGGCAAGGCGTCGAGCTGGCCGATGTAGTCGTCGAGAAGGGTGGTGTCCTCGCGGAGGTCAGCCGCCCAGCCCTTCTGGTTGCTCGCGACGAGCGCGATGCGCTGCGTCTCGTTGTCACTCGCGGCGAGCCGCAGCGCTCCGCCGCCGAACGTCACGGCGAGCACGGCTGCCGCGAACGCGGCCACGCGCACCTTCGCTTCGCCGGTCACCGCCGCCGCGATCGCCGCGGGCACCAGCATCACCACGAACTCCACACCCCAGGCACCGGTGACCGAGGCGAGTTGCAGCACCACCGGCACGTCGGCCTGCGTGGTCGCCAGCGTGCCGGTGATGCCCATCGGATTGCTGATCGACACCACGTGCAGCACGGCCGACCAGAGTGCCGCCGCACCGACCACCGCCAGCAGTGGGTTCCTGGCCAGCGCGCGGTACAGCGCGACCGTCGCGGCGAAGGTGAGTCCGAAGCAGACGGTGACCACCGCGCCCCACGGCCACAGCGGCAGGTCGTGTGAACCGGCGGACCAGTACCAGAGGTTCGTCGAACCGAGGAAGCAGGCGGTGAACCCGGCCGCGGCCGCCTGCCAGCCGGAAAGCCTTGGCGCGATGAGGAAAACCGGCAGCGGCGCGAGCCAGGCGAGCACCGGGACGGGATCGAGTCCGGTGCCGAAGAAGAACAGCAGCGCGGAGACCGCGACCGCGGCGAGCTTACCGGCGAAGTCCATTGAGGACCCTCCTGGTTGTCCGGGAGCACAAAGCGCGGAACTCGGGTTCGGACAGGTTCATCCGGCCGCCGAGGTAGAGCTGCACGAGGCCGACGGCGGGCATGGTGAGCGCGAGCGTCACTTCGAGCGGATCGTCTTCGTCCAGTGAGCCTTCGCGCATGCCCTGTTCGACCGCGGTCCAGACGGCGCCGAAGGCGGGGGAGAGCCCGTCGCGGAAGTCCTCCGGGAACCGGCGCACCGGCTCGCGGCGGTCGGTGATCAGGAACTTGTACAGGTTCGGCTTGCCCAGCGCGAAGTCGAGGAAGTCGGTGAGCAGTAGTTGGACACGCTCCTCGAAGTCCACCGTTTCGGCATGGGGGCGCCAGCTCTTGCCCAGCTCGTCGAAGGCGGCGTCGGCCACCGCGCGCAGCAGCGCCTCGCGGTTCGGGAAGTGCCGGTAGGTCGCCATCGGCGTGACCCCCACCTCGGCGGCCACCCGCCGCATGGTCACCGCTTCCGCGCCCTCGGCCAGCAGGATCCGCAACGCCACCGCTGCGATCCGGTCTCCGGTCTGCCCCATGTCTACACCGTACACGTCGCTGTCTACGCTGTACACACAACGGGCGGGACTAGGCCGTCCGGGTTACCTTGACGAGCGGGAGGCGGAGATGGCCGGTGCAGCCGAAGACGACCGCGTGCCGCCCGCCGTGGAGCCGATGCTCGCCCAGGCCGGCCCGCTGCCGGACGACACCAGGTACAGCTACGAGTTCAAATGGGACGGCTACCGCGCCTGCCTCCGGGTGAGCCCGTCCGGCGCGATCCGCCTGAACAGCCGCAACGGCAACGACCTCACCGCCGAATATCCCGAGCTGGCCGGCGGCCTCGGTGACATGCTCGGCGGGCGGGCCGCCGTGTTCGACGGTGAGATCGTCGCGCTCGACGAGGGCGGCGTACCGGACTTCACCCTCCTGCAGAACCGGCGCACCCGCCGCCACGCGCTCAGCTTCTTCGCCTTCGACCTGCTCCGGCTCGGTGCCGACGCACTGGAGAACCGGACCTACCGCGAGCGCCGCGAACTGCTCGCCGGGCTCGAACCCGGAAGCCCGAACCTGATCGCCATCCCGCCCACGTACAGCCACGCCGACCTGTCCGCCACCGGCCTCAACCCGCAGGGCCTGCTCGACGTCGCCCGGCGGTCACGACTGGAGGGACTGGTCGCGAAGGTCGGCGAATCCCGGTACCACCCCGGCCGCCGTCCACCGCCGCCAGGTTGCACGAAGCCATGGACCGACTGCTGGCCGGGCGTCCGCAGCGCACCGACGGCAGGCTGGTCAAGGACAACCTCTGGAAAGAAGCCGGCGTCAGCCGAGCCACCATGAACCGAGCCCACCGCGTCATGGCCGACTGGGACACGCGCGTCACCGAATGCGGCGGGATGACTCCCAGCGAGGCACGCAAGAACGACGAGCTAACCCAGCTCCGCGCGAAACTCGCGGACCGGGCCCGCGAATGCACCCTGCTGAACCAACGGCTCGACGCGGCAGCCACAGCGATCGCGGCCCTGCACCACGGCAACACCCTGCTACGCCAGGAACTCGACCAGGCCGGCATCCTGGTCACACTCGACACCCGCCGAACCCAGCCCCATGATCGGAAGGCAAACCGAGTTCGAACCCTGGCAGGCCCACTCGACCGAAGCATTCGTAGTCCACTGTGGGGCACGACGGGGTGGACGGTGCGCCCTCGGGGGCAACTCGCGCAATCGAGACGGTCGAATGCTGCGCCGAATTCCAGTAGCCAGCCGTACTGGCGGGTCGTTGCCAGCACGAGGACCGCGCTGGGAACGGCCCACCTAGTGGGCTGTCCGTCGGTACGGTCGGGCTGGTGTCTAGCTGTCCATGCGGTCTCGGATTCTGGGTGCCGACGCCCTGCGGTGCGAGCGTCGGCGCTTGCTCGGTCACCGTCGCCTCAGCACTCGGTTGCTGGTTTCGGCACGATTCGATCGGTGAGGTAGCGGTCGATGTGTCCCCGCGCGCAACCGTTGTCGAAGTACAGCGTGTGACCGGCTGCTTCGTGCCGGACAGATCCGCTTCCTGGTACCTGCGCGACGACCCTGCTGACCGCGTCGAACTCGTTCCACGCTCCCGTGCCGAGTAACGGTGGCAGGTGCCGGGGCAGCGGCCGGGGTGGGTTGGTCACCGGGGTTGGCCATCCCTCGCAGCGCAGCAGGTTCATCGGCAGCGGGGCCGAGGCCCCGACGTGCGGCGCGGTTCGGTGGAGCCGATCGGTGATGGCGGACAGGTGTCGGTGGCTGCCCGCTCGTGGCCAGTCGAGGCATTCCACCGCGCCGGGAGCTGGCGCGGACGGGTAGGGGACGCGCGCGCCGGCCGGTGCGAATCCCGAAGCGTCGCCGTGCTCGGCGTCTCGGATGGCCTCGGCTAGTTTGCCCCACCGTTCCTGACCCCGAAGCGCGGCGGACAGCCCGAGGGCGCGCAGGTCCCGGCCGCTGTAGCTGGCGCCTACCGCGGGCGCGGGAATCGGCTGACGGTCCGCCGTGGCGGTCACTTCGCGCCAGCGGTGGGACACGTCGCTGCCGTGTAGCGCGCAGGAGGTGTTCGTGGCACACCAGTCGAAGAACCGTCGTAGGGTCCGCTCATTGTCCTGGGCGAGGGCGGCGAGTTCGGCGTGCCAGCTTCGTGTGCTGTGGTTCCACGTGCCGTCCAGCACCATGGTGCGCACCCGATGCGGGAACAGCCGAGCATACGCCTGACCGAAGAAGCCGGCGTAGGAAGCACCGTAGAAGTTCAGCTTCGGCTCGCCGAGCGCGTGCCGGATCGCCTCCATGTCCCTGGCGTGGCTCGCCGAATCCATGTTGTCGAACAGTTCCGGGTCGGTGTCGCGGCATTTCTCCGCGTCGGCGCGGTTCGCCGTGGTGAGCCGTTCGTACTCGGCCTCGTTCCGCGGATACGGGGGGACTGCCGCCATTCGCCAGTCACAACGCAGGAGCGGGGTGCTCATGCCGAGATTGCCGGGGCCGCCGCGGATGTCCCAGGTGACGACGTTCATCCGACGGCGCAGCTCACCGTAGGACTCACCGACGTAGTCGCGCAGCCCTTGCACGTAGCCACCGGCGGGGCCACCGAAGGCGACCAGCACGTTGCCTTCGGCATGTCCTTCGGCTTTCAGCCTGCCGAGCATGAGTGTCATGGTTCGGCCGTGTGGCTCGGACCAGTTCACCGGGACGTCGAGCGTGGCGCATTCGACCCCGAACTTGCCGCCGCCGCCAGGGCACGGTCCCCAGTCGATGGCCGGTTCCGCGACCGCGGCGGTGACCGTGAGCGGTGCGGCCGCGACGACGGCCACGACTGTGACGAGTCGTCGGACATGTCGTTTGATCATGCCGCAACCGTGCCGGATGTCCGTGGTCGCGCGCGTCTGCGTGAAGACTGATTTCCCGAGTCTGTCCAGGGACGGAGCTGGATCGTCGGGCCGGCGCCGACTATGTCCCGAGGCTGACGGCCTGCGGTCGGATGTGCGTGGGCGACCGGCGGCGATAGCGTTGTGCCGTGCATGAGTCCGACCAGGTGCCGCCGTTCGCCAGGCTCGGTCGCGGGCACCTGGTCGCGCTCGACGGTCTGCTGGCGCTCGAGTACGCCGTCGTCCTGGTGGTGACCATCCTGGCCAGGCAGGGCGGCTGGGCGGAGTGCCTGCTCGCCGCCGGTATCGCGGGGCCGTTGTCGGTGCGTCGGATCTGGCCTCGCACGGTTTTCGGCACGGTCACCGCGCTGTCCGTCCTGGCGGCGAGCTTCGACCTGGTCGGCGAGCCGATCTTCGCCGCCGCCTTCGCGCTCTATGCCGTCGCGCTCACCAGGCCGAGACGCGCCTGGATGACGACCAGGTCGGCCCTGGCCGCCAGTGTGATGGGCGGCGTCACGCTTCCCCTCGTCGGCCTGTACCCCACTGAGCCGGGTGGGGAAAACCTGTTCCTGACCGGCGCGATCGCGCTCAGCCTTGCCTGGATCCTCGGTCGCGCGGTCCAGGAGCGACGGACCTACGCCGCGTCGGCGGCACGGCGGATCGCCGGGCAGGCCGTCATCGAGGAACGTCTGCGGATCGCCCGGGAACTGCACGACATCGTCACCCATGGTGTGGGCTTGATCGCCGTCAGAGCCGGTGTCGCCAACCACGTCCTCCGCTCCCGGCCCGACGCCGACCCCGAGATGCGGGAGGCACTCGCGGACATCGAGACGGCCGGCCGCAACGCGCTCACCGAGATGCGCCGGATGCTCGGCGTGCTGCGCCCAGATCGGGAACACGGCGAGGACAGGCAGTTGCGTCCGCAACCGGGGCTCGCCGGCCTCGCCGAGCTCGCAGCGCTGGCCGCCAAAGCGGGGGTGGAGGTCGAACTGAACGTGCAGGACACGCCACCGCTGGCGGCGGGCGTGGAGCTGACTGCCTACCGGATCGTGCAGGAGGCGTTGACCAACGTGGTGAAACACGCCGCACCCGCGCGCTGCGCGGTGACCATCCGGGCGAGCACGGCCGACATACGGATCGACATCGTTGACGACGGAGTCGGTCGCGGTAGCGTGACTGACCGCCGTGGATCCGCTGGCGGCAAGGGGCTGATCGGGATTCAGGAACGGGTGCAGATGTACAGGGGGGAGTTCACCGCAGGACCGCGGCAGGACGGCGGGTTCGGGGTGTCCGTGCGACTGCCTCTCGCGTCGGAGGCCACGATGCCCGGGCGGGACGGATGAACGGCACCGACGAGGCACCGATCCGCGTCCTGATCGCCGATGACCAGGCATTGCTGTGCGGCAGCTTCCGCGCCCTGCTGCAGACCGCACCGGATCTGGTCACCGTCGGTGAGGCGGCGACCGGGGCGGAAGCCGTCGAACTCGCCGCGGTACACCAGCCGGACGTAGTGCTGATGGACGTGCGCATGCCGGAGATGGACGGCATCGAGGCCACCCGCCGGATCTGCGATTCTCCCGCCACCGCGCGGGTGCTCGTCCTCACCATGTTCGACCTGGACTCCTACGTACATGCCGCGCTGCGCGCCGGAGCCAGCGGCTTCCTGCTCAAGGACACGCCCCCGGCCGACCTGCTCGCCGCGATCAGGACCGTCGCGGCCGGTGAGGCATTGCTGGCCCCCTCAGTGACCCGCCGCCTCATCACCGAGTTCTGTCGCGGAGCGCCCGCGCCGCCACCCACCAGCGAGCTGGACGCGCTGACCGCCAGGGAGCTGGAAGTGCTCACCCTGGTCGCGCGGGGAATGTCCAATGCCGAGATCGCCGCACACCTGCGGCTCGGCAAAGGCACCGTCAAAACCCACGTCAGCCACTTGCTGGCCAAGCTGGCCGTGCGGGACCGCGCACAACTGGTCATTGTCGCCTACGAAACCGGCATGATCACTCCAGCTCGGTGAGTTCGCATCACGCTTCACCCTCGGAGGGCGATGAATTCGCACCGGCCGGATCGCGACCTCCGGGCCCTCGACCAACACCGAAGAGTTCGGACTGTGCCACGCCAGGCCACCAACGATCGAGTGAACTCCTCGACTCCGGGTCAGCCGGCCATGATGTCTCACGAGACATTCGAAATCTGGAGAAGAGGTCGTCTACCGGCGCTTCACCTCGGACGGCCGCCTGCGGCACACGGCGTGGCGCGGTCTCCGCCCCGATCGGGATCCGGCCGAGGCGAAGCTGGAATCACTGCGCTGAAAGCACCACCGGCAGTTCGTGGACGCCGTAGATGTTCATGTCCGTCTTGAGCCTCACCTCGTCGGCGGGGATGGCGAGCCGGAGATCCGGGAATCGGCTGAACAGCCCGGTGAACCCGGCGCGCATTTCGATGCGGGCCAGTTGCTGGCCGAGGCACTGGTGGATGCCGTGGCCGAAGGACAGATGGCCCCGGGCCGAGCGGTGGATGTCGAGTGCATCGGGGTTTTCGAAGCGGTTCGGGTCGCGGTTGGCCGCCAGCATCGAAACGATGACGGTCGATCCCTCCGGAATGGTTTCCCCGCAGAGTTCGATGTCTTCCGCGGCGTACCGGAAGAAGATGTCCGCAATGGACAGATAGCGCATGAGTTCCTCGACGGCGCCGGGCATCAGGTCCGGGTTCGCCCGCAGTTCGGCGAGCTGGTCGGGATGCTCCAGCAGCGCGAAAGTGCCCAGCCCCAGCATGTTCGCGGTGGTTTCGTGGCCCGCGAACAACAGCAGGAAGCCGATGCCGACGAGTTCCTCGATGCTCAGGTCGTCCTGGCGGGCCAGGTCGGACAGGAGGTCGTCGCCGGGGTTCTCGCGCTTGCCCGTGACCAGTTCCGCCAGGTACGTGCTGATCGCGGTGTACGCGGCCATTTTGTCTTCGAGCGTGATGTCCCGCTCCATGAACTTGGCGCTGTTGACCTGGAAGGTGTCACGGTCGGAGTAGGGCACACCGAGCAGTTCGCAGATCACCAGCGAGGGCACCGGCAGGGCGAACTCCTTGACCAGGTCGACCGGCTGCGGCAGCTGGGCCAGCTCGTCCAATTGCTGCTCGGTGATCTCCTCGATGCGCTCTTCGAGCTGCTTCATCCGCTTGACCGTGAAGGCGCCGGTGAGCTTGCGGCGCAGTCGCGTGTGGTCCGGCGGGTCCATGGAGAGGAAGATGCCCGGCTCCGGTGGCGAGGGCTCGGTCATCGGGGGCATGCCGGGGGTTTCGTACGGCATGTGGAGGATGCCGAGGTCCTGGCGCGAGCTGAACCGGGTATCCGCCAGCAGCTGGCGGACCGCCTCGTAGCCGGTGACCAGCCAGCCTTCGTGCCCGTCGGGAAAGAGCAGCGGGCTGACCGGCCGGGTGTCGCGCAGCCGGGTGATCTCCCGTGGCGGGTCGAAGGGGCCCGCGTCGCGCTCCATGGGCAGGCCCTGCGGGGTGGGAAGCGTTTGCGTCATCGGCGCTCCTGACTGGGTGGATGGCATCGCAATGCCAAGATGGCACAACAATGGTGCCATGTAAAGCCGCGTTGGCACGGAGGACGGTGCCAACGCGGCTCGGTGGTTACGACCGGGTGCCGAGCGCCTCCGCGATCGCGATCTGCACCGGTTGCAGCCGGGTCTCCCCGTCCTCGACGTTCCACAACGAGTTCTGCAGGATCCTGGCCATCGACCAGCCGTAGGCGCGCTGCCGGTCCAGGCCGAGCGCCTCGGTCAGCAGGTCGAACCGGCGCAGCACCGCGCGGGGCACGTCCCCGGTGGCGACCACGTCGTCCCAGCGGTTGTCCAGCGCGGGCAGCAGGTCGAATCCGGGGTCACCGGCGAGCGGTTCGGGATCGATGGCGAGCCACTTCTCGCGCTCACCGGCGAGGACGTTGTCGTAGTGCAGATCCCAGTGCAGCAGCCGGTCGCCCGGCTCGCCGAGCACTTCGGCCGTGGCCGCCGCGCACCGGCGCAGCAGTTGCCGCTCGGCCGGATCCTCCAGTTCGGTCGCGGCTTCCGGGACCTGGTCGAGCATCGCGGCGGCCACGTCGGCGAGCTGCCGCATCCCGGCCGGTGCGGGTGCCGCGGTCAGCCGCGCGAGCAGTTCGGCGAGCACGACGAGCGCGGTGGTTTCGTCCGGGACCGCGGACAGCGGCCTGCTCTCGTCCAGCCGTTCCAGCAAGTGCGTGCTGGTATCCGGGTCGTACTCGAGCAGCCGGACGATGCCGTCGCCGTCCCAGGTTCGCAGCGCGAGCGCGGTCCCGGCGTTCTCCTCGGTGGGCGGCTGCAGTTTGAGCGCGGCGGGTGTGCCGTCCTCGCGTGTCACCGGCAGCACGAGCGAAGCGCAGCCGTTCCAGGTGGGCCCTTCGGGGCGCAGCGACCAGCGGTCGAGGAACTCGGTGACGAGCAGGGGAAGCGCGGCGAGCCAGTCCGGGTGTCCGTCCCCATGGGACTCGACCAGTTGCGCGGGCACGTCGATGTTCATGTGCGGGAACTCCTTCGTCGGATTTCGGGTGCGTGACGAAGGAGGTGTCGGGGGTGCCCGGGGACCGGGCCGGCGTCAAAGCATGATTTCACCGTACCCGACCGCTTAGATTGACCCCATGACAGAGCGGGACGGCTTGCGCGAGCGCAAGAAGGCGGCGACGCGGGAAGCGCTCAGCGCGGCGGCGTTGCGGCTGGCGCTGGAGCGCGGACCGGAGAACGTGCGCGTGGACGACATCGCCGAAGCCGCCGGTGTGTCCCCGCGCACCTACAACAACTACTTCTCCAGCCGGGAACAGGCGATCGTCGCGGCGATCGCGTCCGAGCGCGCCTTGAGGATCGGCGCCGCGCTGCGAGCCAGGCCGGCGGACGAGCCGCTGGCCGAGGCCGTGGTGGAAGCGGTGGTCGAGCAACACACCGAGCCGTCGGGGGACGCGCTGACGCTGATCACGTCGGCACCGGCGCTGCGGGCGGAGTTCATCGAAACGGTCGCGTCCATCGAATCCCCGCTGGCCGCGGCCATCGCCGAACGACTGGGCCGCGACGAGGGCCTCGCGACGGCGGTGCTCGCCGCCGCCGTCACCGCAGCCGCGCGGGTGGCGGTGGAGCAGTGGGTCGGCGGCTGGCAGCCAGCCGCGGGCGATTTGCTTGTGGTCCCGCAGGGCCCGCCCCTAGCGGACCTACTGCGGGACGCATTGGCACTTGTGGTGCCCGCGTTGCAAGCCATCTAGCCGATGTCTGAGGGTTTGCGCCGGCGCGGGCTGACGGCCCACCGCAAGCGGCTCCGCCGCTTATAAAGACAAGGCCTAGCGCGAACCGGCCAGCCACTCCTTGTAGGTGATCTTGCCGAGCCGCGGGTTCTCACCGGGGGTGAGCGAGCGGTCGTCGATCGCCGCGCCGAAGTAGCCCGCGGCTTCGTCGGCCACGACCTCGCGCGGATCTTCCTGGTGCGCCAGGTGTTCCCGGACGATGTCGGCCAGGCCGCGCGGCTCTGGTCCGGCCAGTTCGACCGTGCCGTTCACGGGGTCGGCGAGCACCACGTCCGCGAGTGTGGCGGCGACGTCCTCCGCGGCGACCGGCTGGAACAGCGCCGGGGACAACCGCACCTGGTTGCCGTCCGTGCTCGTCCCGGCGATGCCGTCGAGGAACTCGAAGAACTGGGTGGCGCGCAGGATCGAGTACGGCACGCCCGATTCCTTGATCAGCTTCTCCTGGGCGACCTTCGCGCGCATGTACCCGCTGTCCGGCAGGCGTTCCGCGCCGACCACCGACAGCGCCACGTGGTGCCCCACGCCCGCCGCGGCTTCGGCGGCGAGCAGGTTCCGGCTGCTCGTGGTGAAGAACTCCAGCACGGCGTTGTCTTCGAACGACGGCGAGTTCGACACGTCGGCGACCACCCGCGCGCCATCGAGCGCCCCGGCCAGCCCTTCGCCGGTGAGCGTGTTCACCCCGGACGACGGCGCCGCGGCCGTCACCTCGTGCCCGCTCGCGCGCAGCCGTCCGACCAGCTTGCTCCCGATGAGACCGGTACCGCCGATGACCACGATCTTCATGGCTGCCTTCCCAGTTGGCTCCAACTCGGACACCAACTGTCCGAGTTGATCGCCATCCTACTCGGATAACTTGTGTCCGAGTCAAGTACGCTGGTCAGGTGAAGATCTCCGGCGGAGTCGAGTGGGCGCTGCACTGCTGCGTGGTGCTCACCGCGGTCGACCAGCCGGTGCCCGCCGCGCAGCTGGCGGAACTGCACGACGTCTCGGCCAGCTACCTGGCCAAACAGCTCCAGAGCCTGTCCAGGGCCGGGCTGGTCCGTTCGGTGCAGGGGCACGCCGGCGGCTACGTGCTCACCCTGTCGCCTGCCGAGATGACCGTGCTCGACGTGGTGGAGGCGGTCGACGGCGCGCGGCCCGCGTTCACCTGCACGGAGATCCGGCAGCGCGGGCCGCTGGCGGCCTCGCCCGAGGTCTGCACCCGGCCGTGCGCGATCAACCGGGCGATGTCCGCGGCCGATCGCGCCTGGCGCGAGGCACTGCGGGAAGTGACCATCGCCGACCTGGCGAGGCAGGTCGGCGAGGACTACGACTTCGACGCGCTCGGCGGCATCCGCCGCTGGCTGTCTACTTAGGACACAGGAAGGCCGAGCAGCGCGTCGATTTCGGCGAGCAGCTTGGCTTTCGGCTTCGCGCCGACCAGTGAGCGCACCGGGACGCCGTCGCGGAACAGGATCAGCGTCGGCAGCGACATCACCTGGTAGTTCCGCATGGACAGCGGGTTCTCGTCGGTGTTCAGCTTGCGGATGGTCAGCGAGTCCGCGCGCTCCTCGGCGATTTCCGCCAGTACCGGCGCGATCATGTGGCACGGCGGGCACCACTGCGCCCAGAAGTCGACCAGTACCGGCCGGTCGTGCTGGAGCACCGCGGTGTCGAAGGTGTCGTCGGTGATCGTCTCGATCATGTCCGTGTCTCCTCGTTCTGGGTCACCCGGCACGGGTCGGGCTGTCGCGCCATGGCCGCGGCCAGCTTGGCCAGCAGGTCGGCCCGCACCGAGTTGAGCCGGTCGAGGCAGGCGTCCACCTCGGCCAGTTTGCGTTCGTAGACCTCGATCGAATCGGCGCACGAATCCCCGGCCTCGTGCCCGGACCGCAGGCAGTCGACGAACGGCCGGGTGTCGTCCAGGCTGAGCCCCGCCGCCTGCAGCGTCCGGATCTCGGTGACCATCCGGACGTGTTCCTCGCCGTAGTCCCGGTAACCGTTGGCCGCGCGCGGCGCGTCGAGTAGGCCCTGCGCTTCGTAGAACCGCAGTGCGCGCGTCGTCGTCCCGGCTCGCCTGGCCAGTTCGCCGATTCTCATGCTTCGACGGTAAACGTTGACGTGAGCGTCAAGGCAAGATGAGCCGTTCGGTCAGCGTCGCGCCGATACCGGCGAACTCGGCGACCAGTTCGTCCTCGGTCAGTTCCACGGAGCCGGTGAGCCAGCTGTGCAGCACCTCGTGGATGCCGCCGATGAGCAGCAGCGCTGTCGCCTCCACGCGAGCGCGCAACGGCGTGCCGCTGAGCGCGAGCACCTGCTCGGTGATCACCGAGGCGAAGGTCTGCACGACCTTGGCGCGGTGCGCGCGGAGCAGGTCGGAGGTGAAGCATTCGACGTAGGCGCGGGCCTGGCGCGGATCGGTCTCCAGCCCGCTGATCAGCGGGCGTATCGCGATGGCGTACTGCGTGGTCAGGTCGGCGGCCGGCGGGATCGTCTCGGCCGCCTGCAGGATCTGTTCGCTCATCTGCCTGGTGAGCTGGTCGAACAGGGCGATGAGCAGTTCGTCGCGATTGGCGAAGCTCTCGTAGAAGTACCGTTCGGTGAGCTTGGCCCGGCGGCAGACGGCGGTCATGGTGAACCCGTCCCGGCCGCGTTCGCCCAGCACGTCGAGCGCGGCTTCGAGCAGTTGCTCCCGCCGGGTGGCGCGGCGATCCTCGGCACTGACCCCGCGGAACGGGCGGATGACCGGAGACATGCACCCCATCTTGACAGATGTGACGGTCAGGTGTGAGCCTCTGTTGACAGGGCGCCCTGTCATCTTTCGACGGTCAGGAGTGGCGATGACGCACTACGACGTGCTGGTGGTCGGGGCCGGGTTCTCCGGGATCGGCGCGGCCATCAAGCTCCGCGAGGCGGGGTTCGACGACTTCCTGATCGTCGAGGACGGTGACGGGGTCGGCGGGGCGTGGCACTGGAACACCTATCCCGGCGTGGCCGTCGACATCCCGTCCTTCAGCTACCAGTTCTCCTTCTACAAGCGCGACGACTGGTCCCGCGTCTACGCGCCGGGCGACGAGCTGAAGAACTACGCCGAGGACTGCGTGGACCGCTTCGGCCTGCGCGACCGGCTCCGCCTGAACACCAGGATCGACTCGGCGGCGTTCGACGAGGTCCACGACCACTGGAAGCTCGGCACCACCGGCGGCGACCAGTTCACCGCGCGGCACGTGGTGGTCGCGACCGGGGTGCTGACCCAGCCGAAACCGCCCGCCATCGACGGGCTGGACTCCTTCGGCGGCACGATCATGCACACCGCGCGCTGGGACCACGACGTCGACCTGCGCGGCAAGCGCGTCGCGATCATCGGCACCGGCGCGTCGGCGGTACAGGTGATCCCGTCGATCGCGGAGACGGTGGACCGGCTGACCGTCTTCCAGCGCACGCCGATCTGGTGCCTGCCCAAGCCGGACGCCCGGCTCACCCGCCCGCTGCGTGAGGCGCTGCGGCGGGTGCCGGGCGCGAAGCGGCTGACCCGCGTGCTCAGCCAGGCCTACGTCGAGGCGAACTTCCCGATCGCCGCGCACTTCACCGGCGTGCCGGTGGCCAAGTTCGGGGAGAAGCTGGCGCGGCGGTTCCTGCGCAAGGAAGTCGCCGATCCGGTCGTCCGGGAAAAGCTCACGCCGCGGTACGCGCTGGGCTGCAAGCGCCCGAGCTTCTCCAACGACTACCTGCGCACCTTCAACCGCGACAACGTGGTGCTGGAGACCGCGGGCATCGAACGCGTGACACCCCAAGGGATTCGCACGGTCGAGGGGGTGGAGCACGAGGTCGACGTGCTGATCCTGGCGACCGGGTTCAAGGTGTTCGAATCCGGGAACATGCCGCCGTTCCGCACCACCGGGCTCGGCGGCACCGATCTGGAGACCTGGTGGGACACCCACCGTTTCCAGGCGTACCAAGGGGTCAGCGTGCCGGGCTTCCCGAACCTGTTCATGATCCTCGGACCGTACGGTTACAACGGTTCCTCCTACTTCAACCTGATCGAGACGCAGAGCAGGCACATCCTGCGCTGCCTGACCGAGGCCAGGCGGTCCGGGGCGACCAGGGTCGAGGTCACCGAGGAGGCGAACCGGGCCTACTTCGAGAAGGTGCTCGCCCGACGTCCGCAACAGGTGTTCTTCCAGGGTGGCTGCGGGTCGGCCAACAGCTACTACTTCGACAAGCACGGCGATGTGCCGTTCCGGCCCTCGCTCACCCTGGAAACCATGTGGACCAGCGCGCGGTTCGATCTCGGGCACTACCGGTTCGCCGGAAAAGCGGTGGACGACGCGGCCTGACCCTGCCTAGCCTCACCGGCGATCGCGTTTTCCCCGGGCAGCGAGGAATCCAGTTTTGCCGGACCTGCCGAGGCAGTTCACCATCCGAGAAGGCCGCCACCGCATCCACAACCCGTTCACCGAGGAGAAGCTGGCGGCGCTCGGTCGCGCGCTGTACCTGCCCCCCGGCACGCGACTGCTCGACCTCGGTTGCGGTTCGGGCGAACTGCTCTGCACCTGGGCGCGTGACCACGGGATCACCGGGGCGGGGGTGGACATCAGTTCGGTGTTCATCGACTCCGCGCGGGCACGGGCGATCGAGCTGGAGGTCACCGATCGGGTGGAGTTTGTGCATGCCGACGCCACCGGGCACGTTGCCGCGGAACCGGTCGACGTGGCCGCCTGCCTCGGTGCCACCTGGATCGGCGGGGGCCTGGTCGGCACGGTGGACCTGCTCCGCCGCAGCCTGCGACCGGGCGGAATGCTGTTGGTCGGGGAGCCGTACTGGCGCCGGGAACCACCGGATCAGGCCACTGTGGAGGCTTGTCACGCGCGGACGCGCGACGATTTCCGCGCGTTGCCGGAACTGCTTTCGGCATTCGGGGAAATGGGCTGCGACGTGGTGGAAATGGTGCTCACCGACCAGGACGGCTGGGACCGGTACGTCGCCGCGCAGTGGTTGAGCACCCGATTGTGGCTGGACCGGAATCCGGATGACGAACTGGCTCCGGAAATGCGCGCGGAACTGACTTCCGCGCCCGTTCAGCATGTGCTCTACCAGCGCGAGTACCTGGGCTGGGGCGTTTTTGCGCTGATGGACCGCTGAGTTCTAACGGCCGCCGAGTGACGCCGCGAGCGCTTCCGCTTCGTCCCTGGTGAAATTGCCGGTGATTTCGATGTCCCCGCCGGGAATCGGTGAGTTGATGGTGGGCGCGGAAAGGACCTGGCCGTTCGCCACCATGGCCACCTGCTTGCCGACGTTCTCCTCGGTCAGCTTCCCGAACTTCTCCCCGAGATCCGCCGGCAGCGACACGCCGACCACGAAGCCGCCGCCCTCGGGGCGGAACACCGCTTCGACCTTGGTGAAGTGGTCGAGCACCAGCACCACCGGCCCCACTTCGTAGGTGGCGCCCTGCTTGTCGGTCAGCGTGGTGCCGCCGCCCGGCGTGACCACCCGCAGTTCCACGGGCGTGCCCGCGGCGAAGACCGGGGCCGGCGCGGCCTGGCCGGAGACCGGTTCGGAGCACGCGGCCAGTACGAAGGCGAGCAGCAGCAGGGGCAGCAGGCGCATGCCCGGAACGATAGCCCGGTGGTTGCCATCGCGGTGCCGATTGCTCTACAGTCGTTATCGTGACTGCCGGGTCGGCCTTGGGCCAGAATCGAGATGGGTTCCCGGCCGAGGCGTGAGCCCTCGGCGGGCGAGAGCCCCGCCCGTGACTATCTTTACCCCTGTCTTCCGCGTGACTGACGCGATGTGACCGCTCGTTTCTGCCTTCCTTTGGCGAATCTCTGCCTTTTCCTGCCCGCCTGCCCTGGCGGCAATTCGTCCTGCCCGAAAACTACGAAAGAAGCGTATGCCCAACGATTTCAACCAGCCCGTGATCGAAGAGTTCCGCGCCAACGGTGGCCGCGTCGGCGGTTACTTCGAAGGAGCCAGGCTGATCCTGCTGACCACCACCGGCGCGCGCTCCGGCCAGCCGCACACCGTGCCGCTGGCCTACCTGCCCGACGGCGCGGAACGCCTGCTGATCATCGGCAGCGCGGGCGGTGGGCCACGGCATCCGGCCTGGTACCACAACCTGCTGGCCAATCCGCGGGCCACCGTGGAGACCGGTGTGTTCACCTACGAGGCCGAGGCCACCGTGCTCGAGGGTGCCGAACGCGACCGGATCTTCGCGCGTGCGGTGGAAGTCGACGAGGGCTGGGGCAACTACCAGAAGATGACCAGCCGCGTGCTGCCCGTGGTGGCGCTGACCGAGGTGGCGGGCGGCCCGCCGAACGCGTCGTCACCCGGCGCCGCGCTGAAGCTGGTGCACGACGCGTTCCGGCGGGAGCTTTCCTTGATCCGCAAGGAGTTCGCCGAATCCGGTGCCTCGCTCGGTGTGCAGTTGCGGATGAACTGCCTGACCCTGTGCCAGGGCTTGACCTTCCACCACACCGGCGAGGACACCGCCCTGTTCCCGTACCTGGCCGACCGCTGCCCGGAACTCGCGCCGACCATCGACCGGCTGGGGCGGGAACACCAAAAGATCGCCGTGCTCATCGAAGAACTGTCCACTGTGGTCGGCGCCGACCACGCAGACACCTTGTCCGTCCTACCCGAAGTGGAGCGTCTCACCGAAGAACTGGAACGCCACCTGGATTACGAGGAGGCCCAACTGATCCCGCTGCTGGATGGCTGACTCGGCCGGGGTGCCGGCTCACACGGCCGAGTAACCACCGTCGACGGAGAGCAGGGCGCCGTGGATGTTCGAGGCGGCATCCCCGGCCAAGAAGAGCACGGCCTGCGCGATCTCCTCCGGCGTGCTCGTCCGGCGCGACGGCGTGCGGGCGAGCAGCGGCGCGATGTGCTCGCCCCACTGTGCCGTCTTCTCGGTGGCCGTCGGGCCGGGGGCGACGGTGTTGACCCGCACGCCGGACGGGCCGTACTCGTCGGCCCACGACTTGGTCAGCGAGTGCATCGCCGCCTTGGTCATGCTGTACAGCGCCGAACCGGCGCTCCCGGTCAGGCCGTTGATCGAGCCCAGGTTGACGATGGCGCCGTGGCCCCGCGCGGCCATGCCGGGCGCGACCAGTCCGGTCAGCAGGAACGCGGCCTTGATGTTGATCGCGAGCGCGCGATCGATGGTGTCCTCGCTCACCTCGGCGGTCGGCTCCGGGGTGAGCAGCATGGCGGCGTTGTTCACCAGGATGTCGATCGGCTCGGCGGCCAGCGCGCGGACCGCGCTGAGGCCCTCGGCCAGATCGGCGCGGACGAAGGTGGCCTCGCCGCCTGCCTCGGCAATGCCGGCGACGACCTTCTCGCCGCGGGCGTTGTCGCGGCCGCTGACGATGACGCGTGCGCCCTCGGCCGCGAGTGCGCGGGCGATGGCGACGCCGATGCCGTCGGTGGATCCGGTGACCAGTGCGGTGCGATTGCTCAGGTTCATGCCCACGACCCAACGCCGATTAAAATGGACCCGCAAGTCCAAAAGAGGGAGGCCCCGGATGAAGCTGACGGCCAAGGGCGCGGCGACCCGCCACCGCATCGTCGAGGGCGCCGCGGCCGAGATCCGCGAGCACGGCGTCGCGGTCACCACCCTGGACGATGTGCGTGCCCGCACCGGGACCAGCAAGAGCCAGCTCTTCCACTACTTCCCGGGTGGCAAGGAAGACCTGCTGCTCGCGGTGGCGCGGTTCGAGGCGGGCAGGGTGCTGTCCGACCAGCAACCGCAGCTCGGTGATCTCGGCTCTTGGCCGGCCTGGCAGGCGTGGCGGGACAAGGTGGTGGAGCGGTACCGCAAGCAGGGACAGCAGTGCCCGCTGAACGTGCTCTTCTCGCAACTCGGGCGCAGCACGCCCGGCGCGCAGGCGGTAGTGACCGAACTCATGCGGCAGTGGCAGGCGGAGATCACCGCAGGCGTCCGGAAACTACAGGACGCAGGCGAGGCCGATCCCGCGACCGATGCCGACCAGGTAGCAGCGGCCCTACTAGCCGGAATCCAGGGCGGTGTGCTCCTACTGCTGTCGACTGGCAGCACCACCCACCTGGAAGCCGCCCTCGACGTCGGTATCAAAAACCTGCGCCCCCGATCGCGTTGAGCTGCGCTGTCGGGGTTTCGGGCGCTGCCGCCACTGGCGCCGTGGGTTTTGTGCTCGCTGTCGGGTTCGGGACCCGTGCCGCCGTTCGCGTCGAGGCGCGGTCGCGGCCGGCACTAAAGCAGCCGGGCTCCACCGCGGGATCGAGAAACTAAGCCACCGGTCCTGTCGAGCCGCGCACGATCAGTTCGGTTTCCAGGGTTATCGGCTGGTGTACCGGTCGTCCGGCGAGTAGGTCCAGGGCCATTCGTCCGGCTGCGCGGCCCTTGCCTGCCAGGTCCTGACGCACGGTGGTCAGCGCCGGGGTGGTCCAGCCCGCCTCGGCGGTGTCGTCGAAGCCCAGCACCGACAGGTCCTCCGGCACCCGCAGGCCCAAGTCGCCCGCCGCGGCCAGGGTGGCGATCGCCAGCTCGTCGGACATGCACAGCACGGCCGTCGGCCGGGGGCTTGTTTCCAGCACGGCCCGCGCGCTGACCTGCGCCTCGGCCCGGGAAAGGCCGGAGGTCTCCCAGATCGGCACCGCCCCCGGATCGAGTCCGGCCGCTTCGAGCGTGTCCAGGTAGCCGATCATCCGCTCGCGGTTGTCCCGGAATCGGCTCCGCCGCGCGTCCGCCAGTGACAGCGGGCCGCCGCGAGGGGTGGAGAGGCACTGCGCGGACAGGATGCCGAACCGCCGGTGCCCGAGGTCGAGCAGGTGCCGGGCGGCGGCAGCGGCCCCGGCGCGGTCGTTGATGCCGACCACCGCCGCGCCCGCCACGATCGGCTGGTCGATCACCACCAACGGCAACCGGCGCTGCTTCACCGCCTTCAACGCGGGCGCGCCATCGGCGAGCGAGTACGCCACGGCGAGGTCTGCCTGCGCGGCGAGCACCCGCTCGGCCCGCGGCCCGCCGTCATCCCCGCCAGGAATGAGCAGCAGCGCGTAACCCTCGGTGTCCACTTCGGTCGACAGCGCGTCCAGGGTGATGGACAGCGCCGGATCGGAGAACGCCGCGCGCAGCGGGGTGTCGAGCATGAACGCGATCGCCCCGGTGCGGCTGGTGGCCAGGCTGCGCGCCACCGGGTTCGGCCCCGGATAACCGAGGCGGCGCGCGGTCCGCAGCACCTCCTCGCGCAGGTCGGCCGAGAGCTGGTCCGGCCGGTTGAACGCGTTCGATACCGTCGCCCTGGACACACCGACGGCTTCGGCCACGCTGTCGAGCGTCGGCTTCCGCTTCCGGGGTGCAGGCACCCCGGTAGCTTACGGTGACAGCGCGGGGGCCAGCTCGCTCGTGGCGTCCAGCTCGGTGTTGATGATGGCCTCGACCAGCACCTCGCCGTCCGGGGTCAGCTCGACGCGCCCGGCCCGCTCGTCCAGCCGGAGCAGGCCGCGCTCGGCCAGCGAGGCGAACTGCGCGCGCCACGGCTCGGCGAACAGCGAACTGCCGGGGAAGCGGCTGCGGTGCAGGCCGTCGTCGAGCGGCTGCAAAGTGGACAGTGCCATCTTGATCGCCCGCGCCTCCTGCGCGGAGGCGGAAAAACCGGTCGCCGAACCGAGCGGGATGCGGCCTGCTTCCACCGCCTCGGAGTACCGCTTCCAGTGCACGTCGGTGATCGCCTCGGAGGCGCGGCAACTGGAACTGCCACCGAGGCCGATCGCCACCTCGGCCTCCTGCCGGTCCTGGTCGACCATGATCGACTTCCACTTCTCCGGCCCGAGCCCGTCCCTGGCGAAGTACATCGTCGGGTGCTCGGTGTAACCGCCGGCGCGGAGGCCTTCGGTGAGCACCTCGCGCATCTGGTACTGCTCGCCGAGCGGCGGCCAGCGGTGCCCGGCGGCCACCAGCCGGTCGCGGTAGTCGGGCAGCTGCCACGCGGCCGGTTGCACACCGGCCACCCCGGTGCGGGTGTCCGTATAGGACTTGAGGTGCAGCTTGGTGCAGACCACCGCGGTCGGCTGCTCGGCGAGCACGATCTCCAGGTCGCGCCGCACACTGCCGACGGTCTGGTCCAGCAGGCCGTACATCAGGTCGATGCTGATCCAGTCGAAGCCGGTGCGCTGGGCGTTGCGGATGAACTCGACGCACATCTCGGCGCTGTGCTCGCGCCCGGACTGCTGAAGCACCGGGTCGTCGAAGGACTGCACTCCGCTGGACAGCTTGGTGCAGCCCAGTTCCGCGAGCAGTTCGAGCTTGTCCGGGGTGAACGTGCTCGGGTCGCCCTCGAACCGGATCGTGGTCTCGGGGCCGAAGCCGAAGTTCTCGCGGTAGAACTCGAGCAACCGCCGGATCGCGTGCTTCGGCAGCAGCGACGGCGTGCCGCCGAACACGTTGAACTCGCCCACCGGCGCCGTGGCCAGCGACGGGACCTGTTCGAGCCACAGGCGCGCCTCGCGGATGTTCCAGTCGACCCACTGGCTCGCCTTGGCGTCGGTCACCTCGGGACTGCCCTTCACCAGCACCACCGGGTACTGGCAGAACCGGCAGCGGTAGGCGCAGGTCGGGATGTAGGACCACAGGTGGATGGGTGCCGAGTCGGCGAGCTGGGCCTCCAGATCGGCCAGGAACGACTCGGGGGCGTAGTCCGGTTCGTTGCCGGGAAAGACGTGCGCGCCGAACGGGTCTTCGACCACGTACTCCAGCAGATGCCGGTTCTCCGGTGCGGTGAGGACGTCGAGCACGGCCGGAACCGGTGCGGTCGCGTCGGTTTCGCGCAGGGAGGCCAGCGCCTGCTCGTAGGTCATCGTCATTCAGAACACCCCTCCGTTGCCGAAGTAGTTGTGCGCGTCGCCGGATTCGCGGTCCTCGCAGTAGTACTTCACGAACTCGGCGAACCGCTCGGGCGGCACGTCGTCGAAGCACGGCGGCAGCGGCGGCGGATAGCCGATGTCCTCGCCGACCGTGGCCCGCAGGCGCGCGAACAGCTCGTCGGCGAACTCGAAGTACAAGCGGTAGCAAGGAGTTTTGTACGAGTGGATCGGGGTGAAGTCGGTGACCCGCATTTCGTCCTTGATCTCGGCGATCCGCCTGCCGAGGCGGTCGGCGAGGTCGGGGCCGAAGAACTCGATCACCGCGTCGTCGTCGAGCAGGGACGGGGTGAGCAGCACCGGCAGGATGGTGTTCTTCGGCGTGAAGTCCTTGATGGAGAACTCCCACGCCTGCTGGGCTTCCGCCTCGGTGAGATCCGATTCGCGGGCCGGTTTCGGGTCCTCGACGCGGATGTCGCGCATCACGATGATGCCGTCCGAACCGTAGGCGCGGCCGGTGATCACCTCGTCGATGGCGTGGTCCACCCGGCGCGGGTTGATCTCCACCCGCGACTTCGGCGCGTACAGGATCTCCTCGCCCGAACCGCGGACCTTGATGCCGAAGTCCCAGTCGTCGGAGAGGTGGTTGACGAACTTGCCGTGCTGCAACTGGTAGAAGATCTCGATGCCGCCGACGCGGTCGTAGGCGTCGCGGTCCACGGCGAAGCCCTTGCCGTCGGGAAAGCCGCCGAACAGCGCGAAGGTGACGGCCCGGCAGCGCAGCGTGCGTGAGATCGCGTCCCACAGGCGCGGGCGGCCGGTGAAGTGCTCCGGTGAGTAGTAGTAGTCGCAGACGCCGATGGCCGCCTTGCCGGATTCCATCGCGGCGAGCAGTTCGGCCAGCCAGTCGGGGTCGACCCGGCAGTCGGCGTCGGCGGAGACCAGGAGGAACCGCTCGTCCGCGCCGGTGCCGCGGTTCTTGCTGCGTGCGCTGGCGAAGTCCATTCCGGTCCGGCGGGCGCAGGCCACGCCCTGCTCCGGTTCGGGCACCACGTGCAGCGCCAGGTCCGGGTGCGCTTCGGCGAACCGGCGCGCGATGGCCACCGTGTCGTCGGTGGAGTTGTTGTCCACCAGCACGACTTCGTACGCCGACCGGTCGATGCCCTGCTGGTGGTAGAGCGAGTCCAGCACCGTCGGCAGGTTCGCCGCCTCGTTGAACACCGGTAGCACCACGCTGATCCGGGTGTGCTCGCCCATCGGCGCGAGGAACAGCTCGTCGAGGAGGCGCTCAGCCCGTCCTTCGCCGAAGTGCCGCCGGCCCAGCGCGTAGTTGTGCTCCGCCATCTTCGCCCTTTTTGTCTCGTCGTGGATCAGTTCGGCCACCTCGTCCACAAAGGACTGGGTGGGCAGGTCGTGCCGGCGCACGTCCAGCACCGGCGCGCGGAAGCCCTTGTCGCCGTAGACCGTCTGGTACAGCTCGTAGCGGCTGGTCAGATACGGCACACCGGAGGCGATGGCCTCGCCGATCGGATTGCCGTAGCTCTCGTAGTCGTAGGAGGTGAGGAAGGAGACCAGTTGGGCGTGGGCGAGCAGGTCGCGCACGGAGTAACCGGGCCTGCCGACCTCGGCGTCGTGCGGGGAGAGCCGGCCGCCGAAGACCACGCGGTCGCGCACCCCGAGCTGATCGGCGAGTGCGGAAAGTCTGGTGAATTCACCAGGGTGTTCGGCCGGATCACCGGCTACGAACAGATGGGTGCCGGGCAGTGCGGCGATCAGGTGGAGGTCGCGGTCGATGCGCTTCTGCGGCACGATCCTGGTGAACCGGGCGATCAGCGGTACGTGCTCGGGAATGCCGTGTGCGGCACGGAAACCGGCGTTGTGCCCGGTCACCTCGGCCGGCCGGTGGGTGAAGGTGTTCGGCAGCACGCTGATCCGGCGCAGGTGCGGCGCCCACTCCAGCGTCCGCCGCCGCGCCTCTTCGTGCAGGGCGACGTAGTGGATGAACGGGCTGTGCGCCGGGGCGGGCGTGTGCGGATAGGGGAATTGCCCGTACTTACCGCTGCTCGGCTCACTCTGCCACATCAGATCGTGGTCGCGCCAGAGCACGAAACAACCCAGCCGATGGCGGTTGCCGTATTCCTCGATCGCCTGGTAGAGCGCGCGCGTGTAGATGATGTTCTCGGGCAGGGTGCCATTCTCGACGAGCACGAAAGAAATGCCGAGTTCGGTCCACTTGTCCAGAATTCGGTCACGCAGGGTGGCGATCGCCGAATTCATCACCGACCGTAGTCGCGAGTCGTCGCCCCGGCCGATCACCTCGGTCAGCACCGCGGTGACCAGCTCCGGTGTGTAACCGTCGATCCCTTGTATAGCTTCGATCCGGTCCAGCTCGATCCACTCGGGCAGCAGGTCGGATTCGTCCGTGTACGGCCGGAAGAAGGCGTTCTTGTCCGCCTTGATGTCGTATCCCAGGTCGAGGTGGACCCGAATTCCCCGGTCGTGGAAAAAGCGGGCGGTCTTGACGAACTCGACGATCAGTCCGGAGATCGGTGTGCCGTCGAACGAAATTCCCCAGAGGGCTGACATGGGCGCGCGCTCACTCCCTCGGGCATCGTCGGCGGCCGAGTGTTCAACACTGTCGTTGGGTGGGGTTAATGTTACGGGCGAATACGCCGTTTCGCACCCAGTAGGAGTTCGGCTTGCCTTCGTCGCGCACCGCGGTCGCCGTGGCGTTCGTGGTCAATGGAGCGCTCTACGGATCGTGGGCGGCCCGCGTGCCCGCGCTCGCCGAGCAGGCCGGGGCGGGTACCGGCGGGCTCGGGCTGGCCCTGCTCGGCCCGAGCGTGGCGATGATCCTGACCGCCTCACCGGCGGCGAAGGCGTGCGCGCGCTGGGGTGCGCGGCCGGTGCTCGCGGTCTGCCTGCCCGCCGCCTGCCTGTTGCTGCCGCTGCTCGGGCTGGCTGGTTCGGTGTGGACACTCGGGCTGGCGCTGGCCCTGCTCGGCGGGCTGATGGGCGCGGTGGACGTGTCGATGAACATCGGCGCGGTGGCCGTGGTGCGGCAGCTGGACAGGCCGCTCATGCCGGTCTTCCACGCCGGGTTCAGCTTCGGTGGGCTGGCCGGTTCGCTCGGTGCCGCGGGGGCGGCGGCGCTTGTCGTCGAACCGGCGGTCCAGTTCGGCGTGGTCGGTGCCGCGGGTCTGGTGGCCGTGGTGGTGACCGTGCGTGCGGTGCCCGGCGAGCGCCCGGCCGCCGAGGAACGCCCGGCGGGTGGTTACCGTCAGGTGATGTCGCGCGGCCGGTTGTGGTTGCTGGCCGGGGTCGCGGTGTGCGCCGCGGTCGCGGAGGGTGCCTGCGCGGAGTGGTCGGCGTTGTTCCTGGTGGACGCGCGCGGCTTCGGCGAGGCCGGAGCGGCGGCCGCCTACTCGGTGTTCGCCGTGGCGATCGCGGTGACCAGGCTGACCGGTGAACGCGCGCAGCGGCGGTTCGGCCCGTACCGGCTGCTGGTGGGCAGTGGCGCGCTGGCCGCGTCCGGGGTGTTCCTGGCCGCCGTCGTACCGTCCGGGACGGCCGCCTACCTCGGCTTCGCGCTCGCCGGGATCGGGCTCGCGTTCTGCTTCCCGCTGGCGATGGACCTCGCCGGTGCGGCGGGCCGCGAACCGGGCGGCACCGGTGGTGAGCGGGAACTCGGCTTTGTCACCACGGTCGCCTACGCCGGGCTGCTCGGCGGTCCGCCGGTGATCGGCGGTGTGGCCACGATGACCGGGCTCGCCGTGGCGATGGCGGTGGCCGGGGTGGTGGCGCTGCTGATCGTGCCCGCCGCACTCGGGGCCCGTCGGCTCAAGCCGACTCCAGCTCGTGTGCCAGCCGGGCCAGTCCGGTCTTGACGAGCCGCCCGTACTCGTCGTCGTTCAGCGTGCCGACGGCGGCGAAGCCGAGGTCGAGATGGTGCCGCGCAAGGGAAAGCTCGCCCAACCGGCGGTAGGCGTCACCGACGTTCAGGTGTAACGACGGGTAGAACGACCGCACCGGGCCGATGGCGCCGACCTCGGTGGCCCGCTCGTCGGTGATCGACGAGGCCAGTTCGAGCGCGACGAGATCCCAGCGCAGTTCCTCGTGCACGTCGTCCTGCTGGTCGGCGAGGTGGTGCGCGATCATGCAGCGGTGCAGCGGATCCATGGTCTCCGCCCACAACTCGGTGAACCGCTCGCGGGCCGCTTCGCGAGCACCGCTCACCGAAAGTTCGATCGCGGCGACGATCCGAGCCATCACTTCCTCGGTCACCGCGATCCTCCGGTCTCGACAGAATCTCGACAGGAACCCAGCTTACTTGCGAGAGTGGCGATCATGGGGTTCCGTAGGGTGTTGGCCGGCAGCATGGCCGGTGCTGTGCTCGAGTGGTACGACTTCGCGCTGTACGGGCTGCTCGCGGCCACGGTGCTCGGGCCGCTGTTCTTCCCCGGCGACGATCCGGTGGCGAAACTGCTGCTCGCGCTGGCCACCCAGGGCCTCGGCTTTGTCGCCCGCCCGCTCGGGGGCGTGGTGTTCGGCCACCTCGGCGACCGGTTCGGCAGGCAGCCGATGCTGGTGATCACCTTCGCCATGCTCGGCTCGGCGACCGCGGCCATCGGCCTGCTGCCGACCTACGCCGACGCCGGGCTGCTCGCGCCGGTGCTGCTGGTCGTGCTGCGGATGATCCAGGGTTTCGCGCTGGGCGGGGAGTTCGGCGCGGCGGTGCTGCTGGTCAGCGAGTACGGCGAGCCGCGCCGCCGCGGGTTCTGGGCTTCGTGGCCGCAGGCCGGGGCGCCGGCGGGCACGGTGCTCGCCACCCTTGTGCTCAGCGTCATCGGGAGCTTCACCGACCTCGGCGACTGGGGCTGGCGGCTGGCCTTCCTGCTCGCGTTGCCGTTGCTGGTGGTCGGGTTCTGGATCCGCCGCGGGGTCGAGGAGTCGCCGGTGTTCCAGGCCGCGCGGGCCGGGGCGGAGAAGGCGCCGCGGTCGGGCGTGCTCGAAGCGCTGGCGCGGCCGAAGTCCGTGCTGCGCGGCCTCGGCATGCGGCTCGGCGAGAACATCGCGTTCTACATCTACACGGTTTTTGTGGTCGCCTACGCCACGAACTACTTCGACTTCGACCGCGAGGACGTCATTCTCGCCGTCACCTTCGCTTCGGTGTGCCAGCTGATCGGCATGGTCGGCGGCGGCTGGTGGTCCGACCGAGTCGGCCGCCGCGTGGCGATGCTGGTGCCGACGGCCGCCCTGCTGGTCTGGGCGCCGGTGTTCTTCTGGCTGGTGCACTGGGAAAGCCTGCCGCTGCTGTGGCTCGGCGTCTGCGTCGGCGCGTTCTTCCACGGCCTGCTCGCCGGCCCCGAAGCGGCGTGGATCGCCGAACTCTTCCCGACGCACTGCCGGTACGCCGGTTCTTCGCTGGTGTTCCAGGGTTCTTCGATCATCGCCGGAGCCCCGGCGCCGCTGATCGCCGTCGCACTGGTCGACGGCATCGGCGCCGGGGCGGTCGTCGCCTATCTGGTGGTGACCATGGTGATCACCGGCGTTGCCGTGCTCAGCAGCCGCGAAACCAAGGGCGCCGACCTCAGCGAGATCCGGTGACTCAGTTGGTCACCTTCACGTAGTCGACCACCAGCTGCTGCGGGAACTGCGTGTTGCCGTCCGGGGAGCCCGGCCAGTCACCGCCCACCGCGAGGTTGAGGATCATGAAGAACGGGTGGTCGAACACCCAGCGGTTCCCGTTCAGGTCGGCGGGGGTGCGGGTCTGGTACACGTTGCCGTCCACCGCCCAGGTGATCTTTTCCGGCGCCCACTCGACGGTGAAGGTGTGGAAGTCGTCGGAGAAGTTGGGGCCGTTGTAGACACTGCCGATGCCACCGGCGCCCGAGTAGCCGGGGCCGTGCAGGGTGCCGTGCACGCTGTTCGGCTCGAATCCGACGTTCTCCATGAAGTCGATTTCACCGCAGTTCGGCCAGCCGTTGGTGCCGATGTCCTCGCCCAGCGCCCAGAACGCGGGCCACATGCCCTGCCCGCGCGGCAGCTTCATGCGGGCCTCGTACTTGCCGTAGGTCTGGGTGAACTTGCCCGCCGTGTTCAGCCGCGCGGAGGTGTACTCGCACCGGCCGTACCAGCAGTTGTAGTCGGCGGGATTCTCCTTCTTGGCGGTGATCACCAGGTTCCCGTTGCCGTCGAGCGCGGCGTTGTTCGTGCCGCTGGTGTAGTACTGCAGCTCGTGGTTGTTCCCGCCGTTGTCGCCGGTTTCCAACTGCCACTTGCCGCCGTCGACACCGCTGCCCGCGGCACCGTCGAAATTGTCCTCGAACGTAACGGCGGCCGGTTCGGCCGGTGCGGCGTTGCTCAGCGGTACGGTCAGCACGCCGGCGGTGGCCAGCACCGCGAGCGGTACCAGCAGCCGGCGCGCGGCTTTCGACATCTTCGTTGACATCAGCTCTCACCTCGTGGGGACGCGGGTGGGGGCGGAGCTCCGTTTGTTGCTAGCCACAACAAATTAGCCCGCGGCAGTCGGTGGAGACAAGGCTTGCGGGTGGAAAATTTCTGTCCTGATTTCTGACAAATGTCATCTGGGCGGCGGCCGGGGCACGTGCCACGATCGAATGTCCCCCTTGTTCCCTGCCCGTCAGGAGATTCCCGTGCGCCGTCTTGCCGCCGCACTCGGCACCCTCGCCCTGCTGGTCACCGCCGCCCCGGTGGCCGCGGTCGCCGCCGAGGGCAATCCGCTGGAGAAGACCAACGGCTTCTACGTGGACCCGGACTCCAATCCGCGCAAGTGGGTGCGCGACCATCCCGGCGACTCGCGTGCCGCCAAGATCCGCCAGGCGATCGCCGACAGACCGGGCGCGCGCTGGTTCGGTGACTGGAGCGGCAACATCCGCACGGCCACCGACCAGTACACCTACGCCGCCGACGTGGTCGACAAGCTGCCGGTGCTGGTGGCGTACAACATCTTCGGCCGCGACTGCGGCAGCCATTCCGGTGGCGGTGCCAAGTCCGAGGAGGAGTACCGCACCTGGATCGCCGAGTTCGCCAAGGGCATCGGCGGCAAGCCGAGCGTGGTGATCCTCGAACCGGACGCGCTCGCGCAGCTCGACTGCGTTCCGGAGGCGGGCAAGAAGGTCCGCATGAGCCTGCTGAAGTACGCCACCGAGCAGCTGCGCACCTACGCCACCAACACCTGGGTCTATCTCGACGCCGGGCACTCCGGCTGGCACCCGGCCGCGACCACCGTGCAGCGCCTCGCCGACGCCGGGGTGGCCAACGTCCGCGGCTTCTCGCTCAACGTGTCGAACTACCACACCACCGCGAACAACGTGACCTACGGGAACGCGGTGAAGTCCGGCCTGGCCGCGCGCGGGCTGACCAAAACATTCGTGGTGGACACCAGCCGCAACGGCAACGGCCCCGGCAACGACTGGTGCAACCCGGCCGGGCGCAAGCTCGGCGTGCCGTCGCAGATCGGTGGCGGTTCGGACCTGCTGCTGTGGGTCAAGGTCCCCGGTGACTCCGACGGCGACTGCGGGATCGGCGCCGGCGTTCCGGCGGGCCAGTTCAGTCCGGAAATCGCCGTCCGCCTGATCGACGGGATCTAGCGATTGGTTTGAAGCTGGTTTGCGTGGCGGTGCGGGTGGCGGAACCTCAGGCGTCTTCTCGCTCCGGGAGCTCCACCTCATGAATAACCGATTCACCACGGATGAAGCTGTCCTCGCGAGAAGACGCCTGAGAACCCGCGCCGGTGCGAGGTGATGGCCCACAGCAAGCGGCTCCGCCGCTTAAAAACACTGCTTAGGTCAACCCCCGGACATCCCAGTGGCGCTCGCCGTCGTGGGACTCGAATTCGAGTTCCGCGGCGGCGAGCGCTTGTAGATAGGCGTCGATGCCGGGCGCGAGGACGCGTCGTTCGTCCTCGTCCGGTCCCATGATGATGATCTGCCCGTGTGTACCGCCGTCGAGCGGCACGGTGTCCACCGCGATCGAGTTGCCGCCCCCGTCGAGCGTGATCGGCAGCCAGCCCGGGATCCAGTACTCGCACGCCACTTTCTCCGGCTCCGGCACGGTGACCGCTTCGGCGTGCTCGGCCATGCCGTGCGCGCCTTCCTGCTCGGCCACTTCCTGCCAGAACCGCCATTCCGCGATCGCCAGTTCGAGCGGCAGGAAGCGGTACTGCGGGAAAACGTAAGCGGTGGCCGAGTACGACCGGTCGCCTGCCTGACCGTCTGCCAGCCGGTAGAGCGCCTCCAGCTCGGCGGGCAGGGTGAGTCCGGTTTCCCGCTTCAGCGCGGCGAAGTCGGCGTCGGTCGCGCCCGCCTTCAGCGAACCGCGAACCGCGAAGCCGTTTGCTTCCAGTTTGTCCAGCCAGTGGTGCCAGGACTCCATGTGTTCCCCCGTTTGCGCGTCGGTGCCGGTGCACGGTACCGTCTTGCTCAGTTGAGCAAAAACTAGCTTGAGTGAGCAACTATGGCATCCGTGACCGAACAGGCCCGCCGCAAGCAGATCGTCGACGCCGCCGTGGCGGTGATCGCGGCCGAGGGCTACGCGAAGGCCTCCTTCGGCCGTATCGCCAAGCAGGCCGGACTGAGCAGTACCGGGCTGATCTCGTACCACTTCGCCAACAAGCGCGAACTGATGGACGAGGTGGTCCGCGCGGTCCTGGCCGAGTTCACCGAATTCGTGCTGGAGCGCACGGACACCGCCGAGGGCCCCGCCGCCCAGTTGCGGGCGTTCATCGCGGCGAACGTCGAGTTCGCCGCCAGCCACCGCACGCACCTGCTGGCCATGCTGGACGTCGCGCGCGCCGAACCGGCCGACGGCCCGGACCCCTTGCTGGAGGCGGACTTGCGCGGCCTGGCCGAACTGTTACGCGCCGGCCAGCGGCTGGGGGAGTTCCGCGAGTTCGACCCGGACGTGATGGCGATGGCCATCCGCTCCGCGCGTGACGGCCTGCTCCTCAAGCTGCGCGCCGAGCCGGATCTGGACCTGGCCGTCTACACCGAGGAACTCCTGACCCTGTTCGATCTCGCGACCCGGAGGGCCCCATGAGGATCGCCGCCGCGCTCGCCGCGCTGCTCCTGCTGACCACCGCCTGCGCCGCGCCGGAACCGGCCGACGTCGCCAGTCCGGACGCCGGTCCGGTGCGCGGGGTGGTGACCGAGCACCAGCGCCAGTTCCTCGGCATTCCCTACGCGGCGAAGCCCGTGCGCTGGCAAGCGCCGCAACCCGCCGAACCCTGGACCGAAACCCGGGACGCCACCAAGCCGGGCAACCTGTGCCCACAGGAGGGCACCGAGTACGCGAAGACCAGCAGCACCAACGAGGACTGCCTGTTCCTCAACGTCACCGCGCCGAAAACCGGCGAGGGCAAGCCGGTGCTGGTGTGGATCCACGGGGACGGTGTGGTCGGCGGCGGCAGCATGTTCGACCCGGCCGCGCTGGTGCGCACCGGCGACGTCGTGGTGGTCACGGTCAACTACCGGCTCGGTGTGTTCGGTGCCTTCGGTTATCCGGGCCTGGCCGGTTCGGGCACTTTCGGCCTCCAGGACCAGCAGGCGGCGCTTCGCTGGGTGCGCGACAACATCGAGGCGTTCGGCGGCGACCCCGGCAACGTCACGCTCTTCGGCGAGTCCTACGGCGCCCAGTCGGTGAGCGCGCACCTGCTCGCGCCCGCGTCGGCCGGGTTGTTCCACAAGGCCGTCATGCAGAGCCCGATGACCTTGCTGGACCTGCCCGCCGGTTCGCTGATGCCCGGCCTCGAAGCCGGTCCGTGGATGGCCTGGCGCAGCACCGAAGAGGTGACCGGCGTGGGGTCCGCGATGGCCGCGCAGTTCGGGTGCGCCGATCCGGCCACCGCGGTCGACTGCCTGCGCGCGTTGCCGCCGGAGCAGCTTTTCCCGCTGATGCGGGTGTTCCAGGCCGTCGCGTACGGCAACGAGGTGCTGCCCGACGCGCCGGACGCCGGGTACGAACAGGGGAAGTTCCACCAGGTTCCGGTGTTGCTCGGCATGACCCGTGACGAGCACCGCGCGTTCGTCGGCCTGTTCTACGAGCTGGCCGGGCAACCGGTGACAGCCGAGCAGTACCCGCAGTTGCTGCGAACCGCTTTCGGGGACAAGGCGGAGCAGATCGCCGCGGAGTACCCCTTGAGCCGCTTCCCGTCGCCCAGCGTGGCCTGGGCCGATCTGCTCACCGATCGCCTGTGGGCACGCGGGACCGATCGGCTGGCGGACCTGATCAGCGCGCGGAATCCGTTGTACACCTACGAATTCGCCGATCGCGAAGCACCGTCGTACCTGCCGTTCCCGGACACCTTCCCGACCGGGGCCTACCACGCCGCCGAAGTGCCATACCTGTTCCGCGACGCCGGTTTCGACCGCGACGCGACGCCGCCGCAGAAGGAACTCTCGGAGAAGATGATCCACTACTGGACCGGTTTCGCCAGGACCGGCGCGCCCGCCGGTGAAGGCCTGCCCGACTGGCCGCGACGGGCCACGCAGACGCTCGCACCCGGCCCGGACGGCATCCGGCACGCCGACTTCGCCCGCGACCACCGGCTGGACTTCTGGGCCACGCTCCGTTAGGTCCGCTTCGGACGGTGCCGGGATTCGCCCCGGCCTCCCTCATCCGGGCGGGTCGTGCAGACTTCCGGCACCGCAGCGGTTAGTAATGGTCCGTGCACACTCTTCCCGCGCGACTCCGTGCCCGTCACCGGTGGATCGACCACCTCTTCCGTGCGGTCGACCGGTACATCGGCTACCACGGTTACCACTACGTCGCCTCGATCACCTACTTCAGCCTGCTGTCCGTGGTGCCGATGCTGATGGTGGCGTTCTCGGTGGCCGGGTACGTGCTCGCGGGCCAGCCGGAGCTGCTGCGGGAACTGTCCGACGGCATCCTCCGCGTGGTGCCCGGTCCGCTCGGTGAGGGGGTCGGCGAACTGCTCGGCAAGCTGATCGAGCAGCGCACCTCGGTCGGCGTGTTCGGGCTGCTGATCGGCCTGTACTCCGGCTGGAACTGGATCAACTCGCTGCGCGACGCGCTGACCGCGATGTGGGACCAGGACCGCACCGACCCGCCGTTCTTCCAGATGATCTTCAAGGACTTCCTGGCGTTGCTCAGCCTGGTGGTCGCGCTGATCGTGTCGTTCGCGCTGACCGTGTCCGGCGGGGCGTTCGGTGACTGGGTGCTGCGGCTGACCGGTCTGGACCACACCGGCTGGGCCCCGACGCTGCTCGGCGTCGGCTCGGTGGTGCTGGCCCTGGTCGCCAACGCGCTGGTGTTCCTCTGGGTGCTGGTGAAGCTGCCGCGGCAGCCGGTCGGCACGCGCAGCGCTGTCCGCGGCGCGATCGCCGCCGCGATCGGGTTCGAACTGCTCAAGCAGGCGGGTGGGATCTACCTGCGGCTGGTGAGCAGTTCACCGACCGGTGCCGCGTTCGGCTCGGTCATCGGCGTGCTGGTGTTCATCTCGCTGGTGTCCCGGATGCTGGTCTTTCTTACCGCCTGGACGGCGACCGCTCGCGACGCCCCGGTGAGCGTGCGGCCGCCTTCGCCGGTGGTGATCCGGCCGGTACTGCCACCGCGGCGCACCGCGTCGGCGCTGCCCGCGGCCGCCGGTGTGCTCGCCGGCGTGATCGCCACTCTCGGCGTGCAGCGACACCGTCGTCGCCGCCGCGATCTCGGCTAGTATCGCGTCCGGTTCCGTTGAGACGCAGCGGCCGAATTTCGGAGCGAAGTCCGGGTTTGCACGCGTCCGCGGGTTCCCGGCGATGGCTGGGAGCGGGATGACATGGAAACTGTGGAGCAGTCCTTGAGACACCTGGACGAGGTCACCGGGGCACTGGAGGACCTGGCCGCCGCGCTCGGCGACGCCGACGAGATGGGGCCGGTGCTGCAGGCCGTCTGCGAACAGGTGATCCGAGTGGTTCCCGGCGCGGATGTCGCGAGCATCACCCTGCGCGCGTCCGGCGGCGGTTACCGCACCGCCGCCGCGACCGATCACCGGGCCGCCGAGATCGACGGCAAGCAGTACGAGCAGGGCGACGGTCCGTGCCTGCGGGCGATGGAGACCGGCAAGGTGATCCGGGTCGAGGTGGAAACGGCCGTGGAGCTGTGGCCGGACTTCACCACGGTGGCCCACGACCTGGGCATCGGCAGCTACCTGGCCTCACCGCTGACGGTGGCCTCGGACTTCGTCGGCGCGATCAACCTGTTCGGCTTCGGCGCGCACGGCTTCCGCGAGCTCGACGAGAAGTACCTGGAGATGTACACGGTCATGGTGGAGACCACGGTGCGCGGCACGCACCGGTACCTCCAGGCGAAGGAGCACATCGCACAACTGCGGCGGGCGATGGAGTCGCGCGCGGTGATCGAGCAGGCCAAGGGCATCCTGATGGCGGCGCGCGGGCTCACCGCGGATCAGGCGTTCCAGGAGCTGGTGAGCCAGTCCCAGCGGGAGAACGTGAAACTGCACACCATCGCGGAGAAGTTCGTCGCGGAGATGTCGGCCGAACCGGCCTGAGCCTCACTCAGGCCGGCGGCAGGTCCTTGACCAGGCGCACGGTGGTGCCCTCGGTGCCGCCGTCGATGGTGACCTTGTCCATCAGCTGTTCCATGATCCGGCGGCCGTGGCCCCGGGTGCCCCGGTCCAGCGGTGGCGGCCGCCAGGTGCCGCGGTCGCTGATCACGATCTCCAGGCGGTCCACCCCGAACACCGCGCGCACCAGCACCTTGTCCGTGCTGGTGCCGCGGTAGCCGTGCTCGATGGCGTTGGCGCAGGCCTCCCCGGCGGCGATCAGCACGTCCTGCACGTCCTCGTCGGGCAGTCCGCAGGCGGTGAGCCAGGCACGCAGCGCGTGCCTGGCCGGGGCCAGCGCCGTCGGGTCGGCGGGCAGGACGTCGGAGTAAGCCGCCTCGTTGTCCCGCACAGCACCACCTCGGCAGGGAGAAACCGCCGGTTTTCCTTGCTGGTAAGGAAATCACCCGAACGGTCGCTTTTCTGCGAGGCTACGCGCCGGTTTGGGGGCGCGCAATTCGAGCGGTCACGGGGTGGCGTTGAGCAGGTCGAGCGCGCTTTGCTGGCGGGCGGCATCGGCGAAGTCGAACGGGCCCGCCCACCTCAGTCCGTAGGTGTTGAGCGCGGTGCGATTGTGCGCGTGGGCGGAGTCGGCCTGTCGCCGCAGGTAGGTCGTGTAGGGACGGTCGGGCAACGCGTTGTTGAGCTTTCCGAGGCCGCGGGCGTAGGCGCCCTTGAAGCTCGGCCCGTCGGCGGCGCAGTTCGCCGGTTCGCACGGGTCGCGCAGGATTCCGCCGGGATTGAGCGTGCCGTCGGTGGTGGAGGCGTTCGCCAGTTGCCTGGCCCTGGTCAGCAGCCCGGCGTTCCCGGTGGCGCGGTGCAGCTCGGTCAGCCCGGCCACCAGCACGCCCTGGTTGTAGGACCAGACCGGCTTGCCGTCGTTGACGCACGAGCTGGTCAGCCCGTCGTTGACCAGGTTCGACGAGTTGATCATGCCGCTGGCGCTGAACCAGGCCCAGCCCGCGCTCGCCCGCTGCCCGAACACCGTGTCGCCGGGGATCCGGTTGTGCAGTGCGGCGTTGAGCTGGACGTAGAGCGAGTTGGTGATGGCGTTCTTCACCGGCCGGTCGGTCCGCCACCACACCCCGCCGCCGCAGACGCCGTCCCAGTACGCGGCCATGTGCTCGGCGTCGATCCGCGCGGTGTTCAGGTAGCGGCTGTCGCCGGTCAGGTCGTAGGCGGCCACCCAGGCAAGGCCCCACCAGCCGGTGTCGTCGAGGTACTCGTTGCGGAACTCGCCGTCCTGCGCGGACCGGTTGCGGTCGTAGGTGTTCGCGATCGCGTACCGGTAGCTGTCCATGCCGGACACGCGGATGCCGTCGATGACGCCGGTGAGCGCGTTCGCCGCGTTCCACCAGCCGGTGGTGCGGAACAGGCCGGTCCCGTTGTCGTAGAACTGCATCAGCCCGGTGGCCGCGGCGGTGCGCCGGTCCCAGGCGTTCCAGGTGGTCCGGGCCCAGGCGGTGCAGGCGATGGCGGTCTGGCCTGCCGGTCTGCCGCACGCCCGCAGCGCGCCGACCCCCCGGTTGGCCCAGTCGTCCACGTTGTACATCAGCGTGCGCCAGCCGGTGGCCCCGGCCGGGACCGCGGTGGCGCCGAGCTTGCTGCCCGAGGCCCAGGTGTGCCCGCCGTCGAAGGAGCGGTCGAGCCAGACCTCGTCACCGCCCGTGCCGCCGGACACCGAGGCCCAGCCCATCGCGGCGGAATCGTCGAACAGCAGGGCGTAGCGGCGACCGGCCAGGTCCGCGGTCACCGCCTGCCGGGGTTGGGGCGCGAGCGCCGGATCCCTTGGTTCGCAGTACTTGTTGCAGATGGCCGCCGCGGCCTGAGTCGGCGCGGCTTGCGCCGGCACGGCGGCCAGGGTGAGCAGGACGGCCGCGGACACGACGGCACTGAGCAGTGATCTCGCCATTGAGACCTCCGGAAGGGGAAAGGGGAGCACTTCGGACGGTAAGCAGGCGATAACCCGGGGTCAACGGGAATGTCCGGTACTGACTGGCGTTGGAACCGGTGTGACCATTCCGGACCGGTTGTCGGTACTCGACCGCTCGCCCACGCCGCGGGGTTCGACCCACGCGGCGGCGCTGCGCGACACCGTGCGGTTCGCCGTCGAGCTGGAGAAGCTCGGTTACCACCGGTTCTGGGTGTCCGAGCACCACTCGGTCCCCGGGATCGCGGGCTCGGCGCCGACCGTGCTGGCCGCCGCGGTCGCGGCCGCCACCTCGCGCATCCGCGTCGGCACCGGCGGGGTGATGCTGCCGAACCACCAGCCGCTGGTGGTCGCCGAGCAGTTCGGTGTGCTGGAGGCGTTGTACCCCGGCCGGATCGACATGGGACTGGGCCGTTCGGTGGGCTTCACCGGTGGGATCCGCCGCGCGCTCGGGCACGACAAGGCCGACGCCGAAGCGTTCCCGGCGCAGCTCGGGGAACTGCTCGGGTACTTCACCGGCGACCAGGACGTGCACCCCTCCGTGCACGCCCGCCCGTCCGAAGGCCTCCCGGTCTCCCCGTTCGTGCTCGCCACCGGCGCGGGCGCGGACAACGCCGCCGACTTCGGCCTGCCACTGGTGATCGCCGCGATCGGCGGTGACGACCGGATGGTGCAGACCATCTCGCGCTACCGCGCTCGATTCCGCCCCGGCCCGTGGGGTTCGGCGCCATACGTGGTGGTGAGCCGTGCGGTCGCGGTCGCCGAAACCCGCGAGCGTGCGCGGGACCTGCTGGTGTCGGAAGCCTGGTCCAGCGCCTATTCACGCACCCGCGGCGAGTTCCCGCCCCTGCTTTCGCCCGCGGAAGTGGGTGCCGTCGAGATGACGGACCGCCAGCGCGAGTACTTCGAGGATTCGCTGCGTGGTCAGATCTATGGCACCGCCGACGAGGTGGCGCAGGAGCTGGAAAAGCTCGCGCACCTCACCGCCGCCGACGAATTCCTGATCACCACCAGCGGTTTCGACCGCTCGGCGCTGCTGGATTCCTACCGCAGGCTGGCCGCGCTCTAAGCCGGTTGCCAGGGCCGGATCGCGCCCCATCCCCAGCGCGGCATCGGTTCGTCCAGGTTCGGCTCGGCATCCGGCTGGGACAACAGCAATGCCATCCGGCTGCCCCATTCCAGGTACGCGGCGAAGGCCGAGCGGAACTCCGGGTCGGCGGGCAGGCCGGCCTCGTCGGCGGTGTCCATCAGCAACGTGACCCAGCGCCGCCGTTGCCGTTCGGTGAGTGCCCGCCCGAGATGCCTGCCGACCATGCGAGCGTGCCCGCCCTCGTACGCCTCCGGCCCGCCGAACACCTGAACGAGCCAGGTCGCGACATGCTTCGCGTGCTCGGGGTGCATGTCCGCGAACACCGGCGCGAGCACTTCGTCCTCGGGCACCCGCCGGTAGAACGCGGTGAACAACCTGTCCAGCGCCGGCGCCCCACCCGCCCATTCGTAGAGCGTCGGCACAGCGGCACCGTTGCCTTCGACACCGATCTGCCGGTAGTGCCGCATTTCCTCGATGGCGGGCACGTAGTCACGGATTTCCGCCAGGAACTCACCGAACAGCTCGCTACCCCGGAAACCTTCGAGGTGGTCGCGCGTGGAGGTCCAGCGAATGCGCAGCACGTAGCACTCGGTGTCCTCTTCGCAGCGGGTCAGTTCGTAGTCGACGCACTGCGGTGCCCGGCTCAACGGCACCGCCGCCCGGCGGTAGGCGTCTTCGAAGGCGCCGGTCCGCTCACTCGGCACGCGGTAGCGGATGTATTCGACGATCACCGGCTGATTCGAGCAGCTTGGCCGGACCCCGGCAAGTACGTACTTTGTGGTGCGTGAACGTTCGGCGCACGCGCTACCACTGTCCGGTCGAAGTCACCGTCGAGCTGATCGGCGGCAAGTGGACCGTGGTGCTGCTCGCCCATCTGAAGCAGGGAAAGCGGTTCTACGGCGAACTGCGACGCCTGATGCCGGACATCACCGAGAAGATGCTCACCCAGCGGCTGCGTCAACTCGAACGCGACGGGCTGGTCGAACGCGAACCGGAGAACGGCCGCGTCGGCTACCGCCTGAGCGACGAGGGCGCCGGGCTCGCGCCCGCGCTGCAGGCGCTCTACGACTGGGGCGAAGGCCGCGCCCGCCGCGAAGGCATCCGCATCGAACCGGTCAGTTCCGCTTGACCGACATCAGATCCCCCGGCTGGCAGTCGAGCACCTGGCACAGTTTCGACAGCGTGGAGAACCGGATCGCCTTGGCACGCCCGTTCTTCAGCACCGAGATGTTCACCGGCGTGAGGCCGACCCGCTCGGCCAGCTCGGTCACCGTCATGCCGCGCTCAGCGAGCAACGCGTCGAGATGGATCTCGATGCCGTGTGGTTCCTCGGGCGGCATCAGATCGTGCCCTCCAGCTCTTCGCCCATGCGGACCTCGATGCGCAGCAGTTTCGCCACGATCAGCGAAGCGACGCCGGCGAACACGCACCACCACGGGAAGTGCATCTGCAGTTCCTGCAGCCAGGCCGAGTACCGCGCATTGAAGTCCTCGTCGATGCCCGCGCTCACCTTGCGCAGCAACCGTTCCGCCAGTTCATAGGTGAAGTAGTACTGCACCGCCTCGGACACCGGACCCGCCACCAGGACGAACCAGCCGAAGACGCGCAGCCGCCCCGGGGTGACCGGCGAATGGAGGCCCGGCCGTGCCGCGCCCCACAGGAACCAGCAGAGCAGCAACAACGCGATGAAGCTGAACAGCAGTCCGGGCACCGTGGTGGCCAGCGACAGCACCCGTTCGGTGCCGTTCGGCCCGTTGACCGGGCACACCCTGGCCGTGGCGAGCGACACCGAGGCGCCGTCACCGGGCACCAGCGCGCCTCCGCCGAGCCAGAAGCCGACCGGTGCGCCTTCGCCGGCCTCCACGCAGGCGCGTCCCACCGCCTGTCGCAGGTCGCCGTAGTTGACCAGCAGGAACGCGACCACAAAGAAGGTCACGGCCGCCGCCACGATGCGTTTGTCCGTGGTGTTGAGCAGCTTGGCCATCGAGTCCCCCGACCCATCGTTTATCGATACTATCGAAAGACGATAGCATCGACTATCGATAGGTCAAGCGATCACCGTCTACGGCCTGACCCGGGTTGAGCGGCATCAGCGGCGCGCGTCGGCGATGCTGTGCGGGTGGAGTACGTGTCCAGAGTGCCGCGACCGCCGCTGGACGGGCTGATCGACGACCTCTACTACCTGGAGGGGGCGTCGCCGTATGCCTGGCTGACGCTGCCGCCGGCGCCGTCGGCGTTGCTTGTCGTCAACCTCGGGGCGCCGTTCCGCGTCCGCGCCGGCACCGACATCGAGACGGCCGAGTACGCCGACGGCTGCGTGGTCACCGTGCCCACCCGCGCGTGGGAGTTCGGCTACCCGCTCCGGACCCGGTCCGTCGGCGTGCACTTCAAGCCGTGGGGACTGGCGCCGTTCCTGCCGATGCCCGTGGTCGAGCTGTGTGACCGGCCGGTGACGGTAGAGCAGGTTTGGGGCAGGCCCGCCATTGCCGAGCTGCGGGACCGCCTGGCCACGGCGGACGGACCGCGCGAGATGCTGACGCTGCTCGAGGATGAGCTGATGCGACGACTGCGCGAGACCGCCGGCCTGGGGCTGGTCCGCCATACGAACAGCGTCATCGCGGCGAACCGCGGAGCGGTGGCGATCGGCGACCTGAGCGTGGCAGCCGGTGTCAGCAGTACTCATCTGGCGCAGCGGTTCAAGGAACTCATCGGCGTCACGCCGAAGCGGCTGGCCCGCACCTACCGCTTCACCTCCACCGTGTTCGCGATCAACCCCGCCGGACCGGTCGACTGGGGCGACCTCGCCGGTGGCGCGGGCTACTTCGACCAGGCCCACTTCGGCCACGAGTTCCGGGAGTTCACCGGGCTCACGCCGACCCGGTACCTCGAAGTCCGGCGGCGGTTCCTGCGCGAACATCCCGGCCACACGCTGGATGGCTGGCCGCTGCCTGCCGATTGATTTCTTACAAGAGCGGCAGCTCACGACCGGCTAATTTGGGGACACCCCAAGCAGAGGAGAGCCCGTGGGCAAGGTGGTCATGTACAGCTCGGTGTCGGTGGACGGCTTCGTCGCGGACGAGAACGACCAGCCCGGGCCGCTGTTCGACTGGCTTTCCAGCGGTGACGTCCCGTTGGACGAAAGCGGCGAGGTGAAGGTGTCGCAGACGTCCTACGACTACACCCGGCCGTACTGGGACCAGATCGGGGCGACGATCGTCGGCCGCCACGTCTTCGACATGACGGACGGCTGGGACGGCAAGCCGCCGGGCGGGATCGACCACGTGGTCGTCGTGACGCACCGGCCGGCGCCCGAGGGCTGGGACCCCGAGGCACCGTTTTACTTCGTCGACGGCGTCGAGGCGGCCGTGGCCAAGGCACAGGAGCTTGCGGGTGACCGCCTGGTCGAGGTCGCCGCCGGCGAGGTCGGTGGCCAGGTGCTCACCGCGGGGCTGGTCGACGAGGTGCGCATGGACGTCGTACCCGTGGTGCTCGGGGCCGGCAAGCGGTACTTCGGGTCGGTCGACGCGCAGCACCTGCTGGAGGATCCTGACGTGGTGATTCAGGGCAACCGGGTGCTTCACCTGCGCTACCGGGTGCGCCGTTGAACGCCAAGCTAAGCACTGGAGTCGAGGTACCCCCTTTCTCGCAGTTCCGCCCGGAACCGCTGGTACGACGCGTCGAGCGCATCACGCTCCGCCGGATCCGGCGTGACCACCGTTTCCGGCGCCGGAATCCGTTCGCACGCCTCGGTGATGCCGCCGGGTAGCAGCCCGCCCGCCGCGAGCAGTGCCGCTCCGTACCCCGTCTCGGCGTTCGGGGAGACGGTGATGTCCAGCCCGGTGACCGTCGCCCTGATCTGAGTCCACAATGGACTTCGGCTGCCGCCGCCCGCGGCGAACAGCGGCCCGGTCACCGCGATGCCGAGTTCGGCGAGATGCTCCAGTGCCAAGCGTTCGACGAAGGCCACCCCCTCCAGCCGGGCGCGGTGTAGGTCGACCGCGTCCTCCGGCTCACCGGCCACGAACCCTCGTGCGTCCGGGGTGGCGAACGGGAAGCGCTCGCCTTCGCGGCACAGCGGATAAGCGACCACAGTGGACGGACCACGCCGAGCCGCGGCCTCGTCCAGCTCGGCCAGTCCCGCCGTGCCGGACACCGATTCACCGCCGGTGTTCGACGCCCCACCCGGCAACCACCAGCCGTCGGGGTGCCGGTGGCTGTACATCGCGCCGGACGGATCGGCGACGAGTTCCTCGGTGACTCCCTTGAGCACGTACGTGGTGCCGAGAATCCCGACGAACTGCCCCGGCCGCACCGCCCCCGCGGCCAGTTGCCCGGCACAGCCGTCGGTCATCCCGCTCACCACGGGACAATCCCGCGGCAACCCGGTGGCCGCGGCGGCTTCCGCGCTGACCACGCCCAACACGATCGACGGCGCCACCACCTCGGGCAGCCAGCTCTCCGGCACGCCCAGCCCGTCGAACACCTCGTGCGGCCACTGCCCGGCCAGTGGATCGAACCCGCTTTTCAAGGCATGGGACCAATCCGTGGCCACCGGCGTCCCGGTCAACCTGGCGGCGATCAGATCGGGCGTGTGCTGAATCCCTTGTGCCCGCGGGAAATTCTCGTGCAGCCAGGCGATCCGGCCGAGCGCCGCGGTGGGGGAGATGCCCAGTCCCAGCGCCCGCCACCGCGCTTCACCCAGCTCGCCGGCCTTGGCGTTGTGCTCGGCACCCCGCCGGTCGTCGTACATCAGCGCCGGTCCGGCCGGCGCTCCCGCCTTGTCCACCGCGACGATCGTGCCCGAGGTCGCCGCGATGGCCACCGCGCCGACGGGCTCGCGCACCCGGCTGGTCACCGCGCGCAGGACCTCTTCGGCGGCGGGCCACCAGCTCGCCGCGTCCTGCTCGCTGTGCCCCGGCTGGTCCCGGCGAGGTTCGGGCAGCCGAACCGAAGCCGAGCCGAGCACTCGCCCGTCCGCGGCGACCGCGAGGGCTCGCACCCCCGCCGTCGCCACGTCCAGGCCGATCGTCACTGCGCTCACGCGGTGCTGACCTTCCCTCCCACGTCCTGCAGGCTCGCGTCCTGCTCGATCGCGCGTTCCGTCTCCTCCGGCAGTTTCAGGAAGCGCACCAGCACCGCGGCCACCACGTACAGCGCGGCGAAGATGATCACCACGCCGGCCGCGCCCACCGGGCCGAGGAACAGGCTCACGATCGCCGGGCCGACGAAGGCCGCCGCGCCGGCGCCGAAGTTCAGCAGTGCCATCGCGCCGCCCTTGTTCTCCGGGGACAGCGAGGGCAGCAGCGCCGAGATCGGCACGAACCCGGCCAGTGTGGCGCCGTAGAGCGCGCCCACCAGCAGCGCCACCCAGTAGTAGTCCGCGCCGAGTGCCAGCGGCACGAAGTAGAGCAGCAGGATGGAGATCGCGCAGCCGATCGCGCCGAACCAGAAGATCGTGGTCCGCCAGCCGATCTTGTCGCTGAGCACGCCGAAGATCAGGTTGAAGAAGATGTTCGTGCCGTAGATGACCGAGACCAGCAGCAGCCAGCGGCTCTCCCCGAAGCCGATCTGGCTGATGAAGATGGTCGGGAAGAACACCAGCATGCCGAACTCCGGCGCGGTGTTGATCACGCGGACGACCATGCCGATGCCGATCCGCGGTTTGCGCCAGGCGATGGACAGGCTGGACACCATGCTCTGCACCGGCTTCACCTCGGGCGGCGCCAGTCGCTGGTAGCCGGTGCGCTCGCGCACGCCGAGCAGGCAGATCAGCCCGCCCAGGCCGAGGATCGCCACCGACAGCCACAGCGTGCCGGTCTGCCCCATGATCGGGTTGGTGAAGCTGGCCACCAGCGAGCCGAGCGTGGGCAGGCCACCGGTGAAGGCGAAGTAGAACCAGCCGACCGCCGCGCCGAGCCGTGCCACCGGGGCCACCGCGGTGATCCACACCAGGAAGCCGAAGGCGAACATCGGATAGCCGAACCCGCGCAGCCCGTAGAAGATCAGCATCAGCGGGTAGTTCTCGCCGGAGACCGCGACGGCCAGGAACAACGCGTCGAACACCAGCCAGATGGCCAGGCCGGCGAGCATCACCCGGCGCGGCCCCCACAGCTCGGACAGCGCGCCCGACAGCCAGGACGCCAGCATCACCGCGACGCCGTACACGGTGATCACGTAGGACGCCCTGATCTCCGTGCCCGCCCCGTTCTCGGCCATGTACGGCGCGATGAACCCGGCTTCGACCCCGTCGCCGATCATGAACAGCAGCAGGCCGACGTAGCCGAGGAAGAGCGGTGCCGGCAGCCCCCACTTGGTCAGCAGCCGGTGGAACGAGCCCGGTTCATCCGGGGACAACCGCGTTGTTGCCGTCGATGTCATGAACGCCTCCATGATGTGTTACCGGCTTATCATGGGGGCTGTTAAGTTAACACGCAAGATGTTAGGCGGAACTTTCTTCGCCGGGTCGCTCAGCCCTCGGTCCAGTCGGCCCGCTCGACGGAAGTGTGGCCGCCGACCTCCGTGAACACTTCGATCGGCGTCGCCGGCCCCAGCACCACCAGGTCGAAGTCGCGGACCGGGGCCAGCCGGTGCAGGGCCGTCTTCGGCATCTTGCTGCTGTCCATCAGCAGCACCTTCTTCCGGGCGGCGGCCAGCATCGCGCGCTTGACCATGACGATCTCCGGCTCCTGGTGGTAGGTCAGCTCGGTGGTCATCGCCGAGGTGGACACGATCGCCATGTCCACGGTGAGCCGTTCGATCGCCTCCAGGCAGGCCATGCCGAGGAACGAGTCGTGCGTGCTGGAGTAGTCCCCGCCGATGCCGATCAGGCGCACGTCGTCGAGCTTCTTCAGCTCGTCGATGGCGCGCAGGTAGTTGGTCGCCACGGTCAGCGGCGTCACCTCCCCGAGCAGCCCGATCACGGCGAGGGCGGAGGTCGAGTCGTCCAGCAGCAGGGACATCCCCGGTTCGAGGTGCTTGGCCAGGTGTGCCGCCATCGAGGACTTCTCCCCGGTGTTCGCGTTGAGCCGGTACTCCGCGTTGCTCTCGAACACCGAGGACGGCAGCGCCGACACGCCGCCGCGGTACTTGCGCAGCAGTCCGCGCCTGGCCAGCTCGTCGACGTCGCGGTGCACGGTCATGTGGCTGACCCCGGTCAGCTCCACCAGGTCCGCCTGCGTCGCCGAGCCGTGTTCCAGCACGTACTCCGCGATCATCGCCTGCCGCGCGCTGCGCGAACGCGGGTGGTCGTTGCTCATTGTTCGATTATCACGTGCGGTGGGATCGAGTTGAGGCTCAGCAGGCCGGTCCGCGTGCCGTCGATGTCGACCTCCGACGGCGAGGCGTTGGCCAGCAGCGGCAGCACCGTGCGGTAGGTGTGCAGCGGGATTCCCAGCAACTCGCACAGGGTCAGGCGCAGCAGCGTGTTGTGCGCGACGACCAGCACCGGGCCGGTTTCCGCGGCGGCGATCTCGCGCAGCGCGGCGGCACCCCTGGCGGCCGCTTCGGCCGGCGGTTCCGCACCGGGGAAGGCGCCGGTCACCGGGTTCGCCAGGAACCGCTCGACCACTTCGGGATCGGTTTCGGCCAGCTCCGCCCTGGTCCGGCCCTCGCCGATGCCGAAGTGGGTCTCGCGCAGGTCTTCGACGATCCGCGGCCGCAGGCCCAGCGCGCGGGCCGCGGGCTGGGCGGTGCGCCGCGCCCGGCTCTGCGGTGAGCAGTACAGCGCGACCGGCGGGTCCTGGCGGGCGGCGACGGTCGTGGCCAGCCGTTCCGCCTGCGCGAGTCCCTCCTCGGTGAGGTCGATCTCGCTGGAGCCGGCGTAGCGGTTCTCCGCGTGCCAGACGGTCTGGCCGTGCCGGGTCAGCAGCAGGCGGGTGCCCATGACTCCTCCGAACTCGTTGATGACATCTCTCAACTTCGATGTTAAATTAACACCGACGATGTGAAAGGGGATCCCGCATGGCGCTCGCCGCGGTCGTGTTCGACCTGGACGGAGTCCTGGTCGAGAGTGAACACCTCTGGGAGGAGAACTGGGTGGCCTATGCCGCCCGGCACGGGGTGGAGTGGACTGCCGAGGACACCTCGACGGTGCAGGGCATGAGCGCGCCCGAATGGGCCGCCTACCTGGCCGAGCGCAGTGGCACCGCCGAATCGGTCGACCAGGTGGAGCGGGCCGTGGTGGACGGCATGATCGCCGCGATCGAGGGCGGTGAGGCGCCGCTGCTGCCGGGCGCGGGCGAGATGGTCCGCGAGGTGAGCGCGAAGGTCCCGGTGGCGCTGGCCTCGTCGGCCGCGCGCCGGGTGATCGACGCGGTACTGGACACCCACGACCTCACCGGCGAGTTCACCGCCACGGTCAGCAGCGCCGAGGTGCCCAAGGGCAAGCCCAGCCCGGACGTCTATCTCGAGGCGGCCGCCCGGCTCGGCCGGTCCGGTGCGGAATGCCTCGGCGTGGAGGATTCCAGCAACGGCATCCGCGCGGCCGCCGCGGCCGGGCTGACCGTGATCGCGCTGCCGAACCCGACCTATCCGCCGAAGCCGGACGCGCTGGAGCTGGCCAGCGCGGTGGCCGAGGACAACCACGACGTGCGGCGCAAGCTGCTCGCCTATCTCTCCGGTGAGCTGGTGGGGGAGCGGTCATGACCACGCTGGGCACGGCGAGCACCTTCAAGCGCGACTGGGTGGACGGTTTTGTCACCGCCTACGGCCGGACCGTGCGCAAGGTCCCCGGTGCCTACGGCGTGATCGGCAGGCAGGTGCCGCGCCGGGGCAAGGTGGCCGTGGTCATCGGCGGCGGCTGCGGGCACTACCCGGCCTTCGCCGGGCTGGTCGGTCCCGGCCTCGCCGACGGCGCGGTGGTCGGCGACGTGTTCACCAGTCCCAGCGCCGAGCAGGTGTACCGCACGGCACGGGCGGCCGACGGTGGTGCCGGGGTGCTCTTCGGATACGGCAACTACCAGGGCGATGTGCTGCACTTCGGGCTGGCCGCGCGGCGGCTGGCCGCGGAGGGCATCGAGAGCCGCACCGTCCTGGTCACCGACGACATCGCCAGCGGTCCGGCCGACGACGTGGACCGCAGGCGCGGGGTGGCCGGCGACTTCCTGGTGTTCAAGATCGCCGGCGCGGCCGCCGAACGCGGGGACGACCTGGCCGGGGTGCACGCCGCGGCGGTGAAGGCGAACGCCGCCACCCGCACCTTCGGCGTGGCTTTCGGCGGCTGCACGCTGCCCGGCGCCGCCGAGCCGCTGTTCACCGTGGACGAGCAGAAGATGGAGCTGGGCCTCGGCATCCACGGCGAGCCGGGGGTGCGCACGGTGGGCAGGCTGAGCGCACGGGATCTGGCCGACGAGCTGGTGGCCGGGCTGCTGCCGGAGCTGCCGCCGGGCAAGCGGGTGGTCGCCCTGCTCAACGGGCTGGGCCGCACCAAGTACGAGGAGATGTTCGTCGCCTACACCCGGGTGCACGAGCGGCTCGCCGAAGCCGGGCTCGAAGTGGTGGACACCCAGGTCGGCGAATTTGTCACCTCGCTGGACATGGCCGGGGTCTCGCTCTCGCTGATGGTGCTCGACGAGGAACTGGCCGAGCTGTACGCCGCACCGTGTGACACGCCTGGTTACCGCAGCACCGGTGCCGAACTGGCGCCCGTCCCGCTGGAGTCCACAGTGGACGCCACGCTGGCACGGCCGGACGGAGCTGCCGGTGACCGGCTGGTGGATCGGGTGCTCACCGCGGCGCTCGACGCGATCGAGGCCGCGGAGGACGAACTGGGCCGGCTCGACGCGGTCGCCGCGGACGGGGATCACGGGCTGGGCATGACCCGCGGCATGCGGGCCGCGGTCGCCGCCGCGCGCTCGCCGGAAGCCGGGGAAACCCTGTCCGGTGGCCTGCTCGTGGCGGGCACCGCCTTCGCGGATGCCGCGGGTGGCGCCTCCGGCGCGCTCTACGGTGTGCTGCTCGCCGAAACCGGCGCCGGTCTGCGGGGCGAGGTCACCGGCGAGGCGCTGGCGGACGCGGTGGACAACGCGGTACGCGCCTTCGTCGAACTTGGCAAGGCCGAGCCGGGCGACAAGACCATGCTCGACGCGATCCTGCCGTTCGCCGAGACGCTCCGGGAGCGTGCCGGTGACGGCGCGGTGCCGGCCTGGGTCGCCGCGGCCAAGCGGGCCACCGAAGCCGCGCGGGCGACCGCGGACCTGGTGCCCGCCAAGGGCAGGGCGGCCCGGCTCGCCGAGCGCAGCAAGGGGCACGCGGATCCGGGCGCGACCTCGTTCGCGCTGCTCGTGACGGCCGTCGGCGAGGCGCTGTCGGCCGGGAAGGTGGTAGGAGTATGAGGATCGTGGTGGCCGCCGACAACGCGGGCGCGGAGCTGAAGAACCAGCTGCGCGATCTGCTGCGTGCCGACGGGCGGGTGGCCGAGGTGACCGACCTCGGTGTGCCGGACGCCGCCGACGAGCGGCCGTACCCTGAACTCGGACTGGCCGCCGCCGAGGTGGTGGCCCGCGGTGAGGCCGATCGCGGGGTGCTGGTCTGCGGTACCGGGATCGGCGTGGCCATTTCCGCGAACAAGGTGCCGGGGGTGCGCGCCACCGTGGTGCACGACTCCTACTCCGCCGAGCGCTCGGTGAAGTCGAACGACTGCCAGATCATCACCTTCGGCGCTCGCGTGATCGGGCCGGAGCTGGCGAAGAAGATCGTCGGCGAATGGCTGGACTACCGCTTCGACCCGGAGTCGGCCAGTGCCGGCAAGGTCGCCCGCATCACCGCTTACGAGCAGGCCCATTCGTCCTGACGGACAATTCCGGTTCAAGGAGGAACCACAAGTGCGCATTCTCGCCGCAGGAGACGAGTTCGTCGGCACCGAGCTGCTCAAGCACGCGGTGCGCGCCGAGCTGGGCACCGAGCCCGCGTTCAGCGAGCTTTCGCTGCCCTGGCCGGTGGTGCCGTTCGGCCCGGTGGGCGGGGTGAACGAAGCCAGCGGCACCGAGGAGCAGGTGATCGAGGCGCTGGCCGGTGCCGAGGTCGCGGTCACCCAGATGGCGCCGTTCACCAAGGCGGTCTTCGCCGCCGCGCCGGAGCTGAGGCTGGTGTCGGTGAGCCGGGGCGGCCCGGTGAACGTGGACCTGGCCGCGGCCACCGAGGCCGGGGTCGCGGTCACCTACGCGCCCGGTCGCAACGCCGGTGCCGCCGCGGAGTTCGCCGTCGGCATGATCCTGGCCGCGATGCGCCGGCTGGCCACCTCCTCGGCCGAGCTGCTGGCCGGGAACTGGCGCGGGGACTACTACGCCTACGACAAAACCGGGATCGAGCTGGACGGCAGCACGGTCGGCCTGGTCGGCTACGGCGCGATCGGTTCGCGGGTGACCAAGGTGCTGGTGGCCTTCGGCGCCAGGGTGCTGGTTTCCGATCCCTACGCCGATCCGGCCGCGATCAGGGCCGACGGCGCGGTGCCCGCCGAGCTGGACGAACTGCTGCGGGCCAGCCAGGTGGTCAGCCTGCACGCCCGGCTCACCGAGGAGACGCACCACCTGATCAACGCGGAGAAGCTGGCCCTGCTGCCCCACGGCGCGGTGCTGGTCAACACCGCGCGTGGGGGCCTGCTGGACTACGCGCCGCTGCCGGAACTGCTGCGCTCCGGGAAGCTGGGCGCACTGGGGCTGGACGTGTATGACGTGGAGCCGCCGCCCGCGGACTGGGCGTTGCGGGACGCGCCGAACGTGATCGCCACGCCGCACCTGGCCGGGGCGAGCAGGCAGACCGCGGAGCGCGCGGCTCAGATCGTGGCGGCAGAGGTCGGCCGGTACGTGCGCGGCGAAAGCCTCGCGCACGTGGCCAATCCCGAAGTTCTCGGCTGACGCCATGGCCGGCCGCATCATCGGAGTGGATATCGGCACCTCGCTGACCAAGGCGGTGGTGTTCGACGACGCTGGGGTGTCCATTGTGGACGCGTGTACCCCGTCGGAGGTCCGGCACCTGCCCGGCGGGCGGGTGGAGCAGGATCTCGAGCAGGTGATCGGGACCGTGGCCACGGTGGTCCGCGAGGTGGCGGCCCGGTTGGACGAGCCGGTCGAAGCGCTGGCGCTGACCGGCCAGGGCGACGGGCTGTGGCTGCGCGACGCCGACGGCCGCCCGGTGCGGTCCGCGCTGTCCTGGCTGGACGGCCGGGCGAACTCGCTGGTGGCCAAGTGGCAGGCCGAAGGGGTGGCCAGGGAGATATACCGCCGCACCGGTTCCGGGGTGTTTCCCGGCTGCCACGCACCCTTGCTGTCCTATTTGGACAAACACGAGCCGGAGTCGCTGGACCGGGCCGCGGTGGCCGGGTACTGCGTGGATGCCGTGGTGCAGCGGCTGACCGGCGAGATCACCGTCGATGTCTCCGATGCCTCGCTGCCCTTTCTCGACCCGGTGACCAGGCGCTACGACGAAGGCGCCATCGAGGCCTGCGGCATCGGGCACCGGCGTGGCCTGCTGGCCGAGCCGGCGCCGGGCCGGTCGGTGTTCCGGCTGAACTCCGAAGGCGCGGAACTGCTCGGCCTGCCGGTCGGGCTGCCGGTCACCGCCGGGCCGTTCGACCTGCCGGCCAGTGCCATCGGGGCCGGGGTGCGCGAACCGGGCGACGGCATCCTGACCGCGGGCACCACGCTCGCCTGCCAGGTGCTCACCAGGGACGTCACCTGGGACCGCGAGGGTGAGCCGGCCGGCATGTTCCTGGCCACCCCCGCCGAACGTGACTACCTGCGGGCGATGCCCGCGATGGTCGGCACCGCGGGCATCGACTGGATCTGCGGATTGCTGGGGATCGGCGTCGAGCAGATCGGCGGGCTGCTCGCGGAAAGCGCCCCGGGCGCCGGACGGGTGCGGGCCCTGCCGTTCCTGTCCGCGTCCGGGGAGCGCGCTCCGTTTGTCGACTCCTCGGCTCGGGCGCAGTTCGCCGGGCTGAGCCTGGAGAGCACCCGTGCCGATCTCGTGCGGGCGCTGTGCGAGTCGATCGCTTACGCGGCAAGGCATTGCTTCGAGTCCGCCGGACTGTCGGGCACGTTGTACGCCTGCGGTGGCGGGGTGCGATCGGCCGAATGGACGCAGATCTTCGCCGACGTGCTGGGGCGCCCGATCGTCATTCCCAGCGATCCGGGGGTGGGTGCGCGGGGCGCGGTGCTCACCGCGGCGGAATCGCTCGGGCGGCCCTTCGATGTGGAACTCTGGGCGTCGAACTCGCGCACCGTGCGGGTGCGCCCGGAAAACGCCGACGTCTACCAGCAGGGGTACGGCGAGTACCTGGAATCACTGGGGTCGGCTCGAGCTTTGTGGAGGCTGTAGATGCTGCTCGCCGACGAGCGCGCCCAGGTGTGCGAGTACGCGCGGCGGATGACCGCGGACGGGCTCGTGGTCGGCACCTCGGGAAACATCTCGGTCCGGGTGGGCGAGCACGTTGCCGTCACGCCGACCGGTGTTGCCTACGAGGACCTGCGGCCGGCCGATGTGCCGGTGGTCGCCCTCGACGGCTCACCGGTCGACGGTGAGTTGCGGCCGACCAGTGAGCTGCCGATGCACCTGAGCATCTACCAGCGGGCGGAAGACCCGGACGGGGCGCCGATCACCGCGGTCGTGCACACCCATTCCTCGCATGCGACCGCGGTGTCGACCCTGGTGGCCGAGGTGCCGCCGATCCACTACATGCTGGCCGCGATCGGCCCGACCGCGCGGGTGGCCGACTACGCCACCTACGGCACCGAGGCCCTCGCGGAGTCCATGCTCGCCGCCCTCGACGGACGCCGGGGCTGCCTCCTGGCCAATCACGGCACCACCACCTACGGCGATGGCCTCTCCGCCGCCTATCACCGGGCGCAGCAACTGGAATGGTGCTGCCAAGTGTGGCTACTCGCCCGCTCCGCCGGGGCGCCCGCCGTACTCCCCACCTACGAAGTCGCGCGCGTCGTCGACAAACTCCGAACCTACGGCCAGCGCTGACCCACCGCCGCCCCGTCACCCCCGGCTCCCGCGCGAACCACCTTCACCCGGTGCCTCGCACGCCACTCCTCACCTAGCTCCCGCACCCCCCATACCCACCTGCCTACCGTGAGGCCCTCCACCTCGACGCCCGCCCAGGCCGCTCCCGCCCACCTCGACTCCCGCCCGGGCCACCCCGCCAGCTCGACGCCCGCGCAACTCCCGCATGGGTGATGCCGCTCGGCTCCCGCTAACTTGGCGCCCGCGCAATTCCCGCGTGGGTGAGGCTGCTCGGCTCCCGCTAACTCGGCGCCCGCGCAATTCCCGCGTAGGCGACACCGCCCGGCTCCCGCCAGCCATCCCCATTCGGCTCCCGGTCACCGTCGCCGCCCGTTCCCTCGGGCTACCGCACTCGTTCCCGGGCGCCGCTCCCGTCTGATTCCCCACAACCCATCGCCACTCGGTTTCCGCGAGCCATCCCCACCCGGGCATCCGCGCACTATCCCCGCCTGGCTTCTGCGCGCCACTCCCGCCCGGGCATCCGCGAACTGTCCACGTCTGGCTTCTGCGCGCCACTCGCCGGGCTTCGCACGCCACCCAGTCGACCCTCGAACCGCTCCCGCGCCCATCCTCAGCTGGCCTAGCGCTCGCATCCCGCCTCGCCCCCATGTCCGGAACATTCCAAGCCCCAAGCCCCAAGCCCCAAGCCCCAAGCCCCAAGCCCCAAGCCCCAAGCCACAGGAGACGGAACTTGCTTCGGCAACGCGAGTTTCCGAAGCGAGGCGCGTCCGTGGCCACTACACGGCGATGGCGCCGCCGTCTGCGGTGATCGTGGTGCCGGTGAGGTAGCTCGACCTCGGCGACGCCAGGAACAGGATTACCTCGGCGATTTCCACCGGGGCCGCAGTGCGGCCCAGTTGGGTCATGCTGCCGAGCTTCTCCACCAGGTCGCCGTTTTGGGCGAGCACCTTTTCCGTGTGCACCGGGCCCGGTGAAACGTTGTTCACGCGGACACCCGAGCCGCTGAATTCGGCGGCCCAGGTGCGCGTCAGCGACTCGAGTGCCGCCTTGCTCGCGCCGTAGACCGACGAGTCGGGCATGCCGACGGCCGCCGCGATCGTGGTGACGTTGACGATGCTGCCCGAGCCCTTGGCCAGCATTTTCGGCACCAGTCCGGCGGTCAGAAAGTACGGCGCCCGCACGTTCACGTCGAACATCGCGTCGAAGTCCGGCACGTCCTGCTCGATCGTCGGCGCGAACGGGAAGATGGCCGCGTTGTTGACCAGCACGTCCACCTCGCCGACTTCGGTGACCAGCCGTCGCACCGCTTCGATGTCGGACATGTCGGCGGCGACGAAGCTCGCCCGGCCACCGGCGGCTTCGATCTCGGCGACGGTCTTCGCGCCGCCTTCGGGGTTGCGGCCGGTGACGATCACGGTGGCCCCCTCGCGGGCGAGGAGCTTGGCCGTCTCGCGGCCGATTCCGCTGGTGGCACCGGTGACAAGCGCACGCTGGTCCTGAAGTTCCATGCTCGTCCTTCGTTCGACGTTCGTCAACTATCGAATAAGCTAGCACCGATCGATCGATGTTCGTCAATCTTCGAACGAGTATTCTTGACGACATGCGCCGCCAAGAGCATCCAGAGGTCGACGAGCTGAAGCTCACCGAGGTGATGGCCGCGCTCGGCGACCCGCTCCGCGTCGGCCTGGTCCGGCTGCTGTCGGACGGGGTGGAGCGCAACTTCGGCGAGCTGCGCGCGCCGGTCGCCAAGTCGACGCTCAGCCACCACCTCAAGGTGCTTCGCGCGGCGGGCATCACCTGCAGCCGCGAGGAAGGCACCCGGTGCTACGTGCGGCTCCGGCGGGACGACCTCGAATCACGCTTTCCGCAACTGCTCGACGCCGTCCTGGCCGCGGCGGCGGACGAAGGCGTCGGCGAGCACGTCGGACTGAACACCGCGCCGTCCGCCGACGGCTGCGCTTGACCTCGACGATCAGGGTCGAGGCAGTCAGCGCGCCCAAGTCGCGAACGGCTGCCTCGGCTCACACGGTCGGGCGTGGATGGTCGCGCTGGCTCGCGGGGTCAGGCGTAAACGATCGCGCTGACTCGTGCAGCCGGAGGCGCGGATGGTTGCGCTGGCTCGTGCTGTTGGGGCTCGGGTGCGAACGGCTCACACGGCCAGGGCGCGGACGGTTGCGCTGACTCGTGCCGCCAGGGCGCGGGTGGTTGCGCTGACTCGTGCCGCCGGGGGCGCGGGGTGGTTGCGCTGGCTCGTGCTCTCGGGGTGCGGACGGTTGTGCTGGCTCGTGCTGTCAGGTCGCAGGTGGTTGCGTCTGGCTCAAGCGGACAGCGTGCTGAACCGGCGGCGGTAGGCCGTCGGGGTCAGGCCGGTTCGACGGCGGATCTGGGCACGCAGGTTCGAAGCCGTGCCCAGGCCGCTTGCTCGCGCGACCAGTTCCAGGCGCTGCTCACCACGTTCGATCAGGCGGCAGGCGAGCGCGACCCGCTCGCCGGTCAGCCAAGCCAGCGGGGTGGTGCCGAGTTCCGCGCGGAACCACCGGTGCAGCGTCGCCGGGCTGACTGCGGCGAAGGCGGCCAGGTCACCAATGGTCAGTGGCTGGTCGAGGCGTTCTTGCGCCCAGGCGAGCACCGGGGCCAGTGACGCGTCGGGCACTTCCGGCACCGGGCGTTCGATGAACTGCTGCTGCCCACCGTCGCGATGCGCGGCGAAAACCAGGCGGCGGCTCACCGCGTTCGCGATCTCGGCCCCGTGGTCCTGCCGGATCACGTACAGCCCGAGGTCCAGCGCGGCGGCGCTCCCGGCGGCCGTGAGCACGGTGCCGTCGTGCACAAAAAGCACGTCCGGGGCCAGCTCCACTTCGGGGAAGCGCGAGGTGAACAGCGACGCCCAGCGCCAGTGCGTCACCGCGCGCCGTCCGTTGAGTACGCCGGCTGCGGCGAGGGTGAACGTGCCGGTGCAGAAGCTCATCAGCCGGGCGCCCCGGCGGTGCGCGCGCCGGATTGCGTCGAGCACGCGCGGGTCGGGCGCACACTCCGGATCAGGGCGGTTCGGCACGATCACCGTGTCCGCCTCGTCCACGGCGTCGAGGCCGCGCACCCCGGACAGGGTGAAGAACCCCGAGTGCATGCGGATCGACGGCTCGGCCGCGCACAACGCGAACTCGTACCACGGCCGCTCCAGCTCAGGGCGCCGCAGCCCGAACAACTCGGTGGCCACGCCCAGCTCGAACGGATTGGACCCCTCGTCGACGATGGCGACGACCCGGTGCGAGGATTCACGCGACATATGCGATTCCTAGCACTCACACCCGCGCGACGCCAGCACGCATGCTGAGCGCATGAGCAAGCAACCGATCTCCCTCGACGACGTGCTGGCGGGTTTCGACCAGGCGTGGAGCCCGCGCATCGTCGCCTTCGTCAACGACTACGACGTGCGCGTGGCCAAGTTCGCCGGTGAGCACGTGTGGCACGTCCACGAGCACACCGACGAGTTCTTCCTGGTGCTGGACGGCGAAGTGCGCATCGGCCTGCGCGACGGCGAGGAACGCGAAGTCGTGCTGCCGAAGGGGTCCAGTTTTGTGGTGCCTCGCGGTGTCTTCCACAAACCATCCTCTGTGGACGGTGCTTCGGTGCTGTTGTTCGAACCGACCGGAACCCTCTCCGTCGGCGATCGGCACGACCCGGTACCTGGGCACGTCGACGAAACCACCGGTCACGTGGTGGCCTGACTTCGGCGGGTGAGGCGCAGGGTTCGTGGGGCGACGACCAGCCATGCGCCCACCAAGCCGACGTAACCGAGCACGGCCACCGCGGCGAAGAGTCCGGTGTGGACGTGGGAGAACAACGCGCTGGCACCGGTGACGACGGTGCCGACCGGGAAGGTGAAGCTCCACCACGACAAGGTGAACGGCAAGCCGCGGCGAGCTGCGCGCAGGGTGAGCGAGGCGGCGATCGCCGACCACACGAGGGCAAAACCCAGTGCTGGCACGCCGTAGAGCAGTCCGAAAGCGACAGCCGCCTGGCCGTACGGGGCGGGTAGTGCCTCGGCGGCCGGGGCGGCCAGCAGGTTCGCGGCGGTGATCGACTGGCCGAGCGGCCCCAGCACGATCCAGCTCGTCGGCACGTTGTCCGCCCGGCCCAGCACCAGCTGCTGCCAGATCTGCGGCAGCAGGCACAACGTCGCGAACAGGCTCACGCCGAACATCGCGTAGCAGGCGACCACCATGGTGACCCGATGATCGGCGGGCAGGTGCGGCACCAGCAGCGCGCCGCCGGAGGCCGAGACCATCGGGGGCACCACCGGCATCAGCCACCCGGCGAAGGTGTGCGACGACCGCACCTGCTGCGTGGTCATCATCTTCACCGGCACCCAGATCGCCGTGCCCAGCCCGAACAGCGTGCCGACCGTCCACAGTGTCCAGTCGACGGCGAGCGCGGCGTCCATGCCGATCCAGTCCTTGCCGAGCAGCAGGGCTCCGGAGCCGACGGTGCACAGTGCCATCGGCGGGGCGCCCCAGAACTGCGCCATCACCGGATCCTCGGCGTAGGAACGGCGCAACCGCGCCAGTGCCACCGCGGTGACCACCACCAGCAGCACCGCGGCCCCGGCCCAGACCAGGGTCGCGGCCGTGCGCAGGCCGGGGAACTGCAGCGGCAGGCCGGCCGCGGCGGTGGCCACGATGCCGGTGCCCATGATCGAAGCGAACCAGTTCGGGCCGAACGCGGGCGCGCAGGTGGAAACCGGGGGACGGGACAAGGTGCTGGTCACCACCTCACCCTCCGGGTGAACGACTCCACTCGGTAGTCCCCAAACCGCTATGGATGCATAAACTGCGTTTATGCCTCTGTCTGCCAGGGTGAGCGACCTGACCAGCTTCGACCTGCTGCTCAGCGTGGCCGAGCTGGGCAGCATCGGCCGGGCCGCGCGCGTGCACGGCATGTCCCAGCCCGCGGCGAGCGTGCGGCTGAGGCAACTGGAGTCCCGCGCCGGGGTGCCACTGCTGGAACGTGGTGCCCGTGGTGCGCGGCTCACCACCGAGGGGCAGTTGGTCGCGAGCTGGGCGCAGCCGGTGCTCGACGCGGCGTCGGACCTGGAGACGGGCATCGCCGCGCTGCGGGCCGATCGCGACAGCCACGTGCGCATAGCCGCCAGCCTCACCGTCGCCGAATACCTGTTGCCGCGCTGGCTGATCGCGCTCAAGGCCGTCGACCCCGGCACCGTCGTCGCGCTGACCTCCGGCAATTCCGCCGACGTCGCGGCTCAGGTGCTCGCGGGGGCTGTCGAACTGGGCTTCGTCGAAGGACCGGACATCCCGGAAGGCTTGCAGGACAAGGAAGTGGCGCGGGACGAGCTGGTGCTCGTGGTCGCGCCGTCGCATCCGTGGGCGGCGCGCCGCCGTCGGCCGCGGGCCGCCGAACTGGCGGCGACGCCGTTGGTCAGCCGCGAACCGGGCTCCGGCACGCGCCAGGCACTGGAACGGGCTCTGCGGGCGCACGTCGATGCGCTCGCGGAGCCCGCGCTGGAGGTGTCGTCGACCACGGCGATCAAGGCGGCCGCGGTCGGCGGCATCGGGCCCGCCGTGCTCAGCGCGCACGCCGTCGCGCCCGAGCTGGCGGCGGGCACGCTGGTCCGGCTGGCGGTGCCCGACCTCGACCTCGGCAGGCAGTTGCGCGCTATCTGGCCGAAGGGCCGGACGCCGCGAGGGCCGGCTCGAGACCTGCTCGCGATCGCCCTGCAGCAGACCGGATGACCAGCCAGATCAGCGCGCCGATCGGCGCGAGCAGAATGGTCAGCACCAGCAGCGGGGCCATCACCAGCGGGTGCACGCCCCGCTCCCGGCTCTCCAGGTACATCCAGCGCCCGACAAAGAGGTCGAAGGCGATGATGTGCGCCCAGACCAGCGTCGCCGCACCCGGCTCGGCCATCAGTTCCTGCAACCCGGTCAGCGACGGGGACGCCACCGCGGGCAGCACCTCGGCCAGCCGCGGCACCGCGATCCCCAGGTAGAGCAGCGCGGGCGGGGCGAACACCACCGGCGACGACAGGATCCGCCGCGTCCACGACCAGCCGGGCGCCAGGATCATCAGCGCCCAGAACGGCGCGGCCAGCACGAAGGTCAGGTCGAACAGGCTGGACATCATCGCTGCAACTCCAGAACTCGTTGGGGGACAAGGGCTTTGCGGGTGGCGAACGCGGTGCCGAGTACCAGCAGCGCGAACGCGCCGAGGGTGAGCGCGTCGGGTTCGGTGAGTGGCTGACCGCGCAGGGCCTGCCAGGTGACCAGGGCGAGCAGGCCGGTGTACGCGCCGGCGGCCACCCAGATCAGGCGCCGGCGGACGTCGACGTCGCGCAGCACCGGCACCCGGCGCGCCGCCGCGGTCAGTGCGATCAGCAGGAACGGCAGCACCTGCAGCGCGTGCATGCCGACGAAGTGCGGGATGCGCAGGTCACCGCCGGTGGTGCTCCACCCGGTGACCGGCATGCCCGGCGCGCCGTCCGGCACGCCGACCGAATGCGCGCCGACGGTGTCGGTGATGCCGGTGGCCAGCTGGTCCGCTGTCGGCAGCACCATCAGCACCCCGAGCGCCAGGCCGATTCCGGACACCAGCATGCCGAGCCGGATCGCGGCGGCCGAGGCGCGATCGGCGTACTTGCCGGCCAGCAGCACCGCGCCGAGCACGAAGTGCGCGACCAGCAGCACCGAGATGGTCGCACCCATCACGCTGAACACCATCGAGTCGAACTCGGTGGCCTGGTTGAAGTGGCTGCGTGTGCCGCGGACCACCTGCCCGACGATCGCCACCATCTCGAGGGTGGCCGCCACCACGATCACCGTGCCGGTCCACCAGCCCAGTCGCGGCCAGCGGCTCTGGAAGGACAGCATCCAGGCCCAGGTCACCGCGTAGGCGAGGAACGACACGGCGAACTTGAACGGTTTGAGCCAGATCGGCGCCCCGAGCAGGATCCGGTCGTCGAGCACCAGCCCGGCCGCGGCGAACACGGCCGTCCCGGCCATCGCGGCGGCGAACAGCATCAGTGGCCGGTGCCACTCACGCATCGAGCGCGTGTCCATGGTTCCTCCTAGGTATGGATAGTGGCACTGCCTACTATCGGATACTGACACTATCCGCTCAACTCGAGTGGAAGGCAAGGGGGAATGGATAGCGAAGGTGTCCGTAGGCTGTGCGGGGGAAGAACGGGAGAGGCGATGCGCGTTGCGGAACTGAGCAGGCGGACCGGGGTGCCGGTGCCGACGATCAAGTACTACCTCCGCGAGGGCCTGCTGCCGCCCGGCGAGTTGACCAGCCCCAACCAGGCGCGTTACGGCGATGAGCACGTCCGGCGGCTCAAGCTGGTGCGCGCGCTGCTCGACGTCGGCGGGCTGTCCGTCGCGGCGGTGCGCGAGGTGCTGGACACCATGGCGAACCCGGACAAGTCGATGTTCAAGGTGCTCGGCAAGGTCCAGCACAACCTGGCCGGGCACCTGCCCGCCGTGGAAGGGGAGCGCCAGGAGACGGCGAGCCGGATCGCGCACGAGCTGATCGAGCGGCACGGCTGGCAGATCAAACCGGGGTCCCCGCCGCTGGAGTCGCTGATCGCGGCGCTCGGCACGTTGATCGAGCTGCACGGCGAGGACCTGCTGGAACTGCTCGATGCCTACGCCGAGGCCACCCAGCGCATCGCCGAGTTCGACATCGAATACACCCGTCGCGGTACCGATCGCGGCGACGCGGTGGAGCGCATGGTGATCGGGACCGTGGTCGGGGATGCGATCCTGAGCGCGCTGCGCAGGCTGGCCCACGAGAACGAGGCCGCTCGCCGCTTGCACAGCGGCTAACGTTGAGTGGTCGGGCCGGCGGGAGGAGTGAGCGATGGGACGGCGGAACAGGGCGAGCGCTCCGGTGTCCGGGCAGTACCCGGTGCGGTTCGGCACCGCGGAGCTGCTGCGCGATCTCGACCGCGCCAACGGCTGGCAGCTCAGCGTGGACGGCATCCCGCAGTCCTATGTGGATCTTGACCGGCCGTCGCACCTGGAGTTCGAGTACGTGCGCCGGATCGGTGACGTGGTCGACTGCCTGCCGGGCCTCGCGCTGGACGTGCTGCACGTCGGCGGGGGCGCGTGCACGCTGCCGCGGTACGTCGCGGCGACGCGGCCGGGGTCGCGGCAGCTGGTGTTCGAAGCCGACGGTCCGCTGATCGAACTCGTGCGGGAACACCTCGACCTGCGCTCGGTGCCGGGATTGCGGGTGCGCGAGTCCGACGGCCGTGAAGGCATCGCCAGCCGTCGTGACGATTCGGCGGACCTGGTGGTGCTGGACGCCTTCGAGCGCGCGTCCATGCCGAGCAGGCTGGCGACGCTCGAATGCACGCGGGACATCGCGCGGGTGCTGCGGTCGTCCGGCACCTACCTGGTGAACATCTCCGACGGGCCGGGGTTGCGGTTCGCCAAGCGGGTCATCGCGACGGTGACCACGGTGTTCGAGCACGCACTGCTGCTCGCGGAACCGGCGATCCTGCGGGGCAGGCGGTTCGGGAACCTGGTGCTGGCCGCGTCGGCGGTGGAACTGCCGTTCGCCGAGGTGGCCAGGCGGTCGGCGTCGGCAGCATTCCCGGCGCGCTGCCTGGCCGACGACGACCTGAAATCCTTGCGCGGCAAGGCGAAACCGCTCACCGACGCGGACGCGATGACCGGCCCGGTGCCCCCGGACGACGCTTTCGGCCTGGCCGGACGGCGGTGAGCCCGCCGTGGCCCGCGCGTCCTACGCCGCGGTCTTCCGGGTGCCGTCGTTCACCGCGATGTGGTTGTCGCAGGTGGTTTCGGTGGCCGGCGACCAGCTCGCCAGGGTGGCCCTCGCGGTACTGGTCTTCGAGCGCACGGGATCGGCGGGGTGGACCGCGTTCGCCTGGGCGCTGACCTTTCTGGCCGACCTGCTCGGCGGACTTTTCCTCGCCGGGCTCGCGGACCGGTACCCGGCGCGCGCGGTGCTGATCGCCGCGGACCTCGTCCGCGCCGGGCTGGTCGCGGTGATGCTCGTGCCCGGACTGTCCATTGTGGCCTTGTGCGCGGCGGTGTTCGCCGTGCAGCTGCTGTCCGCGCCGTTCTCCGCCGCGCGTGCCTCGCTGCTGGTGAAGTGGTTGCGGCCACTGGATTTGCACGATCTCGGGGTGAGCGTGGTGAGTACCACGTTCCAGGTGGCGCTGCTGATCGGGTTGCCGCTGGGCGGGGGACTGGTCGCGCTGCTCGGAGTGCCCGTGGTGCTGTTGGTCGACGTGGCGACTTTTCTGTTGTCCGCCTTGGTGATCGCCGTCGGGGTGCGTGCGGACGTCCGAATGGGACCGGTCGCCGGGATGACACCGTGGGCGCGGGCGCGCGCGGGTGCGCGGCTGATCTCGCGGCAGCCGAAGCTGCGGACGTTGCTGCTACTGGCTTGTGTGGCGGGGTTCTACACCGCGCCGGAAGGACTGGCGATCCCGTACGCCGAGCAGATCGGCGCGGGTGCGGCCGGGGCAGGCTGGCTGCTGGTGGCGAATCCGGCCGGGACCGTGGTCGGCAACCTGGTGCTCGCGCGGTGGGTGCCGGAACGCTGGCGGTTGCGGCTGCTGGGTCCACTCGCGATCGTCAGCTGCCTGGTGCTGCTGCCGTCGTTCGTCGCACCCGAACTGTGGATTTCCTTGCTGTTGTGGACTTTGTGCGGGGTGGCGTCGGCGCACGACATGGTCACGCAGGCGGCGTTCGTGCGGGAGACCCCGGAGGAACTGCTCGGGCAGGCGTTCGGCCTGGCGGGCGCGGCGCTGCGGGTGGCGCAGGGGCTGGGCATCGTGGCGACCGGGGCGCTGGCCGGGTTGACCGGTCCCGCCGTGGCCATCGGCATCACCGCCGCGGTGGGCACCTTGGCCGCGGTGCTCGCGGCCGGAGCGTGGCGCCGGGCGACGGCATCCCCGTCCGCGGCCGGCACTTGACCTGGAGGCCGGGCGCGGACGGGGGGCGGCCGTTGCACGGTCACCAGTTGTTCTCCTGCTTGCGCATGGGGAATGTCACCTCTTCTCGTACTGAGGAACCGGCGTGTGGACGCTTCGGGGTCACCAGTTGTTCTCGCGCACGGCTGCTCACCTCCCCCACCAGGCGGGATCCCGGAGCCACTCGGCTGTCCGGGTGGTTTCAGGATCGGGTATGACCTGCCCTGTACACAAACCGTGATCGGTTGGTTACTGTGACGATATGGGTTCGTTCCGCCGCCCCACCGGCTGGGCCCTCTGGTCAGCACCACGCCAGGTCGTGGTGTGGGTGCTTGCCGTCGAGGTGGCGGCGCTCGCGGCCACCGCGGGCACCGCGCGGCTTGCGCCGGTGGACGCCGCCGGGCTCAGCGGTTTCGCGCTGCTCGGCGCCTGCCTGCTCGCGCACGTCGAACTGTCCAGGACGATCGAGCGCAAACGGGAGATCGCGGCCGGCTCGGGGCCGTACCTGAGCACCACGAGCGTGTGGAACTTCGCCGCGGTGATCGTGCTGCCCCCGGTGCTGGCGAGCGCGATGGTAGTGCTCGGTTACGGCTACATGTGGTTCCGGGTGTGGCACCGGCGCGGCACGATGAAGCCGCATCGCTGGTGGTACTCGGCCTGCACGGTGCTGCTGGCGAACCAGGCCGCGGTGGTGGTGCTGACGCTCGATCCGGGCGTCCCGGCCACGGCGGGCGCGGTGGCCGTGGTGGTGGCCGCGGGCGCGATGCGCTGGTTCGTGAACTACGCGCTGATCTGCGCGGTGAAACTGCTGTCCGAGCCGCGCACCCGGGTGCGTGATGTGGTGGGTGGCTTCGGTGAGCAGATCCTCGAGGTCGGCGCGATGGGCCTCGGCCTGCTGGCGGCTTGCGTGATGGACACCCCGGCGGTGCTGCTGGTCGGCGTCCCGGCGGTCCTGGCCGTGCTGGGGCGGTCGGCACAGGTGGCACGGTTCCGGAAGGCGGCCGAGACCGACGGCAAAACCCAGTTGCTCAACGCGACGGCGTGGACGGACTTCGCCACGCACGCGCTGGACCGCACCAGCCGCCGCGGTGGCACGTTCGGCGTGCTGATGATCGATCTGGACCACTTCAAGCGGATCAACGACGAACACGGGCACGGTGCGGGGGACGCCGTGCTCAAGGCCGTGGCGAAGGCGATCACCGCCGGGGTGCGCTCGGGTGATCTGGTCGGCCGGTTCGGCGGGGAGGAGTTCGTGGTGGCGTTGCCGGACATCACCGCTGTGGAACTGCTGGCCGTCGGCGAACGCCTGCGACGGGGTGTGGCCGCCCTGCCGGTCGCCACCGGCCACGTCTCCATCTCGATCGGGGCGGCTCTGGCCCCGGAGAACGGCCTCACCGTGCAGGACCTGCTGGCAACGGCAGATGCCGCCATGTACACCGCCAAACACAGCGGCCGAAACCGCGTAGAACCGGCCGCCGGTCTTCTGCGCTAGCCACATCATCCACGGCACACACCGGCAGCAAAACCGATACCCGGCAGCAACAGGCGACCACCCCGCCACAACAACGATCACACCAACCGATACCCCATCCCCCGAACAGTCGCAATCCGATCCTGCCCCACCTTCCGCCGCACAGTCCGCACGTACACATCCACCACATTCGACCCAGGATCGAAGTCGTAACCCCATACATGCGACAGGATCTGCTCCCGCGAAAGCACCTGCCCCGGATGCCGCAAGAACAACTCCAGCAACGCGAACTCCCGCGCCGTCAAATCCGTTGTCGACTCCGGAGTCTGCGCCCGCCGCGTCCGCAGATCCAGCGACAAACCGTTGTGCCGCAACACAGTCAACTCCGGCGCCCCACCAGCGGGCTTCAGCCGCAACCGGATCCGCGCCAGCAACTCCTCGAACCGAAAAGGCTTCGTCATGTAGTCGTCCGCGCCACCCTCCAAACCAGCCACCGTGTCACCCACCGAATCACGCGCGGTCAGGATGATCACCGGAGTCAACTTCCCCGCGGCACGCATCGCGGTCAGCACCGCGAAACCGTCGCGCCGGGGCAGGCCCAGGTCGAGCACCACCAGGTCGAAGTCCTCGGACACCGCGCTGGCCAGCGCGGCGTCGCCGTCGGTCACGATCGTGGTGCTGAAACCGTTGGCACGTAAGCCTTTCTCCACGAACGAGGCAATGCGCTGCTCGTCTTCGGCGATCAGGATGCGGCTCACCGCGCACCTCCAGGTAGCTCGATGCCGAAGGTGGCGCCCTCGCCCGGCGGCGAATGGACCAGCACCCGGCCGTGGTGCGCGTCGGCGATGGCCTTCACGATGGCCAGGCCGAGCCCGGCGCCGTTGGGATCCCTGACGCCCGAGGCACCACGGGAGAACCGTTCGAAGATCTTCGACGCCTCCTCCGGCGGCACCCCGGCGCCACTGTCGGTCACCCAGAACGAGATCGTGTCCCCGATCAGGGAGGACCCGAGACGGATCACGTCACCGTCCGAAGTGTGCTGGACCGCGTTCTGCGCGAGCTGCACCACAGCCTGCGTGACGCGCTGACCGTCCAGCCACGCCTCGCCCTCGCCGATCGCCTCCAGCGACCAGGCCCGCGGCGCGATCGCCCGCACCTTCGCGTCCAGGTCGCTGGTCAGCTCGGGCACCGAGGTCCACTCCGGCCGCAGGAAGTCCGGCTGACCTGCTTTTGCCAGCAGAAGCAGGTCGTCGACGATGCGGGCCATGCGGTCCAGCTCGTCGGTGCACAACCGGACCACCTCGGCGCGTTCGGCCGGGTCGTCGCCGAGCAGTTCCAGGTGGCCGCGCACGATGGTGATCGGGGTGCGCAGCTCGTGCCCGGCGTCGTCGAGGAACTCGCGCCGGGTGCGGAACGCCTGCTCCAGGCGGTCGAGCATGGCGTTGAACTGCTCGGCGAGCGCGGCGATGTCGTCGCGGCCGTCGACCGGGATGCGGTGGGTCAGGTCGTGCTCGGTCAGCCGCGCCGCGGTCAGCCGCACGGTCCGGATCGGCGCCAGGATCTGCCCGGCCGCGAACCACGAGATCCCGGCCCCGAGCACCAGCGCGATCGCGCTGATCCCGATCAGCGAGCGCACCGTGGACGCCGCCTCCGGCCGTTCGGCGTCGGTGAAGAAGCCGCTGATGAACCAGCCCGCCGGCTCGTCGCCACTGTTCGCGGGCAGCATCTCCACACGTGACCAGCGCAGCGTGCCACCCGCGGTGGCGACCGTGCCGGTCGAGTCGTCGGTCGTGATGATCTGGCGGACCACGTCCTGGTTCACGGTCTGGTGCTCCTTGCGCCCCTGGAACACCAGCCGCGGCGCCTCCGGCGTGCCGACCGCGCCGATCAGCACCTCGGCCGGATCGGTGTACTGGGTCCTCAGGTGCAGGGTGAGGATCTGCTCCGGGTCCCGCAGCGGCTGCCCGTCCGGGCTGACCGCGCTCGCGGCGAAGGTGCGGAACTCCTCGGCGTCCTGGTCCAGGCTGCGGTTCACCCGGTCGTCGATGGCGTCGTACTCGAACTCGGCGACCAGCAGCACCACGGCGGTCAGCCCGGCGGCCATCACCAGCACGAACCAGCCCATGATGCGGACCCGCGCGGGGATGCGCCGCGGGTCAGTCGTCGTCATCGTTGTCGTCGTCCAGATCGTCGTCGTCCACCGGCGGGGGCGGGGGCAGCCAGGTGTCCGAAGGCGCCGCGCTCGTGCTCGGCGGGACCGGCGTCGCCGACGGAGGCGGGGGCGCGAACGTCGCCGACTCGCCGATCCGCACGGTCGCGGGTTCCTTCGGCGGCTCCGGATCGGCGAGCAGCAGCAGCACGATCGCCGCGCCCACCGGCAGGGCGAGCACGGCGATCAGCGCCAGCAGACGCGGGCCCTTGGTCATGCCACCCACCTTCCGCCCGCTCGGAAAAACCCGGATGAAGCGATGATGAGGAAATCTTCATGATCGCGCCAGCCGGGCCCAGGACCGGCGCAAGACCGCAGTCGAGAGGAATTCCGGCGTCCCGCCCCGGGCAATGATGCAAGGACCACCACCCCTGGGAGTAGGCGATGAGAACCGCGCACCGGACCTGTTCCATCTGTGACGCCGTCTGCGGCCTCCGGCTCACGCTGGACGACAACAACCGGGTCACCTCGGTGAAGGGCGACCCGGACGACCCGTTCTCGCAGGGTTACGTCTGCCCCAAGGGCGCCAGCTTCGGGCAGCTCGACGAGGACCCGGACCGGTTGCGGCACCCGATGGTCCGGCGCGGCGACACCTGGCACGAGGTCAGCTGGGACGAGGCGTTCGCCGAGGTGGAGCGCGGGCTCAACGCGGTGGTGGAGCAGTACGGCCGCGAGGCGTTGTCCGTCTACTTCGGAAACCCGACCTTCCACACCATGGCCGGGTTCATGTACCGGGTGCCGCTGACCCAGTCGCTGGGCAGCCGCAACGTCTACTCGGCCGGGACCATCGACCAGATGCCCAAGCACGTGGCCAGCGGTTACCTGTTCGGCGACCCGATGGCGATCGCGGTGCCCGACGTGGACCGCACCGACCACCTGCTGGTGATCGGCGCGAACCCGCTGGAGTCGCACGGCTCGCTCTGCGCCGCCCCCGACTTCCCGCGACGGCTCAAGGCGCTGCGCCGCCGGGGCGGCAAGATCACCGTGGTCGACCCGCGCCGCACGCGCACCGCGAAGTTCGCCGACGAGCACCTGTTCATCCGGCCCAGCACCGACGCCTTCTTCCTGCTCGGCGTGGTCCACACCCTGCTCGCCGAGAACCTCGACACGGTCACCCTGGACGTGAACGGCCTCGACGAGCTGCGTGCGCTGACCGCCGAGTTCACCCCGGCCGCGGTGTCGCCGATCTGCGGCATCCCGGCCGACGACATCGCGCGGACCGCCCGTGAGCTGGCCGCCGCGCCGACCGCCGCCGTCTACACCCGGATCGGGACCTGCACCTCGGAGTTCGGCACGCTCACCCAGTGGCTCGTCGACGTGGTCAACATCCTGACCGGCAACTTCGACTCGCCCGGCGGCGTGATGTTCACCCGCACCGCCGCGCTGGAGGTCTTCCGCACCGGCCAGGCGTTCACCACCGGCAACTTCCACAGCCGCGTGCGCGGCCTGCCCGAGACGCTCGGTGAGCTGCCGGTGGCCACGCTCGCCGACGAGATCGAGACCCCGGGCGAAGGCCAGGTCAAGGCGCTCATCTCGATCGCGGGCAACCTGGTGCTCTCCGCGCCGAACGGCCCGCGCCTGGACCGGGTGCTGCCCGAACTGGACTTCATGGTCTGCGTGGACCCGTACCTGAACGAGACCACCAAGCACGCCAACGTGATCCTGCCGCCGCCGCGCATGCTGCAGATGCCGCACTACGACTTCCTGCTGCTCACGGTGACCGTGCGGAACTACACCCGCTTCTCCCCGGCGATCCTGCCGCTGGAGGACGACCAGCTCTCCGAAGCCGAGATCATGGCGAAGCTGACGCTGATCGTGTCCGGGCAGCCCGCGAGCACCCCGGCCTCGGTGCTCGACGAGATGATCGTCGGCCAGCTGACCGGCGGTTCCGAGGAGATGCGTGCCGGGCTCACCGGCGACAGCGGACCCGAGCTGATGCTGGACGCGATGCTGCAACTCGGTCCGTACGGCCTTTCCCTGCGGAAGCTGCGCGAGAACCCGCACGGCATCGACCTCGGCCCGCTGGAGCCGCGGGTCAAAGAGCTGATCTGCACGCCGTCCGGCCGGGTCGAGCTGAGCCCGCCGGAGGTCACCGGCGACCTCACCCGCCTGCGCGCGCGGCTCGCCGAGGAGGCGCCGGAGTTCCTGCTGATCGGGCGTCGGCAGCTGCGGTCCAACAACAGCTGGCTGCACAACGTGCCGGGCCTGCGCGGCGGCAGCAACCAGTGCACGCTGCACGTCAACCCCGCCGACGCCGAGCGGCTCGGCCTCGGTGAGCAGGCGGTGGTCCGGTCGTCCGCCGGTGAGCTGGTGGTGCCGGTCGAGCCGAACGACGGGATCATGCCCGGTGTGGTCAGCCTGCCGCACGGCTGGGGCCACTCCGGCCGTGGTCAGCGCGTCGCGGCCACCGAACCGGGGGTGAACGCGAACACGCTGACCGACGAGCAGGTGGTGGACGTGCTCTCCGGGAACGCCGTGTTCAACGGCGTCCCGGTGAGCGTCGCCCCAACCACTTAGCGGGTCAGTAGCGGTAGTGGTCGGCCTTGTACGGGCCGGCCACATCCACGCCGATGTACTCGGCCTGCTTCTTGGTCAGCTCGGTCAGGCGCACACCGAGCGCGTCCAGGTGCAGGCGCGCCACCTTCTCGTCCAGGTGCTTCGGCAGCCGGTAGACGTCGGTGGTGTACTCGCCCGGCTTGGTGAACAGCTCGATCTGCGCGATCGCCTGGTTGCTGAACGAGTTCGACATCACGAAGCTCGGGTGCCCGGTGGCGTTGCCAAGGTTCATCAGGCGGCCCTCGGACAGCACGATGATCGCGTGGCCGTCGGGAAAGACCCACTCGTGCACCTGCGGCTTGATCTCCACCTTGCGGATGCCGGGCACCTTGGCCAGCCCGGCCATGTCGATCTCGTTGTCGAAGTGGCCGACGTTGCCGACGATGGCGTTGTGCTTCATCCGCGCCATGTCGGCGGCCATGATGATGTCCAGGTTGCCGGTGGTGGTGATGAACAGGTCGCCCTTTTCGATCACGTCCTCCAGGCGCACCACCTCCAGCCCTTCCATCGACGCCTGCAGCGCGCAGATCGGGTCGACCTCGGTGACCACCACGCGCGCGCCCTGCCCGCGCAGCGATTCGGCGGCGCCCTTGCCGACGTCGCCGTAACCGCAGATCACCGCGAGCTTGCCGCCGAGCATCACGTCGGTGGCGCGGTTGATGCCGTCGGCCAGCGAGTGCCGGATGCCGTACTTGTTGTCGAACTTCGACTTGGTCACCGAGTCGTTGACGTTGATCGCCGGGAACAGCAGCTTGCCCTCTTCGGCGAGCTTGTAGAGCCGCTTCACGCCGTTGGTGGTCTCCTCGGTGACGCCCTTGATCCCGGCGGCGATCCGGGTGAACCGCTTCGGGTCGGCGGCCAGGCTTTCGCGCAGGGTGCGCAGCACGATCCGGTATTCGTCCGGGTCCTCCTCGGTGGGCTCCGGCACCGCGCCCGCGGCTTCGAACTCCACGCCCTGGTGCACCAGCAGGGTGGCGTCACCGCCGTCGTCGAGCAGCATGTTCGGCGCGTGCCCGCCGGGGAAGGTGAACAGCTGCTCGGTGCACCACCAGTACTCGTCCAGCGTCTCGCCCTTCCAGGCGAACACCGAGGTGCCGGTGGGGTTCTCCGGAGTGCCGTCGCGGCCGACGACCACCGCGGCGGCGGCCTCGTCCTGGGTGGAGAAGATGTTGCAGGACACCCAGCGCACCTCGGCGCCCAGGTCGACCAGCGTCTCGATCAGCACCGCGGTCTGCACGGTCATGTGCAGCGAGCCCGCGATCCGGGCGCCCTTCAGCGGTTTCGAGGCGGCGTATTCGGCGCGGATCGCCATCAGACCGGGCATTTCGTGCTCGGCGAGGCGCAGTTGGTGGCGGCCGGATTCGGCCAGTGCCAGATCGGCGACCGCGAACTCGAGTCCGTTCACCTGGCGCAGTTTCGCGTTCATCGTGTTTCTCTCCCGCAGTCTTTATCCGGGACCCCGAACAACAGAAAAGGGCACCTCCGGATTCGGAGGCGCCCTTGTACGTTCGTCTGGCGAAGGCCGAGCGTGGCGGACCAGCTGGTCCGTCGCAGCGCCTCTCGGCCTCCACCGCCCAGGGTTCCAGTCCCGGCCCGGCGCTGTCAACGCCGTCGGTAGGGTGAAGCAATGCGGAGGCAGATCCCGGTCGTGCTGGTCGCCGGTTTCCTCGGGGCCGGCAAAACCACGCTGCTCAACCACTTGCTGCACAACAGCTCCGGTGCGCGCATCGGGGTGGTGGTCAACGACTTCGGCAGCATCGGCATCGACGCGATGGCGGTGGCGGGCCAGGTCGACTCGATGGTGTCGCTGAACAACGGCTGCCTGTGCTGCGCGGTCGACGCGAGCGGGCTGGACGGCATGCTGGCGCGGTTGTCCGGCGCCGACCTCGACGTGATCGTGATCGAGGCGAGCGGGCTGGCCGAACCACGCGGGCTGATCCGGCTGCTGCTGGCGAGTGAGCACGAACACATCGAGTACGGCGGTCTGGTCGAGGTGGTCGACGGCGCCGAGTTCAACACCGTCCGCGCGGAGCACCCGGAACTGGGTGAGCACGTGCGGCTGGCGGATCTGGTGGTGCTGAACAAGATCGACCGCATCGCCGACGGGGTGCGCGAGACCGTCGAGGAACTGGCGCAGGGGGTGCCGGTGCTCGGCGTGGAGCACGGCCGGATCGATCCGGCGATGCTGTTCGAACTGCCGGAGCGCCGCGAGGAGTACGCGCGGCAGTTGTCCTTCCTCGATCTGTCCGAAGAGGACGCCGCGGACGAAGATCATTCGCAGCACGCGCACACGAAGTACGACAGCGTCGAATTCGAGACCGAGGTGCCGCTGCACCCCCGCCGGTTCATGGAATTCATGGAAAACCGGCCGGCCGGGATCTACCGCATCAAGGGTGAGGTCAACCTCGGCGTGCCGGGGCACGGCAAGAAGTACACCCTGCACACCGTGGGTGCGTTCCTGCGGCTGCGGCGATCGGGCTGGGCGGGGCAGCGACCGGCCACGCGGCTGGTGCTGATCGGTGCCGGCATCGACGGTGAAATGTTGCGCAAGCAATTGCGCAACTGTGAAGAACCCGATCCGTCGCAAGTGGACTCACAGGCCATGCTGCCGGTTCTCCGCTTCCTGCCGGAGGAATAGTTCCTTCAGTCGTACTCGACACGGAATCGAGCGGTTTACGCGATCTTTGTGATCGACGTGCCGCTTGTGAGGCTGGAGAGCGAAAAGCCCATGTGTCGAATCTACGGTTTTTTCAACGCGAAGGCGACGCCGCACGAGTTGCGCACGGTCGCCGCACTGCAACACCACGGCGGACCGGACGGGCGCGGGACCGCGCGAGCCGGTGGCTGGGGGATCGGGAACAACCGGCTGGCCATCGTCGACCTCGACGGCGGCACCCAGCCCTACGAACTCGACGAGCGCATCAAGGTCGTGTTCAACGGTGAGATCTACAACCACGTGCGCCTGCGCGCGGAACTCACCGCGAAGGGCTACCGGTTCGACGACCACTGCGACGGCAACGTGCTCCCCGCGCTCTACCACGCCTACGGGGACGCCTTCGTCGACCACCTCGACGGCATGTACGCGATCGCGGTGGTCGACCTGCGTGGCGCGGAACCGAGGCTGCTGCTGGCCACCGACCACATCGGCATGAAACCGCTGTACTACCGCTGGAACGCGGCCGCGCGCTCGCTGCACTTCTCCTCGGAACTGCCCGCGCTGCTGGGCTTCGGCGAGGTAGCCCCGGCCGAGTGGGACGGCGGGCTGGACGCCTACCTGGCCACCAAGACCCCGTTCGGCGAGCAGACCATGTTCGACGGGGTCAAGGTCATGCCCCAGTCGACCACGATGATCTGCACCGAATACTCGGGCCTGCGCACCTACCGCCGTCAGCAACCGGTCGCCGAGGTGCTCGCCGACGACGACGCCGCAGTGGCACAGGACCTCCAGGAGCGCCTGCGGTACGAGGTCGGGCAGCTGCTGGCGGCGGACGTGCCGGTCGCCACCATCACCTCCGGCGGGCTCGACTCCAGCCTGGTCACCGCGCTGGCGGCCGAGTCGGAGACCGAGCTGCACACGTTCAACATCGCCTACACCGGCAACTGGCCCGCCGACGAGCGCCGCTTCGCGCGCCAGGTCTCCGACCGCGCGGGCACGAACTACCACCAGGTGGAGATCGATCCGGCGACCTTCCCGGACCTGCTCGCCGATGTGGTCTGGCACCTCGGGCAGCCCAACGCCGACCCGATCACGCTGAGCACCTACGCCCTGTTCAACGCGGTGCGGGACAGCGGGTTCAAAGTCGCGCTGACCGGTGACGCGGCCGACGAGGTGTTCGGCGGTTACTCGCGGATGACCGCGGCGACCCGGGCCGACGCGTACGGGAAACCCTGGTACGACAACTATCTCGACGCACTGGGCGTGCTGCCCGCGGTCGCCCGGCACGAGCTGTACACCGACGACTACCGCGCCGTGCTGGCCGACTCCGGTCCCGCCATCCCCGCCGACGCGACCGCGAGGCTGGCCACCGGCGACGGTTCGGTGCTGGAGCGGATCACCGAGTTCGAGCTCGGGCACCGGCTGCCCGCCTACCACCTGCGCCGGGTGGACCACCTGAGCATGTCCGGCTCGGTGGAGGTCCGGCTGCCGTTCTGCCAGCGTTCGGTGGTCTCGCTCGGCCGGGCGCTGTCCGACCGGCGGCGCATCGACGACACCGGCGTGAAGCGGACGCTCTACGCCGCGGCCGCCGGCCTGCTGCCGGACGAGGTGCTGAACCGGCCGAAGCAGCCGTTCACCCTGCCCATCACCGCGATGCTCAGCCCCGGCTGGCCGCTGTGGGAGTACGCAAGGGACCTGCTGGCGGGTTCGCGGCTGAAGGCGGCGGGCCAGGTCGACGCGAGCGCGGTCGACCGGTTGTTCGCGCGGCAGGCGACCGAGCCGGAGGACACCACCGCGCTGACCATCTGGGCGCTGGCGGTACACGAAATCTGGCGGGAGCAGTTCTTCGGCGCGAAGCGGGGCCGCTGATGGCGGGGCTGATCGGGCGGCTGCGCCGGGCGGCGGCCGCGAGCACCGAACTGCTGGACGTGATCATCGACCGCGACCCGTCGATCCGCTCGCGGAGCGAGGCGCTGCTGCACCCCACGGTGCTCGCGCTGGCCGGTTACCGCGTGGGGAACCGGTTGTACCGCAAGGAGCGGTTCAAGTCGGCGCGCGCGGTGTGCATGCTGACGCGGGTGCTGACCGGCGGGATCGAGATCCATCCCGGCGCGCGGATCGGGCGGCGGTTCTTCATCGACCACGGTTGTGGCGTGGTGATCGGGGAAACCGCGATCATCGGCGACGACGTGTCGCTGTTCCACCAGGTGACGCTGGGCTCGTACGGCTGGTGGCAGGACCGCGGCCGCGCCGACGGCCGACGGCACCCGAAGCTCGGCAACGGCGTCACCGTGGGCGCGAACGCGAGCCTGCTGGGGCCGATCACGGTGGGGGACAACGCACTCATCGGGGCGCAGTCGCTGGTGCTGCAGGACGTGCCGGCGGACGCACACGTGCGCGCTCCGGCCGGTGACGTCGTGCACCGCACGTCGAACACCGTGGTGCGCCTGCCCCGCGCGAGCTGATCGCGGACACAAGAAAGTGGCTTCACAGCGGCAAGTCGCTGTGAAGCCACTTTCTTGTGCGTTCGTCCCCAGTGGCTGGAACGAGCCGGGGCCCGGCGGAGGGAGTCGCGACGGGCCCCGGCTCAGCTTCAGCGGACGGCCAGGCCTTCGACCTTGCGCGGCGCGGCCGGGATGTGGAACAGGTCGGCGAACAGCTCGAGCAGCGCCGGGTCCCCGGAGATGCTCAGGATGCCCTGGTCCAGCGCCTCCCGCGGGGAGATCTCCTTGGAGAACACCGGCTTGATCGAGCCGTAGCAGGTGATCGTCATGTCGGCGTCGGGGTAGGGGCCCTCGCCGACCTTCAGGTCCTCGCCGTCGACCAGCGCGTGCAGCGTCATCGTCGGGCCGTAGTGCAGTTCGTAGCTGACCCGCACGCCCGAGGCGATCTCCGGCCGGAACGTGGTGTACAGCGACAGGATCGCGGAGTCGGTGGTGAACACGTCCTCCTCACCCGGCGACCCGAGGGACCGGGCGCCCCACAGGCCCAGCTGCAGCACGACCGCCTCCAGCTCGGCGCCGTACTCGGTCAGCTCGTAGACCACCGAGGCGTCCAGCTGCGGCAGCACCCGCCGCCGGACCACACCGGCCTCCTCCAGCTCGTTCAGCCGGGCGGAGAGAATGCTGGACGGGATGCGCGGCAACCCGGCGCGCAGGTCGGTGAACCGCTTCGGGCCGAGCAGCAGGTCGCGGACCACCAGCATGCCCCAGCGCTCGCCCACCATCTCCATGGCACGTGCCAGGCCGCAGAATTGTCCGTACGTTCGACTCATCGTAAATCCCCACTCTTCGTCAGGTTGAGACTTCGGTTGGACGGAGATGATCGGGCTGTCGCCATAGCTGCGGTCCAGCGTCTTTCGGCGGACTCGGGAACCGCTCGACACCCGAACGAGCACCTGCACACGGTGCTCGTGGCCGAGTTGACACACTGCGAAAAAGCTTTACCCGCAAGGAAACCTTGGCGGTGAGCGGGTAACGGCACCGTATTCCCATCAGGAGGGGTCCCCGGCCGAGAGCAGCTCGTGGTGCAGCAGCTGCAACTCGTCACAGGGTTCCACGCCCAGCTCCGTGGTCAGCCGCGTGCGCAGCTGCCGGTAGGTGGCCATCGCGTCGGACCGCCTGCCACTGCGCCCGAGCACCCGCATCAGCTGCCCGTGCAGGCCTTCGTCGAGCGGGTTCGCGGTGACCAGCGAGCGCAGCTCACCGACCAGCTCGCGGTGCATGCCGGCCTCGATCTCCGCCTCGATGCGCAGGTGCTGCGCGGCCCGGCGCTGCTCGGCCAGGTCCACCGCGTAGGCGGCGAGCACCGAACCGCAGTTGACGTTGGCCAGCGCGGGTCCGGACCACAGGCCAAGTGCGCTCCGGAACGACCGCGCCGCGTCACCGAACCGCCGCGCGTCCATCTCGTCGCGGCCGCGGCGGCACAGCTGCTGGAACTCGAACACGTCCACCTGCGCCGGGTCGATGCGGAAGACGTACCCGGGCGGCTTGGTGGCCAGCATGGATTCGGGGTCGGCCGCCAGCCGGTTCTGCTCGATGCAGCGGCGGACCTGGTAGACGTAGGTCTGCATGGTGGTGCGCACGCTGCGCGGTGGCTTGTTCGCCCACAGCTCCTGGATGATGGAGTCGATCTGCACGACCTTGCCCGGCCGCATCAGCAGCATCGCCATCAGTTGCAGGATCTTCGGCGCCGTCGGCGCGTGGTCGACGCCGTCCTTGAGCACTTCGAGCGGGCCGAGAAGGGTGAACGTCACCGCGCTTTCGGCCGTGCCGCCGGGGTTGCCACTCCCGGCCGGAACTTCGGAAACCAACACGTTCGTTCCCTCCCAGTCACATCGACGCGTGAACCGACCGCTGCCCGGCGCTGGCTGCTCTCCGGCGACAGTCGTGCGTTTCTCGAAGATTGACAGAAATGCCCTGGTCAGCGGCAGTGAGAGGGGCACCAGTCGTGACGTGAATATGGCCGGGGGCCATGTGAAAAACACATATCGGACCCATGTGGGCGGCACTGGAAGTGCGACGGGCAACCGGCGCAGGATTCTCCCATCACCCCTGAACACCCGCAAATCGGAGGATCCACGATGGACAAGCAGAACGTGGTCGAGCTGCCCCGCGAGGACAACGTGGTGCTGGTGATCGACCGGTTCGACCAGTGGCACAACCCGGCCGGCCTGCCGCGCCGCGGCACCACCGGCAGCACCTACAGCGTGCCCGCGCTGGACGAACTGCCGGAAGCCGCCTGATGGACAGCGGTGTCGCGGCGGCGAGAATCCCCGAGTTCAAACGTCATCTACGGGCGGAAGTGAACGAAGGCGAGGGCGCCTACCTCTTCTCCGAACACGGGGTCACGGCCCTGCGGGGAGCGGCCATCGCCTCGCTCGCGGCACTGCTGGACGGCAAGCACGACCTGGCCGACCTGCTCGAAGCCCGTCCCGGTGGGATGAGTTCGGCGCAGGTCGCCAATCTGATCGAGCAGCTGGTCGACGTGGGCCTGGTCAGCCTGCGTGGTACCGAAGCGTCTCTTGTGGACGAAAGCGAAGTCGCGTACTGGGACGCGTGCGGCGTGGACCTGGCCGACGCCGCACGCGCCGCGGTGGCCACGGTCGCGCTGGTCGGCACCAAGTCCACGGTGGACCTGGCACCGGCCCGCCGGGCGCTCGCGGAGACCGGAGTGGACGTCCACACCGGACTCAGCCAGACGGCCGAGCTGACCGTGGTGGTCTGCGACGACTACCTCGACCCCGCACTGGCCGCCATCGACGCCGCGCAGCGCGCCGCCGGGAAGCCGTGGCTGCTGAGCAAACCGGTGGGCACTCGAGTCTGGCTCGGGCCGTTCTTCAGCCCCGCTCAGCCCGGTTGCTGGCACTGCCTTTCCCACCGCCTCTGGGGACACCGCCACGCGGAGGCCTGCGTGCAGGCCTCGCTCGGCAAGGAGGGCCCCGCCGACCGCCCGGCCGCCTCGGTGCGGCCACTGGCTTCCGCGGCCGCGCACCTGATGGCGCTCGAAGTGACCAAGTGGCTGGCCGGGCACCGCTACCCCGGTCAGAGTTCGGTGTGGACGTTCGACACCCACGACCTCGAGGGCACCCGGCACGAACTGCGGGCCCGGCCCCAGTGCGCGAACTGCGGCGACGCCGCGCTGTTCACCGCGCGGGCCTGCAAGCCGATCGAGCTGAACCCGGCGCGCAAGGCCGCTTCGGCAGGCGGCGGGCACCGCACCCTGCTGCCCGCCCAGGTGCTCGACCGCTACCGCCACCTGGTCAGCCCGGTCACCGGGATCATCAAGGAGATCAAGCGGGACCCGGACGCGCCGTCGTTCATCAACGCCTACCGCTCCGGCGTGAACGTCTTCCGGGGCAGCACCGGGCTCGGCACGCTCCGCGCGAACCTGCGCGCGGAGAACGGTGGCAAGGGGCTCACCCCGCTGGACGCCGAGGTGGGGGCGCTGTGCGAGGCCGTCGAGCGGTTCTCCGGCACCTTCCAGGGCGACGAGTTCCGCCTGCGGGCGAGCCTGCGCGCGCTCGGTGACGTGGCCATGCACCCCAACGACTGCACCCTGTTCGACGAGCGCCAGTACGCCACCCGCGACAGCTGGAACCCGGCGCACTCCGCGTGCAACCACGTCAGCGAGCCGTTCGACGAGGACGCGGTCATCGACTGGACCCCGGTGTGGTCGATCACCGAGCGCAGGCACCGGCTGCTGCCGACCACGATGCTGTACTACGGCGGCCCGGCCCACCGGTCGCTGAGCGCCGACTCCAACGGCAACGCCGCCGGCAGCAGCCTCGAGGACGCCGTGCTCCAGGGCACCCTGGAACTGGTGGAGCGCGACGCGGTGGCGATCTGGTGGTACAACCGCCTGCGGCTGCCCGCGGTCGATCTCGACGCGTTCGGTGAACCGTGGATCGAGGAACTGCGGACCCAGTACGCCCGGCTCGGCCGGGAGGTGTGGGTGCTGGACGCGACCTCGGACCTCGGCGTGCCGGTGATGGTGGCGGTCTCCCGGCGGATCGACCGCCCCGGCGAGCGCATCATGCTCGGCCTCGGCGCGCACCTGGACCCGCGGCTGGCGCTGCGGCGGGCGCTGACCGAGCTGAACCAGTTCCTGCCGACCGTGCTCGACGAGCGGATGGGCGACGGTGACCCGGACGCGGCGGCCTGGGTGAACGAGGCGACCGTGGCGAGCCAGCCCTACCTGCTGCCCGACGACTCCGTCCCGGCGCGTGGCCCGGCCGACTTCGGTTACGTGGCCCGCGAGGACGTGCGCGAAGACGTGGACGCGCTGGCCGCGTTGTTCGCCGAGCGCGGCATGGAGATGCTCGTGCTGGACCAGACCCGTCCCGACATCGGGTTGCCGGTGGTGAAGGTGGTGGTGCCGGGCCTGCGGCACTTCTGGGCCCGGTTCGCCCCGGGGCGGTTGTTCGAGGTACCGGTTCAGCAGGGCAGGCTTTCGCGCCCGACGCCTTACCACGAGCTCAATCCCATGCCACTCTTCCTTTGACGCACACCTACCTCCGAGGAGCCGCGGTGAGATCGACGGACGAGGTCGGGACCACGATCCGGCTCTGGTCGCTGAGCGAGGACGCCATGGTGGAAGACGATGGCGAGAACGGCTCGGTGAACGTGGTCACCCGCTGGGGAGAGCTGAGCGTCGAGCACGCCGGCGCGTTCGCCATCGAGTCGCTGCGGCGGATGGAACTGGGCCCGGTCTCACTGCAGAACGTGGTGGCCGCGCGCAAGGCCAGCCCGGTCCGGCGGCTGCACGACCTGGCCGGGCTGGAACGGGTGCTGGACAAGGTCAGCGGCTCGGTGGTGCATTCGCTCGGGCTGCCGGACGGGCGGCGGCCGCTGCTCTCGGCGGTGCCGGTGGTGGCCGCGCCGGAGTTCCACCCCACCGCCGTGCCCGCCTCGCTGGCGATCCGGCTGTCCCGGTTCGCCGTGCTCCGGCCGCAGGGCGGTGACCTGGTGCTGGAGGCCCCGCGCGCCGACTTCCGGGTGGTGCTGAGCCAGCCGCAGGCGGTGCGGATCGCCTCCGCGCTGGCCGCCCCGGCCACCATCGCCGGACTGGCCGGGGACACCGGCATCCCGGAGCCGGTGGTCGCGGACGCGGTCGCCTTCCTGGTCGCGGCCGGTGTGGTGCTGGCCGGCGACGAGAAGGACGAGTTCGCCGAGGACACCGATCCCGAGCTGCGCCACTGGTCGCACCACGAGCTGCACTTCCACACGCACAGCCGGACCAGGCAGAGCGGCGACGCCGACTCGGCCGACTCGGCGTACCGGCAGGCCACCGAGACGCAGCCGCCGCTGACCAGGACACCGCCCGACGGCAAGCGCTTCCCGTTGCACCGGCCCGAGCCGGAAACGCTGGCGGCCACCGATCCGCCGCTGACCGAACTGCTGGAGACCGATCACGAGTGCCCGCGGTTCTCCGGTACCGCGCTCACCGCGGAGGAACTCGGTGAGCTGTTGTTCCGCAGCGCCAGGGTGCGCGGGGTCGGCCCGGCCCATCCGCCGATGCCCGCCGGGCACGACGCCTCGCAGCGGCCCTACTTCTCCATCGCCTGCCTGTACGAACTCGAGTTGTACTTGAGCATCGGGCACTGCGCCGGGCTGCCTGCCGGGCTCTACCACTACGACCCCGCCGCGCACGCGCTCACCCAGCTCAGCCCGGAAGTCGCCGACGTCGGCACCGTGCTCGACCTCGGCAAAGTCGCCGCGGGCAGCCTGCGCCGCCCGGCCGTGATGATCACGCTGACCGCGCGGATGGAACGGACCTCCTGGGTGCTCGGTGGCGCGGCCTACGCGACCACGCTGATGCACGCGGGTGCGCTGCAGCAGACGCTTTACCTGTGCGCCAAGGCGATGGGCCTGTCCGCGCACGCGGTTCCGGTGGACGCCAGCGACACCGTGGACCGGTTGTTCGGCCTCGACTGGCCCGCCGAGATCGGAGTAGGGGAATGCGTTCTGGACTCCGGCCGCTGACACCGCCCCCACCCCTACGTGGTTGCCCGCCGGAAACGGCGCTGGGTAGCCTCGGCAGCGCCTTTCGGCGTCCTGGCCGGCGGTCGTGAGGGGAGATCCGGTGAGCAGCACGAGTGTCCAGATGCGATCGGACGACGGCAGACCGGCCGGGTTCGACCTCGAACCGGAATCCACCGGGAAGCCGAAATGGCTACCGGACCTCCCGCCCAAGCTGGCTTTCGGCATTCTCGCCATGGTGCTGGCCGGGCTTTCGGTCAACGCCACGCTCGGCGTCATCTTCCGGATCGGCACCTTCTGGGACGTTCTCTTCTGCATCCTCTGCGTGGTCGCGATGACCGCGCTGCAACTCGGCTACGTTTCCCGTCCCGGCGCGGTGAAGACCCCGCGGCGCACGGCGTGGGTCCTGCTGGGGCAGGCCCTGCTCGTCGGCATCCCGATCCTGGAGTTCGGTCCGCGCTGGCACGGGTTCACCGGGGTCTTCCTCGGCAGCGTGCTGTTGCTGCTGCCGGCGGTGGTGGCCTGGCCGGTGCTGGGCACGGTCGTGGCGTTGATGGGCTTTCTCGAGTTCACCCGCGGGGCGGCGCTGGTCGCGACGCCGTGGGCGGTGGTCAACGCGATGGTCGCCACCACGCTCACCGCGATGATCACCTACGGCCTGTCCCGGCTGGTGCGGCTGGTCAGCGAACTGCACTCGGCCCGGCACGACCTGAGCCGGATGGCCGTGGCGAGCGAACGCCTGCGGTTCTCCCGCGACGTGCACGACCTGCTGGGGCTGAGCCTGTCGGCGATCACGCTGAAGACCGAGCTGACGAACCGCCTGCTCACCGACTTCCCCGACCGGGCGCGCAAGGAACTGGAAGACATGCTGGTGATGTCGCGCCGGGCGCTGGCCGACGTGCGCCTGGTGGCCAGCGGACGCCGTCGCCTGTCGTTCGACGAGGAGTGCAGGCAGGCGCGGTCCGCGTTGTCCGCGGCCGACGTCGACGTGCGGATCGAGCGTGACGACCGGGAACTGGAGGGGCCGGCGGGCACGGTGCTGGCGACGGTGCTGCGCGAGGGCGTGACGAACGTGCTGCGGCACAGCGAGGCCACCTGGTGCGAGATCTCGGTGCGCGAGGTCGACGGGGTCATCCGCCTGACGATCACGAACGACGGGGTCACCCGCGAAGCCGCCGACACCGCACCCGGCGCGGGCAACGGCACCCGGAACCTGTCGCACCGGGTCTCGCAGCTGGGTGGCGAGCTGGCCGCGTCGGCCGAGGACGGCCGCTACCGGCTGCAGGTGGACGTACCACTGTCGGCCGTGCTCGTGCGCGGGGACGCGGCCGACGGTCCCGAGGACGCCGGTGCGCAGGCCGCCAAACCGCTCTGGACGCCCGGCATCGCGCCGAAGATGGCCAACGCGATCCTGGCCGTGGTGCTCGGCGCGGTCGTGGTGAACACCAGCACCGGGATCGCGGTCAGCCTGAGCAATCCCTGGCAGGGCCTGCTCAGCGCGAGCATCATCGGCCTGCTGGCCGGGCTGCAGTTCGGTTACGTCTCCCGGGCGGGTGCCGAGCGGACCCCGCTGCGCACCGCACTGGTGCTGCTGGCGCAGGCCGCGCTGGTGTTCCTGCCGATCCTGCACTTCGGGCCGCTCTGGCACGGCCTGGTCGGCTTGTTCGCCGGGAGCGCGCTGGTGCTGCTGCCTTCGGTGGCGGCGGTGCCACTGGCGGCGCTGGCGCTGGTCGCCATCGGCACGCTCGAGCTGCTCACCGGCCTGCCCGGCATCACCTCCTGGTACTCGGTGCCGTTCGTGCTGGTCGGGAACATGATCACCACGCTGGTGGTGTTCGGCCTGTCGCGGCTGGTGCGGCTGGTCGGCGAGCTGCACGCGGCGCGTGACGAGTTGAGCCGGATGGCGGTGGCGGAGGAGCGGTTGCGGTTCTCGCGTGACGTGCATGACCTGCTGGGGTTGAGTCTGTCGGCGATCACGTTGAAGACGGAGCTGACGAACCGGTTGCTGACGGAGTATCCGGAGCGGGCTCGCAAGGAACTCGAGGACATGCTGGTGCTGTCCCGGCGGGCGCTGGCGGATGTGCGGATGGTGGCCAGCGGCAAGCGGGAGCTTTCGCTGGACGAGGAGTGCAAGCAGGCGAAGTCGGCCCTGTCCGCGGCCGAAGTGGACGTCCGGATTTCGCGCGACGCCAGGGAACTGGACGGTCCGGTGGGCACGGTACTGGCGACGGTGCTGCGCGAGGGCGTGACGAACGTGCTGCGGCACAGCGAGGCCGAATGGTGCGAGATCTCGGTGCGCGACCTGGACGGCTCGGTGCGGCTGGTGATCGCGAACGACGGTGTCACGGTGAACGGCGCCGCGCCGGCCCCGAACGCGGGCAACGGCATCCGGAACCTGTCCCACCGGCTGTCGCGGCTGGGTGGCGAGCTGAGCGTGGAAACCGATCCGGAAGGCCGGTACCGCCTGCGTGCCGACGTTCCGCTGGCCGCCATCTCGTCCTGACCCCGGGAAGGCGCAGCGGACCGAAGCCGTACCGGGTGGTCGGTACCGGCTGTGCGCGGAAATCACGCCGAGTGTTCCCACTGCGTAAAAGCGAAGTCGACGATGACGACGGTTGTCATCGTCGTCTCGAGCCTGTTTGACGGTATTTGTAACTCCGCCATTCAGGTAATGCGACCCGGCCCAATAACATGGCTCACCCGGTCACAGCCAGTCGTTTTCCTTCGCGATGCGGATGGCGTCCACGCGATTGCGCGCATTGAGCTTGGTGACCACCGTGGTCAGGTAGTTACGCACAGTTCCGGGAGAAAGAAACAACTGCGCCGCGATGTCGGCCACGTTCTGACCGGCGGCGGCCAGGCGCAGGATCTCGATCTCCCTGGTGGCCAGCGGGCAGTCCTCGGTGTCCCACGCCGCCAGCGCCAGTTCGCTGTCGATGACCCGCCTGCCGACGGCCACCTGTCGCACCGCGTTGGCCAGCTTCTTCGACGGCGCGTCCTTGAGCATGAAGCCGTTGACCCTGGCGTCCAGCGCCCGGCGCACCGTGCCCGGCCTGCCCAGACTGGTCAGGATCAGGGTCCGGCAGTCCGGCACGCTGGCGTGCAGCTCGGTGGCCGCGGTCAGGCCGTCCTTGCCGGGCAGGTCGATGTCGATGATGGCCACGTCGGGCTGGTGCTTCTGGGCGGCGGGCAGGATCTCGTCGCCGGAGGCCACCTCGGCGACCACGGTGATGTCGGCCTCGAGGTTCAGCAGGGCGACCAGTGCGCCGCGCAGCATGTGCATGTCCTCGGCCAGTAGAACATTGATCACTTCGCGCCTTTCGCTCGACGTAATCGCCTCCTCAGAATAATCGCTCATCGGTGTTCTCCGTGTCCTTCGAACGAGAAAAATTTGGCGCAGGCGTTATACCGAGGGTGCACTTTTTCTGGGCCGATCTGACTATGCGCAACCCCATTGGGTCTCGGTCTCGTTTCGTCCTCGGCTCGAGTCACCGAATGCATGCTTACTCCCAGCAGTTGAGTCGGGTCGGGACGCTGGGGAGGGACAATGCTGACGAACCTCTGTGCTTCGGCGTCCTGCCGGACCGGTCACGCGACCGGCGCCGCACCCTCGATCATCCCAGGTCCGCGTTTGTGCGCCCAGTGCCGGGCCCGCCTGGAACAGGCCTTCCGCGAACTGCCCGGTTGGTACGCCCGGTGCGCCAGGGTGCTGGCGAACGGCCGTGCGCCTGCCGCCGGTCGGCCGCGTTCCGGTGGTCCGTCCGGCCGCCGGGCCACCGCCGCCGCGGCCGAGCTGTGCACCGCGCTGAACACCTTCCTGCGCTCCTGGTGCGAACGCACGGTGACGAACGTCCCCGTCGAAGGCTCGCTGCCGATGGCCGCCTTCCTCGCCGCCCGGCTCGACGAACTGGCGCGGCACCCCCAGGCGGGTGAGCTGCTGGACGGGCTCGACGCGCTGATCGCGACCGCCCGCCTGGTCGCCCACCCCAACCCGTTGCTGCACACCGAACTGGGACCGTGCCGCCACGCCGGCTGCGACCGGGTGGTCCGGGTCGCGGTCCGCGTGAACTCCGAACTTCCGCCGCCGCGGCTCAGCTGCGACGCGGGACACCCGTGGCTGCCCGCACCGCGAGCCGCCGAACGGTACCGGCCGGAGCGCGCCGCATGAACCGCCGCGGTGAGCTCGCCAACGATTCCAACCAGGGAGTGCCCATCATGCAACCGGCCGTCCGCCAAGCCATCGCCGCGATGCACGAGCGCTACTTCGAGCCCATCACGCTGAACGACCTCGCCTCGGAGGTCTTCGTCAGCCCGTTCCACTTCTCCCGGATCTTCTCCAGGGCCACCGGCGTCACCCCGGGCCGGTACCTGACCGCGGTCCGGTTGTTCGAGGCCAAGCGCCTGCTGCTGACCACCTCGCTGACCGTGTCCGACATCGTCTGCAGCGTCGGTTACAGCAGCGTCGGCACCTTCACCAGCCGGTTCACCAGGGCGGTCGGCATGAGCCCAACCCAGTACCGCGACCCGATGGTGAGCGAGCTGCTGGTCGCGATGGCCCCGCACTTCCAGCGCCTGCCGTCGCTGAAGACGCTGCGCGACGCCGGCCAGAGCTGCGCGGTGCCGCAGAACAACGGCGGTTCGGTGGTCGGCAGGCTGGACATGCCGCCCGGCAAGACCACCGGCAACGTGCTGATCGGCGTGTTCGCCGAGGCCATCCCGCAGTGCGGCCCGGTGGCCTTCAAGGGCATGGCCGACAGCGGTTCCACCGAGCTGATCCTCAACAACGTGCCGCCGGGCCGCTGGCACGTGATCGCGGTGGCCGAGCACAACGGCGCGGTCGGCGAGGGCAAGTCGTACTCGATCGCCACCGCCGCGCCGATCGCCATCGCCGGTGACGAGACCGCCGCGGTGAACCTGCGGCTGCGGCCGGTGCGGCCGACCGATCCGCCGATCGCGATCACCCTGGCCTCGCGGGTCACCGCCGACGTCAGCGCGGTCGCCCTGCCCCGAGTCCAGGAACTGCCCGCGGTCGCCTAGCGACTGTTTTGACAGTGGTTTGCGGTGCCGGTTGCCGGCCCATCGCAAGCGGCTTCGCCGCTGTAAAACACTGCCTAAGCGCCGTCGAAAGTGAGGAAGTCTCCGATGTCGACCCTGCTCGGCTCCCTGCGGCGACGCGTGCTCGCCCCTTCGTTCAAGGCGGTCAGCTTCGCGGGCCGCGGCTTCGCGGTGGAACCCACCGACGCCACCGCGCGACTCGAAGCCATTCCCCAGTCGGTGGTCGCCGGATTCGAGTGGGGCATCGACAGCCCCGGTCAGTGGGACCTCGAACGGCGGCTGGACCTGGTCGAGGCCGAGTACCGCGGCTTCGCCTACGAAGGCGCGACGATGGCCTCGGCGGTGCTGGACGCGATGAGCTTCCGCCCGTCGAGCCGGACCCGCGACCTGCTGCTCGGCCCCGGTCAGCCGCACATCTTCCTGACCTACATCGGGATCGGGTTCGCGATGGCCCGGCTGCCGCGGCCGCTGTGGAAGAAGATCGTGCCGGACATCAGCGGCACCCCGTACCACCCGACGATGAGCTGGCTGGCCGTCGACGGGTACGGCTTCGACCGCGCCTACTTCGACACGAAGAAGATCGTGGACCGGCAGCACGTGCTCAAGCCCTATCCGTGGGACGGCCACCCCGCCTACTTCGGCCGCGCGGTGGACCAGGGCATCGGGCGCGCGCTGTGGTTCATCAACGGCGGGCACCCGGAGAACGTGGCGGCGGCGGTGGCGAAGTTCGCCCCGGAGCGCCACGGCGACCTGTGGAGCGGGGTCGGGCTGGCAGCCACCTTCGCCGGTGGTGCCGGCGCGGTGGGCCTGACGTGGCTGCGAACGCCCGCCGGGCAGCACGCGCCGGAGCTGGCGCTGGGCGCGGTGTTCGCCACGAAGGCGCGCACCTACTCCGGTTTTGTGCCGGCGCACACCGAGACCGGGATCCGCGCACTGGCCGGAGTGTCCATTGAGGACGCTGTGCGGATCGCGGACGAAACCGAGGTGGCGCACGAGGAAGGAACCTCGGCCACTCCGGCGTACGAAATCTGGCGCGAGCGCATTCGGCGTGAATTCTCCACCTCGAAACTGCGCTCCGTGGCTTGATTCAGAAGAAGGTCCGGCGGCCGCCGCTCTCTCCCGTGGAGCGGCGGCCGCTTCCGTCTGCGGGCCGCTGACCTGCGAACCTTCGGCAAGCAAGGAGTAGAGCGGGCCGGGTGTGACTTGGGATGGTTAATGCGCGAGTGCTCCGGAATTCGATTCTACCCGATAGGGGGAGAGCGAGTTGGGTAATGGCTGGCGCGCGCTACGGCGCCGCATTCTGACTCCGAACGTGGTGGAAACCACTTTGGACAAAAGGGGTTTCCACAAGAAGAGCCCGGCCGCGCAGGAACTGCTGGAGAAGGTCGGAAGGGTCTTCCTCGAAGGGTATGCGTACGCGGTCGAAGCGAAGACGACCGCCGACGCGATGGAGCGCTTGGACGCGATGCCGGAGCGCTGGCGTGGGTTCGCCTACGAAGGCGCGGGCATGGGCTGGGCGATGCTCGACGGCCTGCCGCTGCCCGGCAAGGGCCGGACCGAGCAGAGCCTGGTCAGCGGCGGCGATCCGCACAACTACCTGATCTACGTCGGCGTCGGCTGGGCGATGGCGAGGCTGCCGAAGTTCCGCTGGCCCGACCCGGAGAACTTCGATCCGCTGCTGCGCTGGCTGGTGCTCGACGGCTACGGCTTCCACCAGGCCTACTTCCGCACCCACAAGTACATCAACGAGCAGTACCAGGACGAGCGGTTCACCTGGCCGGTCGCGTCGCCGTACGCGAACCGCGCGATCGACCAGGGCATCGGCCGCGCGCTGTGGTTCATCGGCGGCACCGACGCCGAGCTGGTCACCTCGATGGTGCGCGACTTCCCCGAATCGCGGCATTCCGATCTCTACGGCGGGATCGGGCTGGCCGCGACCTACGCCGGTGGCGCGGATCCGGCCGAGCTGCGGTACCTGCGTGACCACGCCGGTGACCACCGCTGGATGCTCGCGCAGGGCTCGGCCTTCGCCGCCGAGGCCCGCGTGCGCGCCGGACTGCTCGTGCCGCACTCCGAGGCCGCCGCGGAGATCCTCTGCGGCACCGACGCGGTCACGGCCGCCAAGGTCACCCAGGACGTCCGGCCGGCCACGCCGGTCGACGGTGCGGTGCCCGCCTTCGAAACCTGGCGTCAGCAGATCGCAAACGAGTTCGTTTCCATTGGAGGTGTTCACCTATGACCGCGACAGTCCACTGGCTGCGCAAGCAGCTGGCCGGGATCGTTGCCCTCGTCCTCGTGGCGGGCATGTTCCTGGTCAGCAGCCTGCCGGAGACGTCGGCGGCCGAGCAGGACGAGCTGGCCGCCGGCTACGGCTTCGCGCCGAAGTCGGTCGCCATGCCCAGCGGCTTCCCGCAGCAGGAGATCCGGAAGGTCAACCAGGACTACAAGGACATCGACGCCTGGATCTCCTCGGTGGGCGCCGGTATCGCGATGAACGACGTCGACGGCGACGGGCTCGCGAACGACCTCTGCATCACCGATCCGCGGATCGACCAGGTGGTGATCACCCCGACCCCGGGCAAGGGCGACCAGCGCTACGCGCCGTTCGCGCTGCGGACCGGTGCGCTGCCGATGAACGACGTGATGGCGCCGATGGGCTGCGCCCCCGCGGACTTCAACGAGGACGGCACCACCGACCTGCTGGTCTACTACTGGGGCCGCACGCCGATCGTGTTCCTCGGCAAGCCGGAGGCGAAGGGCATGCCGCTCGACGCCAACTGCTTCGTCCCGGTCGAGCTGGTCCCCGGTTCCACCGCGTCGACCTACAACGGTCCTCAGTGGAACAGCAACGCGGTCGCCATCGACGACTTCGACGGTGACGGGCACATCGACATCTATCTCGGGAACTACTTCCCGCACAGCCCGGTCCTCGACCCCTCGGTCAAGGGCGGCGTGGAGATGAACGACTCGCTGTCGAACGCCTCCAACGGCGGCGAGGACTACTTCTTCCGCTGGACCGGCGCGAACGCGACGGGCGTGCAGTACCAGCAGCTCGACGACGTGATCCCGCTCGACCTGTCCAAGGGCTGGGTGCTCGGTGCCGCCGCGAACGACGTCGACGGTGACCTGCTGCCCGAGCTGTACCTGGCGCAGGACCACGGCAAGGACGCGATGCTGCACAACCGGTCCACCCCGGGCAACATCAAGTTCGAGCCCATCGTGGACAGCAAGACCCCGCTGGTGCCGAAGTCCAAGCGCATCGGTGGCGACTCGTTCAAGGGCATGTCGGCGGAGTGGGCCGACCTCGACCGCAACGGGCTGTACGACCTGTTCGTCAGCAACATCACCACCTCGTTCGGCATCGAGGAGAGCAACTTCCAGTTCATGAACACCGCGGGCAGCCAGTCCGAACTGCGGGCGAAGCTGCAGGCCGGTGACGCGCCGTGGGAGGACAAGAGCACCGACCTCGGCACCGCGTGGTCCGGCTGGGCCTGGGACATCAAGTCCGAGGACTTCAACAACAGCGGCAAGCCGGCCATCGCCCAGGCGACCGGGTTCGTCAAGGGCGAGATCAACCGCTGGCCGCAGCTGCAGGAGCTGGCCACCGCGAACGACCTGACCGTGCACGACCCGGCCTGGTGGCCGAACATGGTCAAGGGTGACGACGTGGCGGGCAGCCAGCGGCTGGCCTTCTTCGCCCCCAAGGCGGACGGCACCTTCGTCAACCTGTCCGAGCGGCTCGGCCTCGACGTGCCGGTGCCCACCCGCGGCATCGCCACCGGTGACGCCGACGGCGACGGCCGGATCGACATGGCCGTGGCCCGCCAGTGGGACCAGCCGGTCTTCTACCAGAACACCGCGCCGGCGGCCGGTGAGTTCCTCGGCCTGAAGCTGACCCACCCGGACGGTGCGCCGGTGGTCGGTGCCCAGGTCTGCGTGAAAACCGCGGACGGCCGGATGATCGTCGGCCGCGTCGACGGCGGCAGCGGCCACTCGGGCAAGCGCAGCAACGATGTCCACATCGGACTCGGGGATGTGCGGGGCGCCCAGGAGGTCAAGCTGCAGTGGCGCGACCGCAGCGGTCAGGCCCACGAACAGGATCTGAAGCTGAACCCGGGCTGGCACTCGCTCCAGCTCGACACGCAGGCCAAGGAGAGGTGAGTCATGGCCGAGCAGAAACCCAGTGGCCCGCCGCAGAATTCGGGTGGCCCGCCCCGCGACCCCAAGGTGATCACCGCCCTGCGCCGGTTCGCGATCTCGATGACCGTGTTCAACATCCTCGGGTACACCGTGCTCGGCTTCGAGCAGCCGTGGCTGTGGCCGTTCATCGCACTGGCCACCGGGTACTCGGTGGAACTCGGGCTGGAAATGATCAACGCCAGGGTCGAGGGCCGCGCACCGCGCTTCCTCGGTAGCGGCTTCAAGGGCCTGGTGGAGTTCCTGTTCCCCGCGCACATCACCAGCCTCGCGGTGAACATGCTGACCTATCCCAACGACCAGATCCTGGTGATGCTGTTCGGCATCGTGGTCGCGGTGGGGGCGAAGTGGGTGCTGCGGGCGCCGGTCCGCGGCAGGCTGCGCCACTACATGAACCCGTCGAACTTCGGTATCGCGGTGATCCTGCTGGTGTTCCCGTGGGCCAGCATCGCGCCGCCCTACCACTTCACCGAGAACGTCTCCGGCGTGATCGACTGGCTGATCCCGGTGCTGATCATCGTCGCGGGCACCATGCTGAACGCGAAGCTGACCGGCCGCATGTGGCTGATCTTCGGCTGGCTGAGCTTCTTCGCGCTGCAGTCGGTGGTCCGCGGGGTGCTGCTGGACACCGCGATCCTCGGCGCGCTCGGCACGATGACCGGTGTGGCGTTCGTGTTGTTCACCAACTACATGATCACCGACCCCGGTACCACGCCGTCGAAGCCGGGCTCGCAGTTCGCCTTCGGCGCCGGGGTGGCGACCCTGTACGGCGTGCTCACCGGCGCCGGGATCGCCTACGGATTGTTCTTCGCCACGGCCGCGGTCTGCCTGATCCGCGGTGGCTTCCTCTGGGCGCTGCACTTCGTCAACAAGGCGCGGCTGCAGTTCGAGGCCGAGCAGAAAGCCGCGGCGGAGAAAGCGAAACTGGAAGCCGCGCCACCGGCGGGAACCGAGTCCATCCCGGCCCCGGTCTCCATCGCGGCGAAGGCGGCCGATCCGCCACCGGCCGAGAAGGCGGCGTGAGCCTGCTCAAGCGGACTCGGGACTCCGGCGGCACCCCTCGACGGGTGCCGCCGGGCCCGCCCCGGTCCGCGACCTTCCGGCTGCTCAAGCACCTGGCGGGCGACCGGCTGCGGTTGATGTCGGAAGCCGCCGGAACCTACGGCGACGCGGTGCGGATGGCCATCGGGCCGAAGACGCTCTACTTCTTCAACCACCCGGATCCCGCGAAGTACGTGCTGGCCGACAACGCGTCGAACTACCACAAGGGAATCGGCCTGGTACAGGCGAAGCGGGCGCTCGGGGACGGCCTGCTCACCAGTGAGGGCCAGCTCTGGCGCAAGCAGCGCAAGATCATCCAGCCCGCGTTCCAGCACAAGCGGATCGTGGCGCAGGCGGGCATCGTGGCCGAGGAGGGCGCGAAGCTGGTCGACCGCCTGCGGTCGCGGGCCGGTGGCGGGCCGATCGACATCACCCAGGAGATGACCGGGCTGACCCTCGGGGTGCTCGGCCGGACCCTGCTCGACGCCGATCTCGGCGCGTTCGACGCGGTGGGCCACTCGTTCGAAGCCGTGCAGGACCAGGCGATGTTCGAGATGGTCACGCTGTCGATGGTGCCGATGTGGGTCCCGTTGCCCAAGCAGCTGCGCTTCCGCGCGGCACGGCGGGAACTGCAGCGGGTGGTCGACGCACTGGTCGCCCACCGCGACGCCACGGGCGGCGCCATCGGCGACGATGTCCTTTCGCGACTGATCGTGTCCACCCGGGAGGAAGCGGACCCGGCGGTCGGCGAGCAGCGCATGCGGGACGAGCTGGTCACCCTGCTGCTGGCCGGGCACGAGACGACGGCGAGCACGCTGAGCTGGTCGCTGCACCTGCTCGACCGGCACCCGGAGGTCGCGGAACGCCTGCGGGCGGAGGCCATCGAGGTGCTCGGGGACCGGCTGCCGCAGCACGAGGACATCCGGAAACTGGTCTACACCAACCAGGTCATCTCCGAGGCGATGCGCCTGTACCCACCGGTGTGGATCCTGCCGAGACTCGCCCTGGAGGACGACGAGATCGCCGGTTACCACGTGCCGGCGGGCTCGGATGTGGTGGTGTGCCCGTACACCCTGCACCGGCACCCGGACTTCTGGGACCGCCCGGCGGAGTTCGACCCGGACCGCTTCGCCCCGGACGCCACGGCCGGACGGCCGCGGTACGCCTACATCCCGTTCGGTGCGGGTCCGCGGTTCTGCGTCGGGAACAGCCTCGGCCTGATGGAGGCGGTCTTCGTGCTCGCGATGATCGCCAGGGAACTGACGCTCACCGGGGTGCCGGGCCACCAGGTGGTCGCGGAACCCATGCTCTCGCTGCGCGCGAAAGGCGGCTTGCCGATGACCGTGCGCAAGGCGGAATGAGCCGCCGGCGGATCCCCGCCCACCCACCCCTCGGGGATCCGCCGGCCACCCCTTGTGGGAGCCACCCCGGTTTTTCAGTGTGACTACGGCGAAGACCTCGAAGTCAAGGCGGGAAAGATGCCTTGACTTCGAGGTCTTCGCCGTGTTTTTGGCTTTGGACCGGGGATGGGGAAGGGCTGGGTGGCTCGGACAAACCCCTCGGCAAGCCAGAAGACGTACCCGGCCCCCGCGTCCTGATCTCATGGAAACCAAGGTCCGTAGAGAGGAGACGCCCGTGGACGCGGCCAATCCCGACGCGCGCGCAGTCAAGGTGATGACGCTCGAGGCGTATGCCGACACGATCGTTCCCGGCGAGAAGCGCCATCCCGACGACCATGCCATCGCCGGGGTTTCCGAGGGGCCCGGCTCGGTCGAGGCCGGTGCCATCGAGCTGCTGGAGACCGAGGCCACCGGGATCACCGCCGGGCTCGACTTCCTCGTGCCGATGCTCAACGGGCACGCCAAGGCCTACGCCGAGGAGCACGGCAGGGACCTCGACCCGAGCCTGCCGGAGTTCGTCGCACTGTCCTATGAGGACCGTGTCCAGCTCATCCTGAAGCTGACCAAGAACGGCCACCCGGAGAAGGACGGCTGGGTCAGCCTGGCCCTGTTCTGCAACATGGCCTTCGACAGCGCCCCGCACCTGAGCACCGCGCAGGCCCTCGCCGACGGGCACCCCGGGCTGCGGGCGATGGGCATCACCACGCCCGACGCCGACGGCCTCTGGCGTTTCCCGAACTACTCCTACGGCCGCAAGCTCGCCGAAGTCCACCCGGACACCACGCCTTCAGGGAGCCCCGCATGACCAGCGACAAAACCGAGGTCCTCATCGTCGGCAGCGGTTTCGGCGGTGCCATCGCGGCCTACCACCTCGCCGCCGGCGGGGCCAAGGTCACCGTGCTCGAGCGCGGCCCGTGGCTGGAGACCAAGGACTTCGACCACGACTTCCTGCTCGGCTCCTCCTACACCAGGGCCTTCGACTTCGTCGTCGGTGACGGGATGAGCGTGCTCGGCGGCAACTGCGTCGGCGGCGGTAGCGTGGTCTACTTCGCCGCGATGCCGCGCGCGCCGCGGTTCGTCTTCGAGCGCCACGGCAGCATCGGCCGTCGCATGTGGCCCGCCGAGATCAGCCGTGACACCCTCGACCCGTGGTACGACCGGGTCGCCGAGGCCATCCCGGTCACCCAGCAGGACTGGAACGACGTCACCTACTCCGGTGGGCTGTGGGCCGCCGCCTGCCACCACTCCGGCCGCACCGCGAACCCGACCCCGGTCGCCATCGACAACGCCAAGTGCACCAACTGCAACTGGATGATGGGCGGCTGCCGGTTCGACGCGAAGCGCTCGATGCTGACCAACTACCTGCCCGCCGCGATCTCGCACGGCGCCACCATCCGCCCGCTGCACGAGGTGCAGAAGATCGAGCGGACGCACGACGGTGGCTACCGGGTGCACTACAACATCGTCGACGACGTCGACTACCGCGTGCACAGCGAAAGCGGCGTGATCGAAGCGAAGATCGTCATCCTGGCCGCGGGCGCCGGGGCCACCCCGGTGATCCTGCAGCGCTCGGAGGAGGCGCTGGGCAAGATGCCGCACGGCGTCGGCCGCTACTTCTCCGGCAACGGCGAGCGGCTGAACACCGCGATCCTCAACGAGGACAAGGTGCGCGAGGTGCTCGGACTGTCCCGTGAGGACGGACTGGCGTACGAGGCGAACCAGATCGGCAAGGGCCCGACCGTGGCCTGCTGGGACCGGCTCGACGAGAAGCTGCCCGAGTACTCGCGGTACTCGATGGAGCAGCTGTACTTCCCGCCCGGCCTCGGCACCATTCTCGCCCAGGTCCCCGGCGGTGACGCGCCGACCTGGTTCGGCAAGGAGAAGAAGGAGATCCTCAAGCGCTGGCGGTCGTGGCTGACCATCTTCCTGATGACCGAGGACGACAACGAGGGCGTGTTCGGCCCGCCGCCGCCCACCGGCAACGCGTTCCGCGTCTCGCAGCAGATGCTCGGCCGCGGTGCGCTGAAGTACGACCCGACGCCGAACACGCTCAGTGGCTGGGCGAAGGCCGACGCCGAGGTCAAGGAGATCATGGAGAAGGACGGCCTGGCCACCATCGCGCCGTGGACGAACGACGTGGTCGGTGCGTACACAGTGCACCCACTGGCCTCGTGCCGAATCGGGGACGACGCGGCCACCTCGGCGCTGCACCCGAACCACGAGCTGCGCGACCACCCCGGGATCTTCGTCACCGACGGCTCCGCGGTGCCCGGCGCGCTCACCGTCAACCCGGCGATGACCATCGCCGCACTGGCCGAACGCGCTGTTCCCGGAATTGTCAAGGCCGCACAAAATCGCGGAATCGACGTAAAGTACGGCGCACCGTCGCCGGACGGCTCGATCAGCGGACGGCGAGGAGTGACCAAGTTGGCACTGAGTCTGGCGGGAGACTGAAAAGATGGCGGAAACGCGGACCTCAGGCGGTTGGAAGGCGTTCAGCGAGAAGCTGAACACCGACTGGCACAAGCCCGCTCTGCTGTTGTACAGCGTGGTAGTGCTGGCGCACTGGGCCGAGCACATCGCCCAGGCGATCCAGGTCTACGCGCTCGGCTGGCCCGTTCCGGAGGCCAGGGGCGTGCTCGGTATGCCATTTCCCTGGCTGGTTACCTCCGAATGGATGCACTACGGTTACGCCATTCTGATGATGGTGAGCTTCATCATTCTTCGCCACGGCTTTGTCGGCCGGTCGAAGACGTGGTGGAAGGTCGCCATGTGGATCCAGGTGTGGCACCACTTCGAGCACCTGCTCCTGCTGCTGCAGGCGCTCACCGGGGCGAACCTGATGGGCGGGGCGAAGCCGACCAGCATCGCGCAGCTGCTGATCCCGAGGGTCGAGCTGCACCTGTTCTACAACACCATCGTCTTCATCCCGATGGTGATCGCGATGATCTACCACCTGCGCCCCAGCGCCGAGGAGCGGGCGATGATGCGTTGCGCCTGCGCGTTGCGCCAGGTGGAACCGGCCGCGAAGGCGAAGGCCGGGGTGGCCTGACATGTCGCGGGTGACACAGGGTCCGCACGACCACGTGATCACCTTCGGCGTCACCACCGGCACGCTCTGGTTGCAGGTCCTGCTGGTCGCCGCCGCGCTCACCGTCGCGGCCTGCGCGCTGATGCGCCCGTTCTTCGCCGAACAGGAGCGGATCGCGCGGGTCGCGGTGGCGTGGGCGGCGGCGGTGGCCGGCGTGCTCACGCTGCTGCTCACCGACGGCCTGGACCTGCCGCGGCAGTTCGCCGTGGTCTTCCTGGCCGGACTCGGGGTGCCGCTGTTCCTGGCGCGTCACACCGAACCGGGCACCACGGTGCCGTTGCGAATGGCCCACCGCCTGACGCCGTGGGTCCTGCTGGCCGCGGCGACCGGTGCCAGCGTCGAGTTCGCTCGAGCCTGGCTCGGGGCGGGCTCGGACCGGGCCGGAGTCCTGCTCAACACCGGGCTCGTGATCGCGATGGTCGGGTTGTCCTGGTTCGCCGTCTGGCGGCCGGAACCCGGCCGGGCCAAGGCACTGGCCGACACCGTGGGCTGGGCGCTGGCCAGTGCCGTGGTCGCGGGCACCGCACACGTCGCCACCCTGACCGTGGCCGCCGGATAGCCGTTTTCGGTGGCCCGTTCCCGAAGAAGGGGTCACCATGACACCGTTGCCGATCCGGCTCGCGCTGCGCCGGACGCTCAAGCAGGTCCGCCACGTGCGGCCGGTCCGGCCACGCTCCGCGACCGGTCTGGTGAAGGCGGTCTACCGCCAGGTCGAGCGGGACTTCGGCATGCTGGCGCCACCGACGGCGCTGCACTCGCCGGCACCGGAGGTGCTCGCCGCGGCCTGGACGATCCTGCGCGAGTCGCTGATCGCCGGGCGCACCGCGAGCCGGGCGGCGAAGGAAGCCGTCGCCTCCGCCGTTTCGGTGCGCAACGCCTGCCCGTACTGCGTCGAGGTGCACAGCGCCACCATGGCCGGGCTGATGTCCACAACGGACGCCACGGCCATTTCCGACGACAACATCGAGACCGTCGCCGATCCGGAGATCCGGGCGGTCGCCGCCTGGGCGCGCGGGGACGGCTCGGTGGAACTGCCCGCCGCGCAGGCCGCCGAACTGATCGCGGTGGCCTTCACCTTCGAATACCTCAACCGCGTGGTGCACGTGTTTCTCGGACCGTCGCCGCTGCCGCCGGAGGTACCGGAGAACGCGAAGCGATTCGTGCGCGGCATGCTCGGCCGTTTCCTGCGCCCCGGTGCGGAACCGGTTCCCGGTGCCGCGCTCGAACTGCTCCCGGCCGGCGGAACGGCGCCGGACTGGGCGGACGGTCCGCTCGCCGACGCATTCGCGCGGGCATTCAAGGCTTTCGAGGCGGCGGGGGAGCGCGCGCTCTCGGCCGAGGTTCGAGAACTGGTCGAAGGCCGGCTGCGCGACTGGACCGGCGAACCGAAGGGCCTGAGCCGTTCGTGGGTGGAGCCGCTGGTTTCCGCGCTGCCCGAACAAGATCGCGGTCCGGCCCGCTTCGCGCTGCTCATCGCGTTTTCCGCGTTCCAGGTCGATGAGTCCATTGTGGAAAATGTGCCCGGCGGCGATGTCGTGTTGGTGGAAATCGCCTCCTGGGCTGCCTTTTCCGCGGCTCGCCGGGCAGTGGAACTGCGCGGGGTGAGGGCGGGAAAGGAGAAGACCGCCCGCTGAGGCCGCCTCCATACTCGAAAGCGTCAGATCGCCCGCCTGGTCAAAGCGAGACCGCCTCAACCTGTAGACGACGGTTCGGCTTTTGCGCAGGCGTCCTTCCGCGATCTGCGCCCCGGCGAACGCCGTGCACCCGTACTCCGGTTCGCGGGTGCACGGCGAACGTCATGTTCACGCGTGGAGAGAGGACGGACGGGTGAAGGACTTCCAGCAGGTGATCGCCGATCTGACCGCCGAAGCTGAAGAGTTCGACCGGCTGGTGGCGGAACTCCCCGATGCCGACTGGGCCAGGGCCACCCCGGCACCGGGCTGGAGCATCAAGCACCAGGTCGGGCACCTGGCGTTCATCTTCAAGATCGCCGGACTGGCCGCCGCCGAGCCCGCCGTGTTCAACGCGATCACGTCGAAGATCGGCCCGAACGGCTTCGAGGCCGCGGTCAACGGCGCGCTCGAGGAGTACATCCACGATCCCGCCGAGTCGGTGCTCACCCGCTGGCGGGCCGAGCGCGACACCGGTATCAAGGCGCTCGCCGCGGTGCCCGCCGACCAGGTGGTGCCGTGGCTGGTCAACCCGCTGCCGCCGGCCGTGCTGGCCTGCGCGGGCATGATGGAGTTGTTCGGCCACGGCCAGGACATCGCCGACACGCTCGGTGTCGAGCGGGTGAAGACCGACCGCATCGCCAACCTCGTCGGCTTCGCCGTGCGCACCTGGAACTTCGGTTACCAGGCGCGGAACCTGCCCGAGCCCGACGTCCAGTTCCGGTTCGAGCTGACCTCGCCCTCCGGTGCGCTGTGGGCGTTCGGCCCGGCCGAGTCCGAGGAGCGGATCACCGGTGACGCGTGGGACTTCTGCCTGCTGGTCACCCGTCGCCGCCACCGCGCCGACCTGGACCTGACCGCCACCGGCGCCGAGGCCGACCGCTGGCTCGACCTCGCGCAGGCCTATCGCGGCCCGGCGGGTGAGGGACGGCAGCCGGGTCAGTTCTCATGAGCATTTCCGACGAGATCGGCAAGCACTACGACGAGCGCTCGCCGATCGGTGACGAACTGCGCGACGGCCAGATCCACATGTGGTACTGGTTCGACCGGCACGACGACGCCACGCTGCCCGAGGCCGTGCACCGGATGAGCCGCAAGGTCACCGAAACCCTCGGGCTGCGACCGGGTGAGCACCTGCTCGACGCGGGCTGCGGCCCCGGCGAGACCGCGGTCTACCTGGCCGGCGAGTACGGCGTGCGGGTCACCGGCATCACGCTCAGCGCGTACGAGATCGCGCAGGGCGGGAAGCGGGCCGAAGCGGCCGGCGTGGCCGAGCGCGCCCGGTTCGAGTACGGCGACTTCACCGCACTGTCCTATCCGGACAATTGCTTCGACGCGGTGCTGGCGCTGGAATCCCTGCAGAACGCGCCGGACCTGGCGACCGTGCTCGGCGAGTTCTTCCGGGTGCTGCGTCCCGGCGGGCGGCTGACCTTCTCCGACTTCAGCCTGGAGTCCGACCGCGATCCGGCGCGGGTGGCCAAGTTCGTCGAAACGCTGAAGCTCGGTGCGTTGCCGACGCTGCCCGAGTGGCTGGACCTGACCCGCGCCGCCGGGTTCGCGGTGGAGGAGTACACCCAGTGCGGCCCGCGCGCGTTCGGGATGAAAACGAAGTACCTGGAGACCGCGATGCGCAGCCGGGACGAGATCACCGCCAAGTTCGGCGAGGCGGCGGTGGGTGAGTTCTCCCGCAACCACCTCGGGTTCTTCGCCCCGCGCAAGGACCAGATCGGGTACGTGATCGTCTCCGCCCGCAAACCCGGCTGAGCTGACCAAACCTTGGAAAGGACGCGCAGAAATGACTGACGCCGTTACCGACTCGACCATCGCCGAACTGGTGAAGGCGTTCGCCAGCGCCCAGCCGGAGCAGCTGCAGGCCGAGTTCGAGAAGCTGGCCGGTGCCGTGTGGAGCGAGGGCGTCCTGACCGAGCTGGCCCTGCCCGCCGCGCCGGTGCTGGTCGACGTGCTCGACCAGGTCACCGAGGACCACCAGGGCCGCCTGGTGATCCTGCTCGGCCTGCTCGCCGAGGCCGAATACCCGGAGTCGGGTCCGGTCAACCAGGCGGTGCGCGCCGGGCTGGACCACTACCTGGCGCTGGTCGCCCGTGAGTCGAACTCGCAGGCGTTCACCCTGGCCCTGCTGTACCTGCTCTCCCACTTCCCCGGTGACCGCGAGCGCATTCTCGACGCGGTGGCGGGGATCGGACTCGGCCCGGAGGAGCAGACCCGGCTGGAGCGCGCGCTGGCCTCGCTCGACCTGGCCAAGCCGGACCTCGGCCGGGTGTGGCCCGCGCCGTCGATCTGGGCGCTCAACGCCTCCGAGCAGGACTTCGACCAGAGCTGGATCAACGACCTGTCGACCGAGCAGATCACCACGAACTGGGAGAACGACACGAAGACCGTGTTCGGCTTCTCCGGTGCGAAGGCGTACTGGGCGGTGCTGAACGGCGACGTGGTCCAGGTGGCGCAGAACCCGCCCTCGCGCTACGAGTCGGACGAGGAGATCGACTCGAGCACCTCGGGTCTGTTCGGTGCGCACGTCGAGGCGTTCCGCTGCGCGAACTGCTCCGGTGCGCTGGAGATCCGCAACGAGACCGTTCGCTGCCCCGAGTGCGCCACCTCGTACCCGGTCGCCAACGGCGTGCTGGACCTGACCGCGGGCATCGCCGAGACGATCAGCACCGGCAACGACGACGAGACCGCGGACCTGCTGCAGAAGCTGGCCGAGATGCCGACCATGGGCCTGTACTACGAGTCCGTGCTGCGCCCGGCCTACCTCCAGATCGCCGGATCGAACTGGGGCGGGGCGGTCACTCCGTCCGATGAGGACGCCTACATCGCCACGCACATCGAGCCGGTCGACGGCCCGGTGCTCGACCTCGCCGCCGGCGCGGGCCGCTGGACCACGGTGGTTTCCGACACCGTCGGCCCGGACCGCCTGCTGGCGCTCGACATGGGCCTGCCGATGCTGAGCGTGCTGCGCAGCAGGCTGCCCGAGGTGCCCGCGGTGCAGGGCAGCGCGCTCGACCTGCCGTTCGCCGACGCCAGCTTCGGCGCGGTGAACATGTGGAACGCGCTGCAGGCCTTCCCCGACGACGCGGAGACCGCGATCCTCGAGGTCGGCCGGGTGCTGCGGCCGGGCGGCACGTTCACCTGCATGACCTTCCTGTTCGGCCAGGACCCGATCTACCGGCACTTCCAGAAGTCGCACTTCTTCCCCAGCCGTCCCGCCGGGCACCTGCTGTTCGAGCTGGAGGACATCAAGGCGTGGCTGGACCGGGCCGGGATGCGGATCGTCGAGCTGTCCGGGCCGGAGACGTTCGTCTTCTTCACCGCCGAGCGGATCTGATGGCCGTCCGGTTGCCGGGGCAGCCCGGTTACGACGAGGCGACGGCGGTCTTCAACCTGACCGCTCCCGCCGAGCCGGCGGCCGCGGTCGTGGCGTCCACTGTGGAGGAAATCCGCGCGGCACTGGAATATGCGCGGTCGTTCCGGATGGGCGTGCGGGTGCACACCACCGGGCACGCGTCGCCGACGCAGCGGCCGATGGACGGTTCGCTGCTGCTCAAGGTACGGCCGCCGGGGCCGGTCGAGGTCGACGCTTCGCGGCGGGTGGCTCGGATTCCGGCGGGCACGCTGTGGGGAGCGGTCGCCGAGGCGGCCGCCCCCTTTGGGCTCGCCGCACCGCATGGTTCGTCCGGAACCGTTGGTGTGGTCGGATATCTGCTGCGTGGCGGGATGAGCTACTACGGGCGTCAGCTCGGGGTGGCGACGAACCTGGTGCGCGCGGTGGAACTGGTCACGGCTGACGGATCGCTGGTGCGGGCTTCGGCGACGGAGAACCAGGAGCTGTTCTGGGCGGTTCGTGGCGGCGGTGGGGGCTTCGGGATTGTTGTCGCCCTTGAGGTCGAGCTGTTCCCGGCGGCGAAGGTGATCACCGGATCGGCTTTCTGGGCTGGTTCTCATGCTGCGCGTTTGCTGGACGAGTGGTTGCGCTGGTCGGTCGACGCGCCGTGGGAGGCGACGACTTCGTTGCAGATCATGAACCTGCCGGATCTTCCGGAGATCCCGGAGGTGCTGCGGTCCGGTCCGGTGTTGAGTGTGGACGGTGCCGTGCTGGCGGTGACCGAGGATGGCGTCGCCACGGCGCAGGCGCAGGCGGACGAGCTGCTGGGGCGGTTGCGTTCGGTGGCCGAGCCGGTGATGGACAGCTGGGCGCTGACGAAGCCGTCGGCCGTGCTGGAAGCGCACATGGATCCGGAAGACCCGGTGCCGATCGCGGGGGATCACCTGCTGCTTCGTGACCTGGACTCGGCTGGGGCCGCGGAGTTCCTGCGCGTGGTGGGGCCGGAGTCGGGTTCGCCGTTCATCAGCGCGGGGATGCGGCAGCTGGGCGGGGCGTACTCGGTGGCGGATCCGGCTGGTGGAGCGTTGTCCTCATTCGCGGGGCGATTCGCGTATTCGGGGGCTGGGCTCGTGGTGGATGCTTCTTCGCGGGATGCGGTGGAGGGGCACTGCGCGGTGGTGCGTTCGGCGCTTTCCCCTTGGGACAGTGGGTGGACTGTGCCCAGTTTCGTGGAGAACTGGCAGCAGCCGCAGCGGCATCTTTCGGAAGCGGCTATTGCGCGGGTGGATGCGGTTCGGGCGGTTGTTGATCCGGATGGGGTTTTTGCGGGGGATGTTTCTCCGGGGGCCACCGCCCCGATTTTTTAGTGTGACTACGGCGAAGACCCCTTTGTCAAGGCTGGGACGATGCCTTGACAAAGGGGTCTTCGCCGTGTTTTTGGCTGGGTGTGCGGTGAATGTGGCTTTCGCGGCGGAGTTCGCTGCGAAAGCCACATTCACGGCAACATGTGTGTGGTCAGCTGAAGGCAACGTTCGTGCTGGCGCCGGCGGAGCCATCGGCGTTGTAGACACCGATCACGCACTGGACCGCACCGCAGTCCACGGTGACCGAACCGCCGCCGCCGACGGTGCCGGTGAACGTCTTCTTCACGGTCAGCGGGGTGCTCGCCGCCCCGCTGGCGTTGGTGGTGACCGACACAACCCCCGTTGCGTCACACGCGTACTGGCCGCCGACGGTCCCGCACAGACCGACGAAGTGCTCCAGGTTCGCGGTCAGCCCGGTCGCCGAGACGGTCACCGTGGCACCACTGGTCAAACCCGTCGCCGGGGTCACCGAAACGGTGCCCGCGGCCGACGCGCCCGCCTGCGAAGCCAGGGTGAGCCCGCCCGCCAGCGCGAAAGCGGCGGCGGCCTTGGCGATCAGCTTCTTCTGCACAGTCGAACTCCATTCAGCCGTGTGAACAAACAATGTGGTGGAGAATCCCGGAAGTTGATAACCTTCGGCGTTTGCTTGATTGCCGTCTGTCATCTACCAACAAAGTTACCGAAAGCCCGGCAAATCGGTCAACGGCGGAAGTTGATGTAGCAAGATGGGAGAAGGGCACAAAATAGAGCGACCCCCGCCAGGCCCGGACTGCCTGGTGGGGGTCGCTTTTGCGGGTATTGCTCAGTTCGTTGCGACGGGGCTTTCCTCGGTCGCCTCGGCGCCGGCTTCCGCTCCGGCTTCGGCGGCGCCCGTGGCGGGGGCGTGCCGCAGGACCGTCGCGGCGACGATGGCCAGGAGCACGGCCATCGCGGCGCTGACCGTCACGGTGGTGCTCAGGCTGGTGCTGAACGCGTCACGCGCGACCGAAAGCAGTGCTTCCCCGGCCGCACCCGGCACCGACTGCGCCGCCGCGGCGGCACCGGCGATGCTTTCGCGAGCCGCGTCGGCCGCGGCGGCCGGCACGTCGGCGGGGATGGCGACGTCGTCCATCTGACCGCGGTAGACCGCGGTGCCGATGACACCCATCGTCGCCACGCCCATCGCGATGCCGAACTCACCGCCGGTCTCCGACAGCGAGGACGCCGAGCCCATCTTCTCCATCGGGACCGAGGAGAACACCAGCCCGGTGCCGAGCGAGCCCATCGGACCCGCGCCGGCCGCCGAGACGACCAGACCGGCGATCACGATCGCCAGCCCACCAGGACCGTCCACAAAGGTCAGCAGCACGTAACCGGCGGCCACCGCGACCAGGCCGGCGGCGATGGCGTAACCCGGCCGCACCCTGCGGGCGATGATCGGTGCCACCATCACGCTGACGATGGTGGTCGCCGCCGACGGCAGCAGCCACAGCGCCGCCTGCAGCGGCGACAGCCCCTCGACCACCTGCAGGTACAGGTTGATCAGCAGGTAGCTGCCGCTCATGATGCCGCCGGCCGTGGTGATCGCGATGGCGGCGGTGAAGGTGCGGTTCTTGAACAGGCTCATGTCCAGCAGCGGGTTCTCCAGCGAGTGCTGCCGCTTGACAAAAACCACGCCGATGATCAGGCCGACCACGATCGCGCCGATGCTGACCACGCTGAACTCGAGCTTGGCCAGCTCCTTCAGGCCGTAGATGACGGGCAGGATGGTCGCCAGCGAGAGCACCACGCTGACCAGGTCGAGCTTGCCGGCGTTCTCGTCCTTGTACTCGGGCAGCAGGAACGGGCCGAAGACGACCAGCGCCAGCATCACCGGAACGGCGAGCAGGAACACCGAGCCCCACCAGAAGGCGTCGAGCAGCGCGCCACCGATGACCGGGCCCAGCGCCATGCCGCCCATGAAGCAGGCCATCCAGACACCGATCGCGGTGCCCTGCTGCTTCGGGTCGGTGAACATGTTGCTGATCAGGGCCAGGGTCGAGGGCATCAGCGTGGCGCCCGCGATACCCATCAGCGCCCGGCTGGCGATCAGCATTTCCGGGTTGGCCGAGAAGGCGGCCAGCACCGAGGCGATGGCGAAGGCGACCCCGCCGATCAACAGCAGCCGCTTGCGACCGACCCGGTCACCCAGTGTTCCCATGGTCACCAGGAAACCGGCGATCAGGAAGCCGTAGATGTCGGTGATCCACAGCTGCTCGGTGCCGGTGGCGCCCAGGTCCGCGCTGAGGTGGGGCAGCGCGAGGTACAGCACGCTGAGGTCCAGCGACAGCAACAGGGTCGGCAGTGCGAGCACCGCCAGCCCCAGCCATTCTCGCCGCCCGGCCCGCGCACCGGACCCGGCGTCGGCGGTCGTGTCCATAGAAATTCCCTCCGTAATGGTTTTTGTCCGGGTCGTCGGGACAAATCGGTCACCTAACAGGATCGGTGTAAGCCGTAACGCTTCGCCAGTGCCCCGTTACCCGGCTGGACGTGCGTTTTTCATGATCGCGGGATGAGCTCTTCGAATTCGCCGCGTCGCTCGAAGCTCGCTTGAGCCGGGGGGACAAGCGCAGTGACGGAGAAGCCCCGCGGTGATCGCGCCAACAGAATGGGCAAGGTTCACAAGCCCGATGGAGGTGCGGCATGATCGGACATCTCGCGTATGCCGTTGGCAGTCCCTGTCCGACCCTGGTGCTGGACGCGCGGCACCTGCCACGGGACCGCGACGCGCTGCTGGCCGCGCTCGGGGACGCGCGGCGCTGGATGTCCGACGCCGGCGGTGACCACGTGCTCAAGGTGGCGCTGATCGAGCCGTCCAAGCACCCGCTGTGCGATTTGGACTACCGGTTCATCCAGGCCCTTCCCGAGGACCACGGCAAGTTCGACCTGCTGGGTTCGTGCGGGCACTCGGTGCTGTCCGCGATCACCTCGGCCGCGGAGAGCGGCATGGTGCCGCGGCTGGTGCCCGGTCAGCGGGTGCGGGTCAACGTGCTCAACAACGGTGACTACCTCGCCTGCGAAGTCGACGAGGTGACCAAGGAGAGCACCCGGTTCACCATGCACTTCCTGCAGACCCCGCCGCGGCCGGTGTCGGCCATGCTGCTCGACGGCGCGCCGGTGACCACGCTCGAAGTGGACGGTACGCACGTCGACGTTTCGCTGGTGTCGGCGGGAAACCCGTACGTTTTTGTCGGGGGCAAGGGCGCCGGGGTGGAGAACGCGGACGAGCTGTTCGCCGACGACCCGGTGCTGTTCGACCGGCTCAACCGCATCCGGGTGGCCGCCGCCGAGCACCTCGGCATGCCGACCGACAGCGTGTTCCCGAAGGTCGCGGTGACCATTCCCGGTGCGGAGGGCAAGCTCGTCGTCCGGGCGATCTCGGTGCCGTCGTGGCACCCGACGCTGGCCATGACCGGCACCGCCTGCCTCGGCGTGGCGGCCGGGATCGAGGGCTCGATCCCGTGGCAGGCCGCCCAGGAGGCCGGGTGCGGGGACAACGTGATCAGCGTGGTCACCCCCGGCGGGGTGGTCGAGGTCTTCGCCGCGATGAGCATCCAGGACGACCAGCGGCACGTCGCCTGGATCACCGTCGGCGACAAGCGGGTCGACTTCCACGGCTCGTTCTTCATCGAACCGCTCGCCCACTTCCAATTCAAGGAGACGTCCGAATGCCTGTCGGAGTCAGCAGCATGACTGACCTCGCTTCGACGCTGGAGATCTTCCGTGAGGCCGCGTCGCGGTCCGACGACACCAACGTGCCCGACGACCAGGCGCTGATCGAGCTGCGCAAATCGGGCCTGCTCGCCACCGCCGTGCCCGCCCAGTACGGCGGCAGTGGCGCGGACACCGTGGAGCTGAACGAACTCGTCTCGAAGGTCGCCGAGGTGAACCCCTCGATGTCGATCATCATGTTCCAGCACTTCGCGGTCTGCGCCCGGATCAACGAGTGGGGCACGGCGGAGCAGAAGGCGCAGTGGCTGCCATCGATGGCCACCGGCGACACGCTCGGTGCCTCGGCGTGGAGCGAAACCGGTGCGGGAGCGGCGAAGAAGAACCTGGCCACCTCGGCCGAGCGGATCGAGGACGGGCGCTGGCTGCTCAACGGCGCCAAGTCGTTCACCACCGGCGCCGGGGTCGCCGACATCTACCTGGTGCTGGTCGGCACTTCGGACGGCGAGGAGCAGGCGCAGGACACCACCAACGTCTACGGTTCGGCCGGGCAGACCTTCTTCCTGGTGCGCAAGGAGAACGAGGGCCTGATCGCGAACCTCGGGCTGGAACTGGCCGGGATGCGCGGCTCGGCGACCGGGTTCGTCTCGCTCAAGGACTGCGTGGTCTCCGACGACGACCGGCTCGGCCCGGTCGGGCACGCGCCGGCGATCATCGCCGGGGTGCGGCAGTCGGGTGCCACGCTCGGCGCGGTCTCGGTCGGCGTGGCGAAGGCCGCGCTCGACGTGGCGCTCGCGCACTTCACCAAAACCGGTGCGCTGGAGGCGCCGACCGTCCGGCACCGGATGACCGAGCTGAGCGTGCAGGTCGAGGCGGCCCGCGCGATCGTCAACTTCGCCGGTACCCGCCGCGGGGAGGACCCCGGCGCGGTCACCCTGCGCAGCAAGCTTTTTGCCTCGGTCACCGCCGAGCACGTGTGCTTCGAGGTGGCCCGGATGCTCGGGTCCGCCGCGTACCTGGTCAACCACCAGCTGAACCGGCTGATCTCCGATGCCAGGGCGGTGGCGCTGATGGGCCCGACGAACGAACTCTGCCGAGAGCTGGTGTCCGCGTCATGGGTGAACTGAAGTCCGACCTGGTGGTCACCGGCGGCCGGGTGGTCACCCCGGACGGCGTGCGTGCCGCGAACGTCGTGGTCGACGGGGGCAGGATCACCGCGATCACCACCGGCCTCCCGGCCGCGCGGTCCACTGTGGACGCCAAGGGCGCATACGTGCTGCCCGGCCTGATCGACACCCACGTGCACTTCCGCACGCCCGGCCTGCTGCACAAGGAGGACTGGGCGCACGGCAGCCGCGCGGCGGTGGCCGGCGGGGTGACCACGGTGATGGACATGCCGAACACCATTCCGCCCACGCTGGACCCGGAGACCGTGGTCGCCAAGGCGGAGCTGGTGGCGGGCAACTCGCTGGTGGACTACCGCTTCCACATCGGCGCCGACCCCGAGCGCCCCGAGGTGCTGGCCGGGCTCGATCCCGAGATCGCGGTCAGCGCCAAGGTGTTCATGGCCGGGCACCACACCGCGCCGACCGTGGTCCGCGACCCGGCGGCGCTGGAGAAGATCTTCGCCACCGCGGCGGGCAGCGACCTGCAACTGGTGCTGCACGCCGAGGACGACTCGCTGTTCGAACTGCTCGACCAGTGGCAGGGCCCGCCGGTCTCCTACGCCGAGTACGAGCAGCGCCGCCCGCGCAGCGGCGGGATCGCCGCGGTGGCCAGGGTGCTGGAGCTGGTCCGCCGGTACGGGACCAAGGCACACATCCTGCACCTGTCCAGCCGCGAGGAGGCCGACCTGGTGTGCGCGGCCAGGGCCGCCGGGTTGCCGGTCACCTTCGAGGTCACCGGGCACCACCTGTCCTTCACCGACGCCGACACCTGCCGCGGTGGTGCGCGGACCCGGCTCTCGCCGTCGATCCGCGCTCAGGCCGACCAGGACCGGCTGTGGGCGGCGGTGCGCGCGGGCGAGGTGGGCAGCATCGGCAGTGACCACGCCCCGCACACCGTCGAGGAGAAGACCCGCTCGGTCGCCGACTCGCCACCCGGCCTGCCCGGGGTCCAGGAGCTGGGCACCGCGGTGTGGACCGGGATGCGCCGCCGGTTCGACGAGCCGGAGGACGTTTCGGCCGCCCGCCTCGCTTCCGTCCTGTCGGCCAAGCCCGCCGAGCTGTTCCGGTTGGCGGGCAAGGGACGCATCGAGCCGGGCGCGGACGCCGACTTCGCCATCTTCGACCCGTCCGAGACCTGGATGCTCTCCGCACACCACGTCTACGCCAAGTGCGGCTGGTCGGCCTACGAGGGCTGGACGATGTCGGGCCGCGTGCGCAAGACCATTCGCGGCGGCCGGGTGGTCTGGGACGCCGCCACCGGCACCTTCGGCGAACCCGACGGCCGGTGGCTCACCGGGAGGGAAGCCTGATGTTCGAAGGCATGAACCGCAACATCAAGATCCGCATCGGCGTCGGCTTCGTCCAGCGGTTCCTGGACGTCATGCTGATCCCGCTGATGGTGATCTACTTCTCCCAGCTCTACGGCGCGGCCACGGCCGGGGTGCTCACCATGATCGCCGCCGCGGTGGCGATCGGCTGCACGTTCCTCGGCGGGCACCTGTCCGACGTGCGCGGCCGCCGGAGCACCCTGCTCGTCGGAGAGGTCGGCAGCCTGGTCGCCTTCGTCGGCATGGCGCTGGCCAACTCGGTGTGGGAGTCCGGGCTCGCGGTCTACCTGTTCTACCTGGCCAACACCGGCCTGATCGCGATCGTGCGGCCGGCCAGCGACGCGATGGTCATCGACGCGTCCGAGCCGGAGATCCGCAAGGCGGTCTACGCGGTCATCTACTGGTCAACCAACGTGGCCTTTGTCATCGGCGCGCTGGTCGGCGCCTTCCTGTACAGCAGCCTCAACGAACTGCTCTGGGCCGCGGCCGCGGCCACCGCGGTGGTCGCGGTGGTCACCTGGCTGTGGGTCTCGGAAACCAAGCCCGAGGGTTCGGGCGAGGCGCACCAGCAGCGGAACTGGCTGGTTTCGATGCTGCGCGGGTACGTGGACGTGCTGAAGGACCGCGTGTTCGCCAAGCTGTTCTGGGGCATCCTGCTGTTCACCTGCGTGCAGGTGCAGCTCTCGTCCTACGTCGCGGTCCGGCTGGCCGAGGAGTTCACCCCGCAGCGGTTGTTCGACGTCGGGTTCTGGCAGCTCGACGTGGACGGCGTGAACATGTTCGGCATCCTGCGTTCGATCAGCTGCTTCCTGGTGGTGTGCCTGGCCCTCTACGCCCGCAAGGCGCTCGCCAGGACGAGCGACGGCAAGCAGCAGACCATGGGCACGCTGATGTTCACCGCCGGGTACATGACCGTCGCGGTGTCCAACGACCCGTGGCTGCTGATCGCCGCGGCCGCGGTGTTCGCGCTGGGGGAGATCGTCTGCTCGCCGTCCCGGCAGGCGCTGCTCGCCGACGTGGTGCACCCCGGCGCGCGCAGCAAGTACATGGCGGTCTACCAGTTGCAGTTCCGCATCGCGCTGGTGGTGGGGCCGCTGTTCATCACGCTGGGCACGCAGGTTTCGTCGGTGGTGATCAGCCTGCTCTACGCGGTGTTCGGGATCGCGTCGCTCATCCTCGTCCAGCTGACGATCCGGGACCGGGACGCGGGCCGCGCGGCCGGCGTCGAGGCCCCGCTCGCCACCGCGGGCAAGAACTGAAGGAGAAGCAACGGTGACCCCCGAGAACACGGTGCTGCTCGTCGGCGCCACGGTGAAGGTGCTGCAGGCGGCCAAGGCGCACGGGCTGTCGGTCATCCTGGTGCAGCACAAGAACAAATTCACCCCTGAGCAGGCGGAGCTGGCCGACGCGACGCTGATCGCCGACTACACCGACTGGGCCGCGGTTCGTCCGCACGCCGAGGCCGCCTACGAGCGCTGGGGCTTCGCCACCGCGCTCGGCCTGACCGATCCGGCACTGGACGTGACCGCGCGGATCAACGACCTGTTCGGCCTGCCCGGCACCAGCTACGCGGTTTCCCGGCTGTTGCAGGACAAGTTCCTGATGCGGCAGCGGCTGGCCGAGGCCGGTGCGGCTTCGGCCATCGGCGCGCGGTTGCTGGTGGACAAGCAAAGCCTGCTCGAATTCGGCGCGGAGTTCGGTTATCCCTTTGTCGCCAAGCCGACCGACGCGGCCGCCAGCCTCGGTGTCTTCCGCATCGAATCAGCATCCGATGTGGACCGTGTGTGGGCAGAGCTGGAGGCGTTGCGCGGCAGCGGCCCGGGAGTCGGCTGCGGCGGCTTGTTCACCGTGACCGACGTGGTCATGGAGGAGTACGTCGACGGGCCGGAGTTCAGCGTCGAGTCGTTCAGCTTCGGCGGACGGCACGTGGTGGTCTCGGTGACCGAGAAGACCACCGGAACCGGGCACTTCGCCGAACTCGGCCACACCGTGCCCGCGCGGATCGACCGGTTCCGCGAGAACCGGATCGTCGGTGCCACGCGGGAGTTCCTGGACGCGGTCGGGCTGACCGACGGGCCGAGCCACACCGAGATCAAGTTCGGCAGCCGCGGTCCGGTGGTGATCGAGTCGCACAACCGGATCGGCGGCGACCGCATCGGCGACCTGGTCGAGGCGGTCTACGGCATCGACCTGACGCACTACGCGGTCGGCTGGCCGTTCGGGCTGGTCGACGAGCTGCGCGACCGGCCGAAGGCGGTCGGTGGCGCGGCAGTGCGGTTCGTCGAAAGCCCCGAGGCGACTGAAGGCACCGTCGTCTCGATCGACGGCCTGGACGAACTGCGGGAGCGGTCCGAAGTGATCGCCGCAGACGCGCTGGTTTCGGTGGGCGACCGGGTCCATCCGGTGCGGGACAACAACGACCGGCTCGCACTGGTCGCGGCGACCGGGCCGACCGGCGACGCCGCGGTGAAGCTCTGCGAGGAACTGATCGAGAACACCCTGCGGATCCAGGTGGTGCCGAAATGACGATCGTGATCTTGGACGGATTCCCCGGCCCGCTGCCGCCGTACGCGGACTGGCTCGGCGACAGCGGCAAGGAACTGCTGCTGGTCACCGGCCGCGCCCGTGACGAGGTCGGCGACGGGTATGACCGGGTGGAGGTGGTCGAGGGCTACGCGAACTCCCCCGCGGTGGACCGGTTCCTGCTCAACCTCGGGCAGCGCACCGAACTGTCCGCGATCGTCGCCACCGAGACGCCGGACCTGGTGCGCAGCGGTGCCCTGCGCGACTACTTCGGCATCGCCGGGCAGAGCCGTGACGACGCCGTGGTGCTCGCCGACCCGATCGCCGTGCGCGAGCGGCTGGCCGCGGCGGGCGTGCCGGTGCTCGGTGCCGCGCCGGTGCTGCGGATCACCGACGTCTACGCGGCGGCGGCGAAGTTCGGTTACCCGGTGCGGATCCGCGAGCGGAAGATCCCCGGCCACCCGACCGCCGCGGTGCTCAACGACGAAGCCGAGGTGCGCATCTACACCCAGGGCGGGCTCACCCCGGACCTGATCTCGGTGCCCAGCCTGTTCGCCGAACCGTGGGTCAACGGCGAACGTCACCGGGTGGTCGCGCCCATCGCGGCCGACTCGGGTGAGCGTGCGGAACTGGTGTCCATTGTGGAGGCGGCGCTGGCCGCCCTGCCGGTGGTGCCCGGCCAGCCGTACGCGGTCGAGGTGGTGCACACCACCGACGGCCGCTGGCTGGTCGACGGGATCGGTACGGAGACCGCCGACGAGGACGAGCACCGGACGGCCGTCCGCGTGCAGGCCGGGCTCGAGACAGGAGTGAAGCGATGACCGTCCTTGTGCTGCACCACCGCAGTTCGCTCGCGGCCTGCCCGTACCCGCAGTGGCTGGCGGGTTACGACGGTGACGTGGTGCTGATCGCCTCGCGCGAGCACCTCGGCTGGGTGGGGGAGGACCTGCCGACCGGGGACGACCACGGCTACCGGCACATGGAAGCCATCGACGACTACGAAGTCGGTGGCGTGCTGGAAGAGCGTGTGCTCGAGCTGGCGCGCAAGTACGACGTCAAGCACATCTTCACCTTCCAGGAACACGACCTGGAGCGCGCGGCGCAGCTGCGTGAACTGCTCGGGCTGCCCGGCCAGACGCTGGAGAGCGCGATCCCGTTCCGCAACAAGCTGGTGATGAAGCAGATCGTGGAGGCGGCCGGGATCGAGGTCGCCCCGCACGCGCCGGTCGAATGCGCGGCGGACCTGCTCGTTTTCGCCGAGCGGCACGGTTTCCCGGTGGTGGTCAAGCCGCGTGACGGCGCCGGTTCGATCGGTGTCAAGGTGCTGAACGACGCCGCCGAGCTGAACGCCTTCCTCGACGAGGACCTCGACATCTACGGTCCGCTGCAGTCGAACCTGATGGTCGAGGCGTTTGTCCCCGGTTCGATGGCGCACGTCGACGGGCTGGTGGTCGACGGCGAGGTGGTTTTCTCGTGGCCGTCGCAGTACCTGTTCCAGCTGGCCTCGTTCAAGGAGGAGCGCGGGGGCAGGCACGACGTCACCATGGACCGGGACGACCCGCTCGCCCAGCGCATGATCGACTTCGTGGACCGGGTGATCGACGCGTTGCCCGCGCCGCCGAACTTCGTTTTCCACTGCGAGGTCTTCCGCACCCCGGACGACCGGCTGGTGCTGTGCGAGATCGCCGGGCGCACCGGCGGCGCGCAGACCCGCGCGGTGATCCAGACGCTCTTCGGCGTGGAGCTGAACGAGTGCTGGCTGCGGGCTGATGTCGGCCTGCCGCTGCCGGTGGACACGGCCAACGGGCGGTTGCAGCCGGCGAAGATGACCGGTCAGCTGGTGCTCGGGAAGCGGCCGGGCAAGGTGCTCGCGGTGCGCGGTGAGCCGCCGTTCGACTGGGTCGAGCGGCAGAAGGTCTTCGTCGAGGTCGGCGAGGTCATGCCGGTGCCGCGGTACTCGGCCGACTTCATGGCCGCGTACCTGGTCTCCGGGCCGGACCGGGCGACCGTGCAGAACCGGCTGAACGAGTTGGAGACCTGGTTCTTCGACGGCCTGGTGCTGGGCGATGAGTGAACGCAAAGTGGTGGTCGCCGGTGGTGGCATCGGCGGCCTCGCACTGAGCATCGGCCTGTCGCGCGCCGGATTCGCCGTGACGGTGATCGAACGCGCCGACCGGATCGCCGACGTGGGTGCCGGGCTTGTGTTGTACCCCAACGGCATCCGGGCACTCGACGCGATCAGCGCGCCGCTCGGCAAGGCCGTGCGCGCGGCCGGTCATGTCGCCGCGCCCGGTGACGTGCGCCCGCACCTGCGGTCCGACGGCGTGCGGCTGGCCGAGGACCCGATCGGTGAGCTGGAGAACCGCTGGGGCACCCCGCACGTGATGCTGCTGCGCTCGGCGTTGCAGAACGCGCTGCTGGACGAGGCGCTCGCGGTGGACGTCGACCTGCGCATCGGCCGGGAGGTGGTCGACCACACGGCCGACGAATCCGGCGTGGAAGTGTCCCTTTCGGACGGTTCGACGGTCACCGGTGACCTGCTGGTGGGCACGGACGGCCTGCGGTCCGGGGTACGGGCGCGGCTGCTCGGGGAGACGCCCATCCGCTACCGGGGTTATTCGTCCGTGCGCGGGCGGACCGCGGTTTCGCACCGCTTCCCGGTCGGGGTCACCGCGGCCGGGCCGGGCATCGACCTCTTTGTCGGCGCGGTCGGCGGCGGCCTGTTGTACTGGACCGCCAAGATCGTGGCGCCGCAAGGGGAGTGGCCCGCCAAGACACCGGAGGCGGCACTCGCCGACCTACTGGTGGAGCTGGCCGACTGGGATCCCGCGCTGCGGGAGATCGTGGAGACCACCGACACCGCCGCGGGGGTGGTGATGACCGACATCGTCGACCGCGACCCCGTTCCACAGTGGACTTTCGGCAGGGTGACCCTGCTCGGCGACGCCGCCCACCCGATGGCGCCGACGCTGGGCCAGGGCGCGGGCATGGCGCTGGAGGACGCCGCCGTGCTGACCGCGTGCCTGGCGGAAGGCTCGCTGGCGGACTACGAGCGAGCCCGCGCGCCACGCACCCGCGAGATCGTGCTGCTGTCCCGCCGCACCGGCGGTGTGGACTTCGAGCGCGCCGTCGAGTTCTCCACCTCGGATGACCAGTTTTCCAGGCTGTTCGGCTGGCGGCCGGGTACCGATATCGAAGGAGTAGAGCGATGACCGATCCCAAGCTCGGGCCTGGCATCATTTCCGGGCTGGAGGACCTCGTCGGTGGCACGCCGATGGTGCGGCTGCGGCTGCCCGACGTGCCCGACCACGTGCGGTTGCTGGCCAAGGTGGAGATGCTCAACCCGCTGGCGAGCGTGAAGGACCGCGCCGCGCTGTGGATGCTCAGGGACGCCGAGCGCACCGGCAAGCTGCCGCTGGACGGCGGCGGCACGGTGGTGGAGGCGTCCTCGGGCAACACCGCGATCTCGCTGGCCGCGCTGGCCGCGATGCGCGGGCACCGCTGCGTGATCGTGCTGCCGGACAACGCCACCGAGGAGCGCAAGGCGATCCTGCGCGCGTACGGCGCGGAACTGGTGCTCGCCGACCACACCCAGGGCCTGCCCGCGGCGATCGCCAAGGCGGCGGGCATCGCGAAGTCCATTCCCGGTTCGTGGCTGTGCGGCCAGGAAGCCAACCCGGTCAACGTGGAGGCCCACTACCACACCACGGCGCCGGAGATCTGGGAAGCCACCGGCGGTGAGGTCGACGTGGTGGTGTGCGGCGTCGGCACCGGCGGCACGCTGACCGGCATCACCAAGTTCCTCAAGGAGCGCCGCCGCATCCACACCGTGGCGGTGGAGCCGACCGGTTCGCCGGTGCTCTCCGGTGGAGAACGCGGCCCGCACAAGATCCCCGGCATGGGCGGCGGCTTCATCAACCCGGTCACCGACGTCGACTGCATCGACCAGGTGATCACCGTGACCGACGAGCACGCCGCTGACTCGGCCAAGGAGCTGACCCGCACGCTCGGCCTGTTCGTCGGGGTTTCGTCGGGGGCCGCGGTGCACGCGGCCCGTGTGCTCGCCGCCAGCGACCGCTGGGCCGGGGCCACCATCGTCACCGTGCTGCCGGACAGCGGTGAGCGGTATCTGTCCATTTGGGAATCACTGGGGACGCAGGAGCAGCAGACGCGCGCCGCCTGAGTTGGGAGAATAGGCATGAGTGAATCGACCACGCACTGGAACGACGTCGGCATCGACTACGACAAGGTGCTGAACACCGACGAGTCGAACGTCAAGCTGCTGGCCGCCGCGGTCGGCCTGCTGCCGCCGGACACGAAGGACCTGCTGGACATCGGCGCCGGCACCGGGCGGCTCACGTCGCTGGTCCGCAAGGCGCTGCCGGAGGCCACGATCCTCGGCGTCGACCCGGCCCCGACGATGGTGGAGGCGGCGGAGATCAAGTTCGCCGACGACCCGAAGGTCTCCTTCGCCGGTGGGCTGGTGGAGGACCTGTCGTTCATCCCGGACAACAGCTTCGACGCGGTGATCTCCAGCTTCGCGCTGCACCACCTGGAGCTGGACACCTACAAGCTGGCGGCCGCGGAGCTGTTCCGCGTGCTGCGCCCGGGCGGGCGGTTCGTGAACGCGGACCAGTTCTGCCGGGTGATGGGCCCGGCCGGCAGCCCGGAGCGGGCGAAGGACGTGCTCGACCTGCTCACCGCGAAGGCGAAGCACTACTTGGAGCACGCCAGCTTCGAGCGGATGCTGCTGCAGATCGACCTGCTCCCGCGCTTCATGCGCGAGGACGGCGAGATCCTGACCACGCCGGAGTTCTGGACGGAAAAGCTGCTGAGCGCCGGTTTCGCCGAAGCCCACATCGTCGAGACGCCGCCGGCTGAGCTGTACAACCGGGTGATCTGGGCTGTGAAGCCTTCGTAGTTTCTTGCTCCACCCCGGTTTTTCAGTGTGACTACGGCGAAGGCCCCGAAGTCAAGGCGGGACAGATGCCTTGACTTCGGGGCCTTCGCCGTGTTTTGGGCTGTGGACCGGGGATGGGGAGGGTCTGGTTGGGCCGGTTGGTCGCGTTTTTGTGGCCGGGCGCCGGTCCGGTGGTCGGCGTGCGCCCGAGATCTCCAGCCTGGACCAGATGCTCGAGATCGCACCACCCCCCGACAGAGAGCCGGGCGCCCAAAGCCGAGGCACCACCCACGCTCCCCCTTCCCGGTCCTAAGCCAAAGCACGGCGAAGACCCCTTGTCAAGGTACGTTTCCCAGCCTTGACAAGGGGGTCTTCGCCGTCGTCACACTAGAACACCGGGGTGGTGGAGCCAGAAATCACCGAACCGAAGTCAGGTGGTCCGGCCGCTCCAACGTGGCCACGCCGATCTCCTTCGGCGCCTTCCCCAGCTTCTCCCGCAACCGCATCGCCGGGCTTTCGATGAGGTAGTAGCTCAGCGTCGCCGCCACGATGCTGCCTGCCAGGCAGATGCCCAGCAGCTTCCAGAACCCGTCGGCCCCGAAGGCGCCCTCGTTCCAGAAGTAGATGATCGCGATGTGCCACAGGTACAAGCCGTACGAGATCTTGCCCAGGTACAGCATGACCCGGTTCGTCAGCACCGCGTCGATCAGCCGCGAGCGGGTGTCCGGCAGGGTCAGCGGGGCCACCGCCAGCAAGCCGAACGACAGGTACAGCACCTGCTCGACCATGCCCTGCGCCATGTCCGGGTAGTTCGCGCTGCCGCTGTCACCGAACGGCTGGAAGCACGCGATGAGGTACACCACCAGCGCCGCCGCCCAGGCCGAGGCCGGCTTGCGGGCCAGGAACCGGTACAGCGACGGGGACTTCTCCGGCTGCAGCTCGGCCGCGGCCGACAGGGTGGCCAGCGCCATGCCGACGGCGATGAAGCCCATCCACTTCAGCGGCCACTTGTCCTCGATCGGCCAGCTGCCCAGCGACTCGGTGAAGGTGTAGGCGGCGAAGGCGAACCCGGCCACCACGACCGCACCCAGCACCAGCAGGATCCGGCGGGCCTTGGCGGCCACGTCGGCACCACCGCGGGCCACCCGGTGCAGTGCCCACGCCAGCACCGGCAGCAGGGCGTAGAAGGCGATCTCGGTGGAGAGGCTCCAGCTCTGCTCGAGCCCGAACACCCACGCCTCGTTCTCGTACACGTGCAACAGCAGGAACGGCCGCACCACGTGCCACACGTTCTGGATGCCCTCGCTGTTGAACGCGATCAGCACCACGGCCAGGGTCACCCAGAACGCCGGCAGCGTGCGCAGCGCACGACGCCACAGGTAGGGCTTGACACCCGGCTTCTTCGTGCCGCCCAGCGCCGCGAGCACCCACGGGCGGTACAGCAGCACACCGGACAGCACGAAGAAGATCGGCAGGCTCACGTGCAGCTGCTGCAGCAGCACCCCGGCGAACCCGTTGCCCGGCTGTTCCATGCCCGGGAACTCGGTCAGCGCGACCTGCGCGGAGTACAGACCGACGTGGGTGAGCAGCACCCCCAGCGCGGCGAGCCCGCGCATCCCCTCCAGCTGCGGGAAAAATCTGCGCTTCGTAGAGCGGACCCGAGGACGTGGGTCCACCGCGCTCTTAGTCACCATAACGGCTCCCTCACGGATTAATCTGACTCGGACAGCTTCGGTCAGAAGGGGTATCCGGGGCATCTCTCCGATTGCGGCCGACAAAAAGCACAGTCCAGAAGACCCTCCACGCAGGACGGCCCGGTACCGGCGGGGTCGCCGATACCGGGCCGTGCGCGGAGAAGCCTGTCAGCGGTTGAGCTTCACCACGTTCTCGAGATCGGCCGCGGAGTAGTCGCGCCCGGCCATCAGCGTGGTGAAGTACTCCACCTTGTGGCTGCTGTTGGGGCCGTCCGGGTCGCGGGGCCAGTCGCCGAGCGCGTAGGCGTTGTAGGTGTCCAGCAGCGCCTGCGCCTCCTCGGTGGCCTGGGTGAACCGGGTGATCGGGTCGGCACCGCGGAGCACGTCACCCATCGCCCTGGTCATCACGTCCTGGTTGCCGGCGAAGTCGCCGAACACCGCGCCCTGCTGGGCGGGCACCGCGTCGGCGGGCACGCCGTCGGGCCGGACCGCCTTGGCCGGGAACCGGGTGACGTGGTCGCTGGCGACCCGGTGGTACGGGTGCTGCTCGAACCAGCCCTCCCGCTCCAGCAGGTCGAACGAGGCGTGGGTGACCGGGGCGAAGCTGTTCGCCTTGTGCCGGTCGGCCGCGTTGCGGGCGTTGTGCATGTACTGCAGGAAGGTCAGCGCGCCGTCCTGGGTGGCCTCGTCCAGGCCGCTGGTCAGCCACATGGAGGTGCCCGCGATGGCGTTGCCGACGTAGGGCTGCGTGTCGCTGAAGGGGAACAGGCCGACCTCGATGCCGAACCCGTTGTCCTTGGCCGCCTGCACCATGTAGTTCACGTCGTTGGACGAGGAGATGCGGATCGCCACGTCCTGCTCGGCGAAGGCACGCAGGGTCTGCGCCCAGTCGGGGATGCCGCCGGTGTGCAGGTAGTGGCCGTCGCGGTGCAGGTCGCGCCAGATCTCGGCCCAGGCCAGCATTTCCTTCGACGCCAGCTCGGCCTCGGTCGCCCGGCCGCTGCGGCCGTTGTTGTTGTTCACCAGCAACCCGCCCTGGGTGGCGACCGCCTGCTGGTAGAAGGTGCCGTGGTTGGACCAGGTGATGGCGTGCTTCGGCCCGCCCTCGGCGCGGGCGATCTGCTCGCAGACCGCGGTGACCTCGGCCCAGGTCTGCGGGAGTTCGGTGACGCCGGCCTTCTCCAGCAGGTCGGTGTTGGCGTAGAGCAGGCTCGTGGTGCACACGGACGGCATCGACATCAGGTCGCCGCCGACGGTGTAGTACTCGCGGAACGGCGTCATCAGGTCGCCGAGCACCACCGGCTCACCGTTGATCTCCGACCGGCCGGCCACCGCCTTCTCGACCGAGGTGAACAGCGGGCTGCCGTCGGCGTGGCGCAGGTCGCGGGCCACCTGGCCCATGTAGAAGTACAGCTCGGCGAGGGTGGGCGGGGCACCGGCCGCGGCGGCGCGGGACACCTCCTGCGGAAAGGTCCAGAAGTCCTTGCCCTGCACCCGGACCTCGTACTGCGGGTACACCTTCTCGAAGTCCTTGCCCAGCTGGAACCAGCGGTCCATCCAGCCCGGAAAAGTCAGATCGGGGACCCAGACGTCGATGACCACTTTACTCATTCGATCTCTCCTCCTGGATTTCCTGCGGCGCAGACGGCTACCCGATCGTTCACTCACCGTCCACGATTTCGCACGCCAGGCCCCGATCGCGTCTTCCCGATTGCGGCCAAGGAACACCGCGGAAAAGACGTGAAAAACACCGAAACGGGGGTGGCGGAAAACGGATCGAATCCGCTTTCCGCCACCCCCGTCGGGTGGCGCAGTTCACCGCGTTCCCAGCGAACCGTGGGTACTACTTCAGGACTTCTTGGTCAGGTACTCTTCGAGAGCGTCGAACCAGCTGACCCAGCCTTCCTTGGCCTGGGGCAGCTCCTCCTCGGGGAGGTAGCCGGTCTGACGGAAGGCCAGCTTGGTCTTGCCGTTGGTCTCGGTGAAGGTCAGGGTGACGGCTTCCTCGTTCTCGCCGGCGGCCTGCTTCGCCTCGAACTCCGGGTCGTTCGGGTCGATGAGCGAGAACACCAGGCGGGAGTTCTCCTCGACCTCGCTGTAGACGCCGTAGAAGGGGATCTCGGTGCCCTCGTAGTCGAGGGTCGCCTTCCAGCTGCCGCCGGGACGGACGTCCATCGAGATCGTCGGCAGCGGCGCCCCGAACCAGTGGGTGAAGTGCTCCGGCTCGGTCCAGGCCTTGAACACCTGCTCGGGCTTGGCGTCGATGGTGCGGGTGATCTTGATCTCGCGGATCGTGCGCTCTTCGGTCATGGGGTTTCCTCTCTGGATGCGGTCCGGGCGGAAATACGCGGTCATGGCACGCCGGCCAGTTCAGACTCAGTGAGCGTCGTTACGTCATCGGTCCGTTACCGGATTCTGTCAGCGGCGCGGCGGGCACGACCAGTGCCGCGTGCACCACTGCTCCATGTATTCCTCATGCCCGGCCGGGGCCTTCTTCATTCCTGCTGTTCGGAGCCCTGCCCGCAGCCGGTGCGCAATCGGGGAGACGTGGTCGCGCGCGCGGGATGTGACGGTAGGGCGGAGCCAGCCAGGCCGCCGGAGAAAAGGATTCGTGCAGCGATGACAGCCACGGTGGAAATTCCCGAACCGGAGCTCACCCCGGACCAGGTCGTCGCGCGGGCCGAGGCCATCGCGCCCACGCTCGTCGAACGCCAGGCGGAGACCGAGAAACGCGGTTACTACGCCGAAGACACCCACGAGGCCTTCCGCGCCGCGGGTTTCTACCGGATCCTGGTGCCGCGCCGCTACGGCGGTTACGAGTTCGGCCTGGACACCTTCATGCGCGTGGTGCAGGCGCTGACCAGGGGCTGCCCGTCGACCGGCTGGATGTACTGCCTCGGTGCCGCGCACGCGCACGCCGCCGCGTCGATCTTCGAGGAGCGGGTGCAGGACGAGATCTTCGCCGTCGGCGACTTCATCTGCCCCGCCACCGTCGCGCCGGGCGGCAATGCCGAGAAACTGGAGAACGGTGACTGGCGGCTCAGCGGCACCTGGAACTACTGCTCCGGTTCGCCGTACGCCACGCACTTCATCGGGCACACCCTCGTTTTCGGCGAGGACGGCACGCCGTCGCCGATGATGTTCGTGGTGCCGCGTGAGCAGTGGACCCGGCTCGACGACTGGAACACCACGCTCGGCCTGCGTGGCAGCGGTTCGCACAGCATCTCGATGGAGAACGCGCACATCCCGGCGCACCACATGTTCGACATGCACCTGAGCCAGGTCGACGTCTCCGGCGGCACCGCGGGCGCGGAGCTGCACGGGAATCCGTTCTACGGTGGCGGCCTGCTCAGCTTCATGGTGCTGGAGGACGCGGTGCTCGCGGTCGGCATGGCGCAGAGCGCGCTGGACGCGTGCGAGGAGTTGATGAAGACCCGGTCGACGATCTTCCCGCCGATCCAGGGCCGTGCGCAGGACCCCGACTACCAGTTCCGCTTCGGCCAGGCCACCGGCATGATCGCCACCGCGGAAGCCGCCTTCCACAACGCGATCCAGCAGTGGGAGAAGGCCAGCGCGGAGGGTTCGGCGGCGTTCACCCCCGAACGCGAGCTGCGGATCGCGTTGATCTGCCGCGAAGTGGTGCGGCTGAGCTTCGACGCGGTGCAGGCGCACCTGGTGCCGACCGCCGGTTCCAGTGCGGTGCGCAACGGCTCCAGGGTCGAGCGGGTGTGGCGTGACCTGTCCATGCAGCACAGCCACGCCGGCATCTCGGTGTTCCTGTCCGCGATCGCGCAGCGCGAGTACAGCCAGGCACGGCTGGGTGCGGCATGAGGGTTCGGCCGAGCTATTCGTCCGGCGCGTCGTCCACCTCGCTGCTCGGGGAGACCATCGGCGCGTACTTCGACCGCGCGGTCGAGGATTTCGGTGCGCGCGACGCGCTGGTTGACCGGCCGACCGGGCGCCGGTGGACCTACGCCGAACTCGGCGCCGAGGTCGACGTGCTCGCGCTCGGCCTGCTCGACCACGGCATCCAGCCGGGTGACCGGGTGGGCATCTGGGCGCCGAACTGCGCGGAGTGGGTGATCGTGCAGTACGCCTGCGCCAAGATCGGCGCGGTGCTGGTGAACCTCAACCCCGGCTACGGCAGGCACGAGATCGAGTACGTGCTGAACCTGGCGGGTGTGCGGATGCTGATCTCCGCGGAGTCGTTCAAGACCTCGGACTACGCCAGGATGATCGCCGAGATCGACTGCCCGGCGCTGGAACACGTGGTACTGCTCGGCGGGGACGCGTGGGCAGAGGTGCTCGACCGCGGGCGGCGCGGGGATCCCGCGCTGCTGGCGAAGGTCGGCGCCTCACTGCACGCGGACGAGCCGATCAACATCCAGTTCACCTCGGGCACGACCGGTTTTCCCAAGGGCGCCACGCTTTCGCACCACAACATCCTCAACAACGGGTTCTCGGTCGGGGAGTTGTGCGGTTACGGGCCGGAGGACCGGGTGTGCGTGCCGGTGCCGTTCTTCCACTGCTTCGGCATGGTGATGGGCAACCTGGCCGCGATGACGCACGGCGCGAGCGTGGTGATCCCGGCGCCGGTGTTCAACGCGCGCGCGACGCTGGAAGCGGTCGAGGCCGAGCGGTGCACGTCGCTGTACGGCGTGCCGACCATGTTCATCGCCGAGCTGGCCGACCCGGACTTCGCCACGTTCGAGCTTTCCTCGCTGCGGACCGGAATCATGTCCGGCACGCCCTGCCCCATCGACGTGATGCGGCAGGTGGTCGAGCTGATGGGGATGACCGAGGTGACCATCTGCTACGGCATGACGGAAACCTCGCCGGTGGCCACCCAGACACGCGCCGACGACTCACTGGAGCGCCGCGTGTCGACGGTCGGCCGGGCCGGGCCGCACGTGGAGATCAAGGTGGTCGACCCGCGCACCGGCCTGACGGTGCCGCGCGGCGAGGCCGGCGAAGTGTGCATGCGCGGGTATTCGGTGATGATCGGATACTGGGACCAGCCGGACAAGACGGCGGACGCGATCGACGCCTCGGGCTGGATGCACAGCGGTGACCTCGGCGTCATGGATGAGCACGGCTACCTGAACATCACCGGACGGATCAAGGACATGGTGATCCGGGGCGGCGAGAACATCTACCCGCGTGAGGTGGAAGAGTTCCTGCACACCCACCCGGACATCGTCGACGTTCAGGTGATCGGCGTCCCGGACGCCCGCTACGGCGAGGAACTGATGGCGTGGATCCGCCTGCGGCCAGGCGCTTCCTTGGACGCTTCGACGTTGCGGGAGTTCTGCGACGGCGAACTGGCCAGGCACAAGATCCCGCGATACGTCCACCTGGTGGACGAGTTCCCCATGACGGTTTCCGGAAAAGTGCGGAAGGTGGAAATGCGGGAGCAGTCGATCGAGATCCTGGGCCTGGAAAGCCTCCTGGCAACAAAACACGCTTGACCCACAGCCAAAACACGGCGAAGACCTCCTTGTCAAGGTAAGCCTTCCGGCCTTGACAAGGAGGTCTTCGCCGCAGTCAGAATCAAAAGACCGGAGTGGGGATCACCCGGACAGCAGATCCCGGGCGATCAACATCCGCTGCACCTCGCTCGTCCCCTCACCGATCTCCAAAATCTTGGCGTCCCGATAAAACCGAGCCACCGGATAGTCATTCATAAACCCATACCCGCCAAAAATCTGGGTAGCATCCCGCGAATTGTCCATCGCCGCATTCGAGGAAATCAGCTTCGCGATCGCCGCCTCCCGCTTGAACGGCTCACCCGCCACCAGCCTCGAAGCCGCGTGATACCAGGCCAGTCGAGCGGTATGCGCCCGAGCCTCCATGTCAGCGATCTTGAACGCGATCGCCTGGTGCTCACCGAGCGGCTTGCCGAACGCGGAACGATCACGCGCGTAACGCACGCATTCGTCCACACAGCCCTGTGCCAGCCCGGTGCCGACCGCCGCCAGCGCGATGCGGCTTTCGTCCAGCACCGAAAGGAACTGGGCGAAGCCGCGGCCCTCGTCACCCAGCAGATTCGACACCGGCACCCGGCAGTCCGAAAAGGACAGTTCATGGGTGTCCGACGCGCACCAGCCGACCTTCGAATACGACGGTGCCACCGAGAAGCCCGGCGTACCCGACGGGACGATGATCGCCGAGATCTCCTTGCGGCCGTCCGGGCTCACCCCGGTCACCGCAGTGACGGTGACCAGGGCGGTGATGTCGGTGCCCGAGTTGGTGATGAAGCACTTGCTGCCGTTGATCACCCACTCGTCCCCGTCCCGCACGGCCGTGGTGCGGGTGGCGCCGGCGTCGGTGCCGCCGCCGGGTTCGGTCAGCCCGAACCCGGCCAGCGCCTCGCCCGCGCACAACGCGGGCAGCCACCGCTGCTTCTGCTCCGGCGTGCCGAACTTGTGGATCGGCAGCGCACCGAGCGAAACCCCGGCCGACACCGCGATCGCCACCGACGAGTCCACCCGCGCCAGCTCTTCCAGCGTGAGCGCCAGCGCGAAGAAGTCGCCGCCCATGCCACCGTGTTCCTCCGGGAACGGCAGCCCGAACAGGCCCATCCGGCCCATTTTCGCGACCAGCTCGTACGGGAACTCCTCACGCTGGTAGATCTCCCCGATCACCGGGGCGACCTCCGAAGCGGCGAACTCCTGGACGGTCTTGCGCAGGGTCTCGTGCTCCTCCGGCAGGCGGAAGTCGATCACGGTCGTGCTCCCCTGATCAGGCGGCCACGGCGGTCACCAGGCCGCCGTCGACGACGAACTCCTGCCCGGTGACGTAGGCCGACTTGGCCGAGAGCAGGAAGGCCACCGTCTCCGCGACATCGCCCGGCTGCCCGAGCTTGCCGAGCACCACCTGGCTGCGGAAGAACTCGCGGACCTGCTCGTTCGGCGCGACCTGGTCGAACATCTCGGTCTCGGTGTGGCCGGGGGTAACCGTGTTCACCCGGATGCCCTGCGGCGCCAGGTTGGCGGCCAGCGAGCGGCTCAGGTTCAGCACGGCGGCCTTGCTCGCCGCGTACAGCGCGCCCGGCGCCATGCCGCGGTGCACCAGCCAGGAACCGTTCAGCACCACCGAAGCGCCCTCGTTGAGGAACGGCACGGCCTTGGCAACGGTGAAGTAGGTGCCCTTGAAGTTGGTGCCGACGACGCGGTCGAACTCCTCCTCGGAGACGTCACCCAGCAGACCCGCCGAAGCGGTGCCCGCGTTGGCGAACACGCCGTCGAGCTTGCCCACGGTCTCCCCGACCTTGGCGAACAACGCGTCGAGGTCGGCGGTGCTGGACACGTCGGCCTGCACGGCGACCACGCGGTCACCGGCGTCGAGTTCCTTGACCGCGGTGTTCAGCCGTTCGCGGCTGCGACCGGCGAGCACCACGCGCCCGCCGGCGGCCAGCAGCCGCTGCGCGGTGGCGAGGCCGATACCGCTGCCACCACCGGAAATCAGTACGGACTTGCCTTCGAACTCAGTCATGTCACCAGGGTCCTTCCTCGGCCTGGACCTGCGCGTCTTCCCGATTGCCGAGGCAGGCTCGAGCGATCTCGGCGGCCACCTCGCCCACGTGCGGTTCCTCCAGTAGGTAGAAGTGCCCGCCGTCGAACATCCGGGCACGCAGCCCCGCCCCGGCGCGCTCCCGCCACGCGGGCAGCTCGGCCGAGGGCACCAGCTGGTCGTCGTGCGCGCCGAGCACGGTCAGCGGGACCGCGACCGGGCCGAGGAAGCTCACCTGGGCCAGCCGCAGCCCGAGCGTCAGGTCCGAGCGCAGCAGCGCCATCACGTGCTCGCGCCAGAACGGGCTGGCCAGGATCTCGTCGGGAGTGCCACCACCCGCGCGCATGATCTTGACCAGGTCCTCGTCACTCCAGCGGCCGGCCCGCTCGGCCGCCGAACCGCCGGACGGGTAGGCGCTGAGCACCAGCCCGGCGAACGGCTCCGGCTTGGCCAGCGCGATCGCCGCGGCCAGCGCGGCACCCATGCTGTGGCCGAACAGGACGGTCGGCAGCGGTGGCAGCGCGACCAGCTCGTCCAGCACGCCTTCGACCACCGCGTGCGGGTCCGACGGGGTTTCCTTGAAGCTCTCGGAGAACCGGCGCTCACGGCCGGGCAGCGTCACGCCGAGCACGTCGTACCCGGCGGGCAGGCGTTCGGCCAGCGGCATCAGCACGTTCGGCCCGGCGCCGGCGTGCGGGATCAGCACCACGCGTGCCTCGGGTTGTCCTTGGGCGGCCCGCAGCACCGCCGTCCACGATCCGGCCATCAGCACTCCTCACAGCGATTCACAAGCGACTCAGACAGCGATCCGGAGCGGTGTCGCCGCCCGGTACAACTCCTCCGCGCAGGCGGTGGCCAATGCGTCCAAACTGGACACCGACGACTCCGGCGGCAGCCCGGCGGCGGTGTAGGCGATCGGCAGTTCCGTGCACGCGGTGACCACCGGCCGCCGATCCCGCTGCCACAGCGAAGCCAGCGCTTCGGCAAAAACCTCGCCGCCTTCACCGGTGCGGTTCGCCTTCACCAGCGAAGCCGCCTGGTGGATGCGGTGCTGCACCGCCTCGTCCGGCACCAGCAGCGGGTACCCCAGCTCGGCTGCCCGGTCCTGGTACAACCCGCTGGTCACGGTGCCGGTGGTCGCGGTCAGCCAGGCCCCGGACGGGCTCGCCCGCCCGGCCATCCGCAGCGTGGCGTCCACGATGTGCACCAGCGGCACCGGCAGCTGCGCGGCGATCCGGTCGATGTAGGCGTGCGCGGTGTTGCACGGCACGGCCAGCAGGTCCGCGCCCCAGCTCACCAGGGTCCGGAGCCCCTCGCGGATCGGGCGCAGCGGGGTGTCGTCCCCGGCCAGCAGCGCTTCGGTCCGGTCCGGAACGGACGGTTCGGACAGCAGCACGATCCGCGGGTGCTCCTGATCGGTGCGCGCCGGGACCCGCAGGGCCAGCAACCGCAGGAACTCGGCCGTGGCCGCGGGTCCCATGCCGCCGAGCACACCCAGCGTCGCGGGCACGTCAGGGCAACCGTTCGGCGACCCGCCGCACGACGTCCTCCGGCACGCCCCGCCAGGTCAGTCCCAGCTTCCCGGCCCTGACCGCGCCGGTGACCGAGATCCGGTGCGGCCCGGTGCCCGGCAGCTCGGTGTAGTCGACCTCGGGCAGGTCCGACACCCGCACCGGCGCTCCCGGCGGCAGGAGTGCGGTCACGTCGCCGAAGTGGTCGTACCGCACGTCGGCCGGACCATCGGCGGGCTCGATGCGCTCCGGTGACACCCGCCAGAAGTCCACATCGGACAGCCGGCCGACCACACGGCCGGTGCGTCGGTGCGGGGCGGTGTGGTCGGCCACCTCGATGACCACCGACTCGGCACCCAGCCAGGCGGGCAGCACGTCGGCCAGTGCGCCCAGCGCCAGCCCGGCCGGACCGGGATCGGTGGCGGCCGGCTCCGGCGCGATCGGCGTGGTGCCGGGAAAGGCCTCCGAACGCGCCAGCTCGACCGGCTCACCGGCACCGATCTGGCGGCAGGCGGTGACCACGTCCTCCAGGATCAGCCGCCACGACGCGGTGTCGGCCGCGAGTTCGTGCAGCACCAGCAGCAGCCCGCCGGGGCGGTTCCCGCGTTCCAGCGCGGTCACCTGCAACACGCGGCCTTCCGCCGGGTCCAGCCGCGACCGCAGCTTCGCCACGGCCCGCCGCAGGAGCGCGGGCTCCTGCTCGGGGCTGACCGCGGACAGGTCGAGCCGGACCACCGGCAGCGAGCCACCCGCACCCGCGGGCTGCTGCCGCCACTCGTGCCCGTCCTTGGTGAACTTCATCCGCATGGCGTCGTGTTGCATCAGCAGTTGCAGCACGATCTTCTTGACCTTCGCGGTGTCCACCGCGCCCGGCAGCGTGACCAGCAGCGCGCGGGCCTGCTCGGCCAGCGGCGTCCGCTCGGTCACCCGCAGCTGCGACGGCGTGAGCGGATGCGACGAGTCCTCGTTGCCGCGGCCGAAGCGCGTCGCGACCGGGGCCTTCAGCGCCGAGCGGTCCACCACGCCCGCGGTGCGCGGGATCTCGCCGACCACCACCCAGCGCTCGGGCACCAGGCCCTCCGGAAGCACCGCCGCGACGGCCGCGCGAACGGCTTCCTCCGTGCCACCCCGCGGCACGTAGTAGGCCGTCATGCGCGCACCGAGGTGCGGGTGCTCTGCGGGGTCGGGGTAGCCGATCTTGGCCAGCATGCGCTTGACCCGCGTGCTGTTGACCGGGCCCTGGAGTTCCTCGTCCGCCTCGGCGACCGAGAGGTGCCCGAGCCGGACTTCCCAGCGGGTCGGCGCCTCGTAGTTGTGGAACCCGCGCTCGGCCGCGTGCACGTACACGCCGACGTCGTTGATCAGGCAGTTCGAGCTGCAGAAGCCGGTGTCGTCCGGGTGCGCCCAGATCTTCGACCGCGACTTCAGCAGCGCGCGGATCTCGTCCTTGGTCACCTCGGAGTAGCGGTAGAAGTCGACCACCTCGACCGCGTCCACCGCGGCGGCTTCGGCGCCGTTGCCGCTGGACTGGTGGTAGACGCGGCGGCCAAGCGCCAGCTTCTCCTCGATCTCGTCGCGGTCGAAGATGCCCTGCTGGTGGAACCACGACAGCCGCTCGTCCATGATCTGCCCGCGCGAGAGCCCGGTGACGATGCTCGGGATGCCGCGGTGGTGCGCCAGTTCCGTGCTCAGGTCCAGCAGCGAGCGGAAGCAGCCGTTGCACACGCTCTTGTGCTCCTGCAGGCTCAGCAGGAAGATCTTGTTCTGGTCGGCCCTGGTTTTGGTGACGTGCTCGATGCCCAGCTCACCGGTCACCTCTTCGACGTTGCGCAGCGCGGTGGTGGAGATGAAGCCGTTGTCGAAGGTGAAGGTCATCACCCGCAGGCCGAGGTCGACCAGCCGGTAGAGCACGTAGGTGCTGTCCTTGCCGCCGCTGAACAACAGCAGGCAGTCGTACTCCGAGCCGGCCGCCTCGGCTTTCGCGCGCAGTTTCGGGGCCAGTTCGGAGAGATCGCCCCAGTAGGCGTCGATCTGCTCGCGGTTCTCCTCGTACAGCACGCACAGCGAGCAGACGCCTGCCGCGTCGAAGGTCAGCCCGGGGTACTTGCCGGTGATGCCGCAGCGAACGCAGTTCCGCCTGGCCGAGTCACCGGCACCGGCGAAGACCACCGCGCAGTCGGCGACGCCCCCGTGACGCAGCAGGGCCGCCTCGACCTCCTGCTCGATCACCTGGGCCTGCGCGGGATCGGTCGAGAGCAGATTCGGTTCGGTCATCGTTCAGCCTCCAGTGGGCTCGGGTCGGCGCGGGCCGTCGAAGGCCGTCAGAGGCCCAAGTCGTCGGTGTCGTCGGCGATCAGGGATCCCTCGATCAGCCCGGCGACGGCCGCCACGGTCGGTGCGGAGAGGAAGTCGTGCAGCGGCAGGGAAACCCCGAACTCCGCGCCGAGCCGGGAGAGCAGCTCGATGACCAGCAGGGAACTGCCGCCCGCGTCGAAGAAGTCCTGCCGGATGTCCACCGCGCCCGAGTGGCCCGGCAGCACGCTCGCCCAGATCCGGGCGATGGCCTGCTCGGCAGGCGAGCGCGGTGCCAGCACGTCGGCACCTGCGTCCGAAGTGGACGGAGCGGTGGCGGGGAGGGCGCGGCGGTCGATCTTGCCGCTGATCGTGCGGGGCAGCTCGGTGGTCGGCGCGAAGACCGCGGGCACCGCGGCCTCCGGCAGCCGCTCGCGCAGGAAGGCACGCAGCAGCGCGGAGTCGATCTCGGTGTCCTGCTCGTAATGAGCGCACAGGAACGGCGTGCCGTCGGCGGATTCCCCGGCGACGACCGCGGCCTCGGTGACCGCGGGGTGCTCACGCAGCACGCTCTCCACCCCGCCCAGTTCGACGCGGACGCCGCCGATCTTCACCTGGTGGTCCTTGCGCCCCAGGTACTCCAGCAGGCCCTCGGCGGAGAACCGGCCGAAGTCGCCGGTGCGGTAGACGACCTCACCGGGGGAGCGCGGGTCGGGCACGAAGGCCTTGCCGGTGGCATCGGGCTGGCGGTGGTAACCGAGCGAGCGGTGCGGCGTGCGCAGGTAGATCTCGCCGACCTCACCGGGCGCGGCCGGCTCGCCGCGGTCGGTGAGCACCAGCACCTCGGTCTCCGGCATCGGGCGCCCGATCGGGATCGAGTCGCGCTCGGTGTCGGCACGCGTGACGAAGTGGAACGTCTTGGTCATCGTGGTTTCCGACGGGCCGTACAGGTTCAGCAGCTTGGTCCGCTCGCCGAAGCGGTCGAACCAGCCGGCCGCGTCGCGCGGGGCCAGCTTCTCGCCGGACAGCGCGACGCATTCCAGCGCGGCGAACTCGTGCGTGCCGGGCGCGGTGGCGAACCGGCGGAACAGCGAGGGCACGCAGTGGACCAGCGAGATCTCGGCCGAATCCAGCCAGCGGCTCAGCGCGGCGGCGTCGAGCAGGGTGTCCGGCGGCGGCACGCAGATGGTGGCACCGGTGGTCAGCGGGACGAAGATGTCACGCAGCACGGCGTCGAACGCCGGGCTGATCAGCTGGCTGACCCGCCACCCGGCGTCCACCCCGAGCAGCTCGGTCTCCCAGCGGATGTAGTGGTCGACCGAGCCGAGCCTGCCGACGATGCCCTTGGGGCGGCCGGTGGAACCCGAGGTGAAGAAGACGTAGCAGGGGTCGTCCGGCGACGGCTCGTGCGCGACCACGGTCCGGCGCGCGCTGGTGCCCGCGGTGTCGGCGATGTCGATGCGCGTGGTCTCGGTGGCACCGGACGCGGCGAGCACCTTGGCGGGCAGTCCGCCGAGATCGGAGCCGGTGACCACCCAGGAGGCGTCGGTGTCGTTGAGCGCCTGCTCCAGCCGCCGCTGCTGAGCGGTGGCGTCCAGCGGCACCACCACCCCGCCGATGCGCAGCACCCCGAGCACCGCGGCGACCAGCTCGCGGCGGTCCTCGGCGAGCACCGGCACCAGTGAGCCGGGTGCCGCGCCCGCTTCCTGCAGCGCGGCGGCGATGTCGTCCGCCCGCCGGTCCAGCTCGGCGTAGGTGAGCTTGCCGTCGGCGCACTCGACCGCGACGTGGTCCGGGAAGCGGGCGATCGCCTTGGCCACCAGCGCCTGGATCGCTTGGAAAGCCTCCGAAGTCATCGTGTCTCCTTCTACCTACCGGGCAGCCCGAACTCGTCGAGCAAGATGCCGAACGTCAGTACGACGAGCAGCAGGTCGTCGTCGAAATGCGGGTGGACGTCGAAACCTTCGCGCAGGTAGCGCGCCTTGAGGTGGTCGACAACATGCGGGTCGAAGTAGCCCTGGCGCTTGATCCGGTCGTGGGAGAGCAGGTCCTGCACCCACTCCAGGTTCCGGCGCAGCAGCCCGGGGCTGCCGGGCGCGCGGAACCCGTACTTCTCCCGGCCGATGATCTCCGGCGGCACCAGTCCCTGCGCGGCCTGCTTGACCACGTACTTCTCGCCGAGCCGGTGCACCTTGAGGTGCGCGGGCACGGTACGCGCGAACTCGACCACGTCGCGGTCGAGGAACGGGTACCGCGCTTCGATCGAGTTGGCCAGCGCCATCCGGTCGCCGTGGTCGGAGAGCAGGTGGTCCGACATCCGCAGTTTGAAGTCCAAATAGGACCGCTGGCTCAGCCGCGGCCGCCCGGCCAGCATGACCGGGTCGACCACCGGTCCGGCCAGGCAGTCGAACTCGGCGAAGGAGGCTTGCAGGTCCTCGCTGAAGATGTCCATCTTGGACTGTCGCCAGGCGTGGTACTGCCGCTCGTAGAACAGGTCCGCGTCGCCCCAGAGCCGTTGGCGCAGACCGTCTTCGAGTGCGTCCTCGAGCGGGTCGCCGGTGCGGCCGTTGCCGCGCCGACCGTCGAACCGGTAGCCGACGTAACCGCCGAACAGCTCGTCCGCGCCCTCGCCGGTCAGGATCACCTTGACCCCGTGCTCGCGCGCCAGCGCGGAAAGCACCATCGAGCAGGTGTTGTAGCTCTCCTTCACCGGGGTTTCCGCGTGCACCACCATCCGTCGCAGCTCGGCGGCGATGTCGTCGTCGGAGAACGGGGCCTCGTGGTGGATCGAGCCGATCTTGTTCGCCATCAGCCGCTGGTGCCCGGATTCGTCGATGTCGGCTTCGGGGAAAGTGATGGAGAACGAATGCGGGTCACGCACGACTTCGCCGACCAGCGCGCCGATCAGCGAGGAATCGAGCCCGCCGCTGAGGTAGAAACCGACGCCGACATCGGCCTGCAACCGGCGGCGCACCGAAGTGGTCAGCAGTTCGCGCAGCGTTTCGACGTAGTACTCGTCCGGCTGCGCCTGTCCTTCTTCGACCGGGTAATCCAGGTCCCAGTAACGCTTTTCGCGCACCTCGCCGTCGCGCACCAGGAGGTAGTGCCCGCCGGGCAGGCTGGACACCCCGCGGAACATGGTGCGCGGGCTGACCAGGCCGGGAAAGGTGAGCACCTGGTCGAGGCCGGTCAGGTCCACCGCGCGTGGCACACCGGGGTGCCGCAGGATCGCCTTGATCTCCGAGCCGAACACGAAGTGGTCGTTGGTCCTGGTGTAGAACAGCGGCGCGATGCCGGCGTGGTCGCGGGCCAGGAACAGCTGGCGCTCGCGGCGGTCGTAGAGGGCGAAGGCGAACTGGCCGTTGAGCCGGTTCAGCAGTTCCGGCCCTTCTTCTTCGTACAGGTGAACGACCACTTCGACGTCGCAGTCGGTGCGGAAGCGGTGTCCCTTCGCCTCCAGTTCCGCCCGCAGTTCGCGGTGGTTGAAGATTTCCCCGTTGCAGACGAGTGCGACTTCGCCGTCCTCGCTGAACATCGGCTGGCTGCCGCCGCCGAGGTCGATGATGCTCAGCCTGCGAAACCCCAGCGCGGCCGGGCCGTCGAGGAAAAAGCCGTCCTCGTCCGGCCCGCGGTGCACCAGCTCGGCGGTCATCCGGCCCAGCTCGGCGGCCGCGATCGGCCGGGCGTGGGGCAGGGCGACCGATCCCGCGATTCCGCACATGCGCCCGCGCTCCTCGCTCGTCTCGAAAGGGAATTCTCTCCACCGCCGAAAATCAGCCTACGACAGCGGAAGTCGTTTGTGCGCACGCCGGACGCGGTCCCGCAATGACGGAGAAGAACGCGGCCCGACCACGGCATCCACGAGGGCAAGGCGCATTCCAGGAGATGCGCGTCACGACCGGCGCGCGTGACGATGTCGTGGTGAAGATCGATGGTTCGCCGGAATTCGTCGGCACCTGATCACTATCTGCGGATTTCGAGGAGACAACCGTTATGGCCGACGTGACCAAAACACGCGCGGTGGTGCTCGGTGGGAGCATCGCGGGGCTGTTCGCCGCCCGGGTGCTCGCCGATGCCTACGACGAGGTGCTCATCGTGGACCGCGACGCGCTCATCGGCGTCGACGGACCGCGGCGGTCCTGCCCGCAGGGCAAGCACATCAACGGCCTGCTCGCCCGCGGTCAGCTGGCGATGGAGGAGATGTTCCCCGGCATCACCGAGGAGATCTTCGCCGACGGCGTGCCAACCGGCGACCTGGCCGGCGACGTGCGCTGGTACTTCAAGGGCAAGCCGATCAAGCAGCAGGACGCCGGGCTGACCTGCGTTTCGGCCAGCAGGCCGATGCTGGAGAAGCACATCCGCCGGCGGACCAACGCGCTGGAGAACGTCAGCTTCGTGGAGAAGCACGACATCCTCGGCCTGGTCACCAGCGAGGACAAGCGCCGCGTCACCGGGGTCAAGGTGCAGCGCATCGGCACCAAGGCCGCGGAGAAGGTGCTCAACGCCGACCTGGTCATCGACGCCACCGGCCGCGGCTCGCGCACCCCGATCTGGCTGGAGGAGCTGGGTTACGGCCGGGTCGAGGAGGAGCGCAAGAAGATCGGCCTCGGCTACGTCACCCAGCACTACCGGCTCACCGAGGACCCGTACCACGGCGACCTGTCGATCAACCCGGTCGCCTCGGCCGACCTGCCGCGTGGCGCGATCTTCACCAAAACCGACGGCGGCCGCGTCGAGCTGACCACCTACGGCCTGCTCGGCGACCACCCGCCCACCGACCAGGCCGGCCTGTTCGAGTGGCTGAAGACGCTGTCCACCCAGGACATCTACAACGCGGTGAAGACCGCGGAGATCCTGGACGAGCCGGTCGCCTTCCGCTTCCCGACCACGCTGCGCCGCCGGTACGAGAAGATGGACCGCTTCCCGGACGGCCTGCTTGTCGTCGGTGACGCGGTGACCTGCTTCAACCCGGTGTACGCCCAGGGCATGACGGTGTCCGCGCTGTCCGCGCTGACCATTCGCGGTCACCTGCACAGCGGCGCCACCCCGGACCCGAAGATGTACTTCGCCGACCTGGCGCGCGACGTGATCGACCCGCCGTGGGAGATGACCAACACGGTCGACCTGAGCTTCCCCGGGGTCGAGGGCAACCGCACCTTCGCGCTGAAGGTGCAGCAGTTCTTCCTGTCGCTGACCCAGACCGCCGCCTCGCGCGACGGTGACGTGGCGGCCGCGTACATGAAGACCGCGGGCATGGTGGCCAAGCCGGAAACGCTGATGCAGCCGAAGATGCTGTTCAAGATCATCAAGGCGGTGCTGTTCGGCAGGAAGAACCAGGCCGTGCCGCGCAGCGCCGCGTCGCCGAAGGTGACCGCGCTGCCGCAGAGCACCACGACCGAGGAGAAGAAGGCGGCATAACCGTCGCCGACGTCCAACCGGAACGGAGGAAAGCAGTGTCGGAGGACAACCGCGGCCCCGCCGTCACCTCCGTCCGGCAGGACGAGGCGTGGTTCGCCGATCGGCTCGATCCCGGTTCGGCGTCGGCCGTTCGCAGCCGGGCCTACCGGGTCAGCGGGCCGCTGGACGTCGGCCTGCTGGGCCGGGCCTGGCAGGAGGTGGTGCGCAGGCACGACGTCCTGCGCGCCACCATCACCGAGGCCGGCGGGCGGCCGGTGCAGCGCATCGCCGCCGCCGACCAGGTGGCCAAGTCCTTTGTGGACATGGGCGTGGTGCCCGACGCGGAGGACGCCGAGGACGAGCTGTGCGCGGACATCATCGCCGAGCCGATGTGGCTCGCCGAGGGCCCGCTCGCCCGGCTCACCGTGGCGGGCACCGCACCCGACGAGCACGTGGTGGTGCTGGTGGCCCACCGCGCGGTCGCGGACGAGTCGTCGATGGTGATCATGCTCGACGAGCTGTCCCGGTGCTACACCGCCGCGCTGACCGGCCGGTCGCCGTCGGAGGCGTTGCGCGCACCCCTGCTCCAGTACGGTGAATTCGCGCGCTGGCAACGGGAACGCGAGGGTTCGGCCGAGCACAAGCGCATGCTGGACTGGTGGCGCGATGAACTGACCCCGGCGCCCCCGGCGCTGGCCCTGCCACTGCACCGGGACCGGCCGGCCGGACCGTCCGTCGACGGCGGCGTCGTGCGGTTCAACTGGGGCGCGGAACTGGCGGCCACGCTGGGGCAGTTCGCCCGTGAGCAGGGCGTGGACCCGGCGGCCGTGCTGCTGACCGCGTTCACCTGCCTGCTGCACCGCTTCGGCGGGGCGGACCGGATCCCGGTCGGCCTGCCGGTGCGGTCCCGGCCGTGGTCGGCCTTCGACCGCGCGGTCGGCCCGTTCGACTCGCAGCTGGTGCTCACCACCGGCTTCGGCGGACGGCCGAGCTTCCGCGAGGTGCTCAACCGGGTGCGGATCCAGCTGCGGGACGCGGCCGCGCACGGCGGGCCGACCGAGGGGCAGCTGGCCGCCGCGGTCAACCCACCCCGCGACCCGCGCCACAGCCCGTTCTTCGACGCCGGCTTCGTCTACCGCGAGCACGAGTCCATCGTGGAGTCCGATGGACTGCTGCGCGGGGTGGACGTCAAGGACCCGGCGCTGCGGCTGCGCGGGTGCACCGTGCGCCGCGAGCGCGTCGACCCGCAGTGGTCCGACGTGGACTTCGCACTGCTCATCGACGAGGTGAAGCCCGAGATCAGCGGCGGCTTCCGGTGCCGCACCAGCATGATCGACGCGCGCATCGCCCGGTTCGTCGCGGTGCAGCTGCGCACCGTGGTCGAGGCCGCGCTGGCCCATCCCGACCTGCCGGTGGCGAACCTGCCGCTGGACACCCCGGTCCGGATCAAGACCGCGCTGGTCGCGGCCGACCGGATCGAGGCCACCGCGCCGGTCACCGCCACCGTCACCGAGCTGGTCCGCACGCACAGCGGTGAAGCGCTGCCCGGGGTTTCCTATGCCGAACTGCTGGCGCGAGCCGATTCCATCGCCGCGGTGCTGCCGCCGGGCCCGGTCGCGGTCCGGATGGCGAGCGGCGCGGGACAGGTGGCGGCCGTGCTCGGCGCGTTCACCGCGGGCGCGCACGTGGTCTGCCTGGCGGCCAGTGATTCGGGGGAGCGGGCGCGATCCGTGCTCGCCGACCTCAAGCCCGTTGTGCTGCTGGTGGAGAACGCCGCGGCCGACGACAAGATCGTGCAGTGGTACAAAGACGAACTCGACGGCACGGTGGTCGACATCAACGCCGTCGAACCCGCGAAGCCGCGGCCGATGGCCGTCGCGACCACCGATCTCGCTTACGTGGCCTACACTTCCGGCTCCACCGGGCGGCCGAAGGGCATCACGCAGAACCACGCCGCGCTCGCGCAGTTCACCGGCTGGTTCGCGACGGAATTCCGCCTCGGCGAAGGTGCCCGGCTGGCCCAGTGGGCGGCACCCGGCTACGACGCCGCGCTCTGCGAGACCTTCGCCGCGCTGATCAGCGGCGCGACCCTGCACCCGGTGCCCGAGCGCATCCGCGCGAACCCGGAGAAGCTGACCGCGTGGCTGGCCGCCGAAGGCATCACGCACTTCCAGACCGTGCCCAGTTTCGCCCGCGAAGTGCTCGGGGTGCTGGAGCGCACCGGCGAGCGGTTGCCCGCGCTGACCCACCTCCTGCTGGCCGGGGAAGCGTTGCCCGCCGAGCTGGCCAACGGCCTGCGCACCGCGTTGCCGTCGGCCAGGCTGATCAACCTGTACGGGCCGACCGAGTCGATCCTCGCCACCTGGTACGAGGTTTCGGTCAAGCTGCACGGGGTCGCGCCCATCGGGCGGCCCATTCCCGGCCGCCAGGTGCTGGTGGTCGACGGTGAGGACCGCCCGTGCCCGGCCGGGGTGACCGGCAACCTGGTGCTGCGCAGCCCGTACCTGACGCCCGGCTATCTCGGTGACGTCACCACGAACGCGTTCGAACCGCTGCGGCCGCGGCCGGAACTCGGGGTGGCGGGCGGTACCTGTTACCGCACCGGCGACCTCGGGCGCTTCCGGCACGACGGGGTGCTCGAGTTCCGCGGCCGCGCCGATTCCCAGGTGAAGGTCCTGGGCATGCGGATGGAACTCGGTGAGGTGGAAGCCGCGCTGGCCGCGCACCCGTCGATCGCCGACTGCGCGGTGATCGGCGTGCCCGGTGCGGACGGCCTGGTTTCCCAGCTGCTGGCGTACGTGGTGCTCGCCGAGCCGGGCGACGCACCGGTCGCGGAGTGGCGACGGCACCTGGTGCGCCGGTTCGGCAAGACCCTGCTGCCGCTGACCTACCAGACCGTGGACGCCTTGCCCCGCAACGTCGGCGGCAAGATCGACCGGCGGCGGCTGCCGGTCCCCGAACCGGTGGTGACCCCCGTCGAGCCGAACTCACCGGCCCAGCGGGCGATCGCGGCGATCTTCGCCGAGCTGACCGGCGCGACCGCGGTCGCCGCTGACGACACGTTCTTCGCCGTGGGCGGGCAGTCCGTGCAACTGCCCCGGCTGCTGCACCTGATCCGCGCGCGACTGGGCGCCGAACTGTCCCTTTGGGACTACTTCGCCGATCCCACCCCCGCCGGCTTGTCCTTGCTGTGCACTTGTGAAACCGAAGAGGAGTGAGGAACGTGACTGATTCTGTGGTCGATGCCGAGATGCCGGTTACCTTCGACGGCGAAAGCCTCGACATCGCCGGTGTCCGCCGGATCGCCGCGCGCGAGGTGAAGTGCACGGTGGCCCCGGAGTCCATGGCCAAGGCCGCGACCAGTCGCAAGATCTTCGAGGAGACGGTCAACCAGGGCGCGCCGGTGTACGGGGTCACCACCGGTTACGGCGAGATGATCTACATGCAGGTGGACGTCTCGAAGGAGGTGGAACTGCAGACCAACCTGGTGCGCAGCCACAGCTCCGGCGTGGGCCCGCTGTTCTCCGAGGAGGAGTCGCGCGCGATGCTCGCCGCCCGGCTCAACGCGCTGGCCAAGGGCTACTCCGCGGTGCGCCCCGAACTGCTCGACCGGCTCGCGCTGTACCTGAACCTCGGCATCACCCCGGCCATTCCCGAGATCGGCTCGCTGGGCGCCTCCGGTGACCTCGCGCCGCTCTCGCACATCGCGATCACCCTGATCGGCGAGGGCTACCTGCTCAAGGACGGCAAGCGGGTGGAGACCGGGCCGGTGCTCAAGGCACACGGCATCAAGCCGCTCGAACTGCGGTTCAAAGAGGGCCTGGCGATGATCAACGGCACCTCGGCGATGACCGGGCTCGGCTCGCTGGTGGTCGGCCGCGCGCTGGACCAGGTGCGGCAGGCGGAGATCGTCACCGCGCTGGTGCTGGAGACGCTGCAGGCCTCGACCAGCCCGTTCCTGGCCGAGGGCCACGACATCGCGCGCCCGCACCGCGGTCAGATCGACACCGCGTTCAACATGCGCGCGCTGATGCGGGGCACCGCGCTCGCGCTGGAGCACGCCGAACTGCGCCGCCAGGCCGAGGCCGCCCGCGACGAGACCGGCGTCACCAAGACCGAGGTGTACCTGCAGAAGGCGTACACGCTGCGCGCCATCCCGCAGGTGGTCGGCGCGGTCCGCGACACGATCTACCACGCCCAGGAGAAGCTCACCACCGAGCTGAACTCCAGCAACGACAACCCGTTGTTCTTCGAGGGCCAGGAGATCTTCCACGGCGCCAACTTCCACGGTCAGCCGATCGCCTTCGCGCTGGACTTCGTCAACCTGGGCCTGACCCAGCTGGGCGTGTTCTCCGAGCGGCGCACCAACCGGCTGCTCAACCGCTACCTCAGCGAGGGCCTGCCCGAGTTCCTCGTGGCCGGCGACCCCGGCCTGAACAGCGGTTTCGCCGGCGCGCAGTACCCGGCCACCGCGCTGGTCGCGGAGAACCGGACGATCGGCCCGGCCAGCATCCAGAGCGTGCCGTCCAACGGCGACAACCAGGACGTGGTCAGCATGGGCCTGATCGCCGCCCGCAACGCGCGCAAGGTGCTCGGCAACGTCAACTACATCCTGGCCGTGGAGTTCCTGGCCGCGGCGCAGGCGGTGGACCTGTCCCGGCGCTACGAAGGGCTGAGCCCGGTCTCCAAGGCGACCTACGACATGGTGCGCTCGCTGGTGCCCACGCTGGACCGCGACCGCTTCATGAGCGACGACCTCGAGGCGGTGGCCGCGGCGATCTCCCGCGGCGAGTTCCTCGACGCGGCCCGCCAGAGCGGCGTCGAACTGCGCTGAGCGAATCCACAAGGGAGAGTCCGATGACGGACGAGCAGAACGGGGTGCGCAAGACGCGCCCGTTCACCGGTGACGAGTACATCGAAAGCCTGAAGGACGACCGGGAGATCTACATCTACGGCGACCGGGTCAAGGATGTGACCACGCACCCGGCGTTCCGCAACCCGATCCGGATGACGGCCCGGCTCTACGACGCGCTGCACGACCCCGCCCAGCGGGACGTGCTCACCGCGCCGACCGACACCGGGTCCGACGGGTACACCCACCGGTTCTTCACCACCCCGCACAGCGCCGAGGACCTGGTCGCCGACCAGCAGGCGATCGCGGCGTGGTCGAGGCTGAGCTACGGCTGGATGGGCCGCAGCCCCGACTACAAGGCGTCGTTCCTCGGCACGCTCGGCGCGAACGCGGACTTCTACGCGCCGTTCGAGGACAACGCGCGCCGGTGGTACCGGGAGTCGCAGGAGAAGGTCCTGTACTGGAACCACGCCATCGTGCACCCGCCGGTGGACCGGAACCGGCCGCCGGACGAGGTCGAGGACGTCTTCATCCACGTGGAGAAGGAGACCGACTCGGGCCTGGTGGTCAGCGGCGCGAAGGTGGTGGCCACCGGTTCGGCGCTGACGCACTACAACTTCATCGCCCACTACGGCCTGCCGATCAAGAAGAAGGAGTTCGCGCTGGTCGCCACGGTGCCGATGGGGGCGCCGGGGATGAAGCTGATCTGCCGCCCGTCCTACACGGCGACCAGTGCGGTGATGGGCAGCCCGTTCGACCACCCGCTCTCGTCGAGGCTGGACGAGAACGACACCATCCTGGTGCTGGACAAGGTGCTGATCCCGTGGGAGAACGTGTTCATCTACGGGCACATCGGCAAGGTCCAGCTGTTCACCGGGCGGTCCGGTTTCCCCGAGCGCTTCACCTTCCACGGTTGTACGAGGTTGGCGGTGAAGCTGGAGTTCATCGCCGGCCTGCTGGCGAAGGCGCTGGAGATCACCGGTACGAAGGACTTCCGCGGCGTACAGAGCAGGCTGGGCGAGGTGCTCGCCTGGCGGAACCTGTTCTGGGGCCTGTCCGATGCTTCGGCGCGCAACCCGGTGGAGTGGAAGAACGGCGCGGTCCTGCCGAACCCGGCTTACGGCCAGGCGTACCGGTGGTTCATGCAGATCGGCTACCCGCGGGTGCGGGAGATCGTGATGCAGGACGTGGCCAGCGGCTTGATCTACTCGAACTCGAGCGCCGAGGACTTCGCGAACCCGGAGATCCGGCCGTACCTGGACAAGTACGTCCGCGGCTCGGACGGGGTCGACTCGGTGGAGCGGATGAAGGTGATGAAGCTCCTGTGGGACGCCGTCGGCACCGAGTTCGGCGGCCGGCACGAGCTGTACGAGCGCAACTACGCGGGCAACCACGAGAACACCCGGGTGGAACTGCTCAACGCGCAGCTGGCCAGCGGTGAGGTGGACGGTTACAAGGCCTTCGTCGACCAGTGCATGTCGGAATACGACCTGGAGGGATGGACGGTCCCCGACCTCTCTTCCTTCAACGACCTGCGCCAGTTCCGCAGCAACATCCTGAACGGCTAGACACCGCGACAACGGGCTCCCGAGGCAACCAGCCTCGGGAGCCCTTTTTGTTGTGCCGCCACCGAACCGGCACCCGGCAACGACACCCACCCACCCCCCCACCCAGCCCTCCCCATCCCCGATCCACAGCCAAAAACACGGCGAAGACCCCGAAGTCAAGGCATCTTTCCCGCCTTGACTTCGGGGTCTTCGCCGTAGTCACACTGAAATATCGGGGTGGGAAACCCCCATCACCCCCGCGGGCTGTTCTGGTAAGCGGCCAGCTTCCACTGACCCTCCTCCTTCACAACCACCCACGAAGCACGAACAGCACGCTCATCGGCAACTTCGGTCTCCGAGCCGTGAAGCACGCCGCCCTGCGTGATGAGCACACCCGCCTCAGCGCTGAAGAACTCGATGCTGATCGGCTGCCCGAAAACGCGGGTTCCGTTGTACGGCCCGGCGAACGCGCCGGCCATGAACGCGCGGATCTCGTCCTTGCCCTTGCGGAACAGGCCGGGCAGGATCATCGTGCCGTTCTCGGTGAACACGTCGGCGAAGGCGTCGGCGTCGTGCGCGGCCCAGGCGGCGATGATGCGCTGGGGGATGTGCGCGACGGCGGCCTGGTCCCCGGCGGACGGGGTGGTCCGGACTGCGGCAGTGGTCATCTCCGGTGTCTCCCTCGGCTCAGATGTACAGGGTGTTCGGCTCGAGCCCGCACAGGACCCGCCCGTACAGCTCGTTGTTGGTGTTCGGGTGCATCAGCGCGTGCAGGTTGACCGCCTGGATGTCCCGCGAGATGCGCTGGATCGGCACGTCGCTGTAGATCGACGAACCACCACTGGCGGTGGCGAAGATGTCGACCGCTTCCTTGGCCAGCTTGACCACGGCGCCCATGTCGGCCCGGGCCTGCGCGCGCTCCTCGAGCTTCCACTCGGCGCCCTGCTCGCCCTTGCTGTCCACAAGGGACGTGAGCCGCTGCGCGTGGAAGCCGATCTGGTCCACCTTCAGCGTGCCCTCGGCCGCCTGGAAGTGGGTGATCGGAGCCTCGGCCTGGTTCTCGTAGGCGGTGTAGGTGATCTTCCGCTTGCCGACGCGCTCGAAGAACGCCTCCTTCGCGGCCTGCGCCACGCCGACCACGGTGCCCACCGACGAAGCCGAGGCCACCGGCAGCAGCGCGTTGCGGTAGATCGGGGAGTTGGCGTTCAGCTGCGACGCGTACTGGCCCTGGAGCACCAGCGGCAGCGGGATGACCCGCGCCGACGGCACGAACAGGTCCTGCGCGACGGTGCTGACGCTGCCGGTGCCCTTGAGGCCCGAGGTGTGCCAGTCGTCGACGATCGTCAGGTCCGACATCGGCACCAGCGCCATCACCGGCACCGGCTGCTGGTCGGGCGCGATCAGCACGGCGATGATCTCCTGCCAGTGCGCGTGGTGCGCACCGCTGATGAAGCTCCACTTGCCGTTGACCACGATGCCGCCGTCGACCGGCGCGGCCATCGCCGACGGGCTGAGCGTGCCGCAGATGCGCACGTCGGGCGTGGCGAAGACCTCGTCCTGGACCTCGTCCGGGAAGGTGCAGGCCATCCAGGTCGGAATCCAGTAGACGGACGCGGTCCACGAGGTGGACGCGTCGGCGCGGCCGAGTTCGGTGGCCACGTCGACCAGGGTGCGCGTGTCGGCTTCGTAACCGCCGTAGCGCTTCGGCACGCGGAGCTTGAACACGCCGGCGTCGGCCAGCGCCTCGATCGACTCGTCGTGGATGCGCCGGTTCTCCTCGGCCCAGGCCGCGTGCTTCTTGATCAGCGGCGAAAGCTCGGACGCGCGACGAACAAGTTGCTCCCGCGTCGGAAGATCGATCGTCGTCATCAGTATTTCCTCCTAGAAAAAAATTGGCCGAGAATCACCCGACAATCCTCCCGATGGTCGCATTTCCCGAGGCTGTCCAGAGTCTTCTCGATTGCCGCACCGGCCAGGCAATTCGGGAGAAGCGCGGCGTGCGCGCGGCTGGATACGATCCGATTCCGCCGGATGAATCACCAGAAGGGTTCGGACGAACATGAGTACTGCACAGGACCGGATCCCGCTGTCGCTCAACCAGGAGTTCCTGTGCATGTGGGACCAGGGCGACGAGGCGGGTCCGTTCGGCCCGAAGTACAACATCATCTTCGGCGTGCGGATCGACGGTGCCGTCGACGAGGGCGTGCTCCAGTCCGCTTTGGACGATGTGGTGGAGCGCCACGAGGCGTTGCGCACGCTGATCATCCGCGACGAGAAGTACCAGAAGGTGCTGCCGGCGAGCCGGGTCCCGCTGACCGTGAGCGAGCTGGGCGACCTCCCCGCCGGTGACCGCCAGTTGCGGGCCGAGCAGTTCATCGGCGAGATCGAGTCCGGTTCTTACGGCGCGGTGGAGCTGCCGCTGATCCGGGCCTTCCTCGGCCGGTTCGACGCGAACGACGCGGTGCTCGTGCTGATCGTGCACCACACCGCGGCCGACGAGTGGTCGATGCCGCTGATCATGCGCGACCTCGCCGCGCTCTACGCCGGCCGGCTGGAGAACCGCCCGCACGGGCTTCCCGAGGCCCGGCAGTACCCCGAGTACTCGGTGTGGGAGAAGGAGAAGCTGACCTCCGAGTCGGCCGCGAAGTCGCGCGAGTTCTGGGCCAAGGAGCTGGAAGGCGCGCAGATCCTGCCGCTGAAGACGCACTTCGCGCGCTCGGAAGGCCGCGACAAGACCACCTCGTGGCACCGGTTCTCCATCGCCGAGGACCTCGGCGCGGCGCTGCTGAGCACCGCGAAGACCACCCGCAGCTCGCCGTTCATGGTGCTGCTCGCGGCGTACAACGCCTTCCTGCACAAGCTGACCGGCGAAACCGACGTGGTGGTGATGACCTTCACCTCCGGTCGTGGCGAGGCCGCCTTCCACGACACCGTCGGCGCCTTCTTCAACTACCTCCCGCTGCGCACGGACCTCAGCGGCTGCGAAACCTTCCGCGACGTGGTGAACCGCACCCGGCGCACCTGCCTGCGCGCGTACGCGCAGGACATCCCGTTCGGCGAGATCGCCGCGCAGGCACCGCAGCTGATGGGGCCCGGCATGGCCGACGACGGCGCGCCCTGCGCCTTCCAGGTGTTCCGCTCACCGTTCGCCGCGACCGGTGACGCGGGCGGGTTCACCTACACCGAAATCCGACGGCGCCTGCTGCCGCAGGCCGCCGGCGGGGACATCCCGGACGGCTCGATGTGGCACATCGACATGGAGTTCGAGGGTGAGATGGCAGGCACCCTCGGCTTCAACACCAATCTGTACGACGCGGACGGCATGCGTGAGCTGGCCGCGAACTTCCTCGGCACGCTGAAGAACACCGTCGGCGCGCCGGACACCCCGCTGGACCAGATCTAGCCGACGAACAACCGGAGGATGGGCGATGACGAGCAACCTGGACCTCGAGCAGGCGGTCGGGAAGATCTGGAAGGAGGTGCTGCGCGTGCCCGACGGCAAGTCCGAGGCCACCTTCTTCGACCTCAACGGCGACTCGATCACCGCGGTGCGCCTGGTCTCCCGGATCGAGGACGAGATCGGTGTGGAGATCGAGGTCGGTGACATCTTCGAGGAGGACCCCTCACTGGCCGTGCTGGTGAAGGACGTCACGGCGAAGGCGGCGGCCCGGTGAGCGGTCTGGTCCGCGTCCGGTCCGGCCACAGCCTCGACGACGTCGAAGAGATCCTCGAGCGCGATGGCGCGATCATCGTCGAGGACTTCGCCGACGACATCACCCGCGAGGCGCTGCTGGCCGACTTCCGGCCGGCTCTGGAGGCACAGGGCTACGGCGAGGACTGGTACAACGGCACTCGCACGCGCCGGGTGTCCTCGCTGTTCGGGCGCACCAAGGAACTGACGCCGATCGTGACGCACCCGCTGTACCTCGGGGCGGCGCGGCGGATCATGCAGAAGCCGGTGCCGATCTGGCTGGGCCGGTCGCGGGTCGAGATGACGCCGACCATCCAGATCAGCGGCACGCAGCTGATCGAGATCCATCCGGGGCAGGGCAAGCAGCCGCTGCACCGCGACGACGCGCTGCACCTGCGGCGGCACCCCGGCCCGACGAGCCGGGTGCAGATCATGGTCGCGCTGAGCGAGTTCACCGCGGAGAACGGTGGCACGCTGGTGATCCCGGGGAGTCATCACTGGGACGACGAGCGGCCGCCGCTGGCCGGTGAGGCGATTCCGACGGAGATGCCGCCTGGCGGGGCGTTGATCTGGCTGGGCGGGGTTTATCACGGTGGTGGGAAGAACGTGGCTGATTCTCCCCGGACCGGGATGACGATCGCGCTGGATCTGGGGAATCTGCGGCAGGAGGAGAACCAGTATCTGGCGGTGCCTCGCGAGATGGTGCTGGCGTATCCGGAGGAGGTGCGGCGGTTGCTGGGGTATGACCGGTGTCCGCCGGGGTTGGGGTGGTACGAGATGGAGGATCCTTACTCTATGCTCGAGGCTTCGGAGTAGGGCCACCCCGGTTCTTCAGTGTGACTACGGCGAAGACCCCGATGTCAAGGCGGGAAAGATGCCTTGACATCGGGGTCTTCGCCGTGTTTTTGGCTGTGGAACCGGGGCATGAGAGTGCCGTGGATGTGGCTTTCACGGCGGAAATCGCGGTGAAAGCCACATACACGGCAATGGATCTCTCAGGCGGCCGGCTTGAGGATCACCGGTAGCGAGCGGTGGCCGTTCATGATGAAGGTGGGCAGCGGCTGCAGGTCCGAGCGCGGCACGGCCAGGTCCAGGTCCGGGAAGCGAGAGAACAAAGTGGACAGTCCGATGGTGGCGACCGCGCGGGCGATCCCGGCGCCCAGGCAGAAGTGCGGGCCGAGGCCGAAGGAGAGGTGTTCCTTGTCCTCGCGGGTGATGTCGAAGACGTCGGCGCTGTCACCGTGCACCGCGGGGTCGCGGCCGATGGCGCTGTAGTTCACCAGGAGGGCGTCGCCCTTGGGGATGGTGACGCCGTCCAGTTCGATGTCCTCGACGGCGTAGCGCAGCGGCAGGTGGGCCAGCGGCGACTCCACGCGCAGCGTCTCGTCGATCACCGCATCCCAGTCCAACTGCCCGCTGGTGACCAGGTCGAGCTGGTCGCGGTGGGTCAGCAGCGCGGTGATCGCGTTGTCGAAGAAGTTGATCGTGGTCTCCGAACCGGCACCGAGAATGGCGAAGATGGTGTCGGTCAGCTCGTCCTCGGACAGCCGCGTGCCGTCCTCGTCGCGGGAGGCGATCAGGTCGCTGGTGATGTCCTCACCGGGGTTCGCGCGCTTCTCCGCGATCAGCTCGGCCATCGCGCCACGCCAGCCGCCGAGAATCGCCTGAGCCTGCTCCGGGGTGACGGTGGTGTCCACCATCATGTCGATCACCTTGGCGGTGCTCTGCCGCGCCGCCTCGCCCATCCCGATCAGGTCGGCGACCAGCATCGCGGGCAGCGGGTAGGCGAAGGCCTCGCGCAGGTCGACCTGCTGCCCGGCGGGCACCTGCTCCAGCGCGCCGATCAGCATCTCGGTCAGCTCGTGGATGCGCGGCTTGATCGCCTCGGTGCGGCGGCGGGTGAACGCCTTGCCGACCAGCCGGCGCAACCGCACGTGGTCCTTGCCGTAGGCGGTCACCATGTTGTCCATGGCGATCCAGCTGATCATCTCCCAGTCTCGCGGGATCTCCCCGTTGATGAACGCGGGCCAGTGGTTGCGCGCGCTCTTGGTCACCCGCGAGTCGGTGAGCACCTTCTTGATCTCGGCGTAGCTGTTCAGCGACCACACGACCACGCCGCCGGGCAGCTCCACCTGGACCGCCGCGCCCTGCTTGCGCAGGCCGTCGGCTTCGCCGTGGATGTCCCGGCCGGTGGTGTCGAGGGCGTAGGGGCAGCGTTTCTCCATCTGATCTCTCCCGGATTTCGTGCCAAAGGCCACCGGAAAGCCGGCGGGGCTCCTCGCTGCGGATGCTACGGAGGGAAAACGTGCTGGTGAAGGCCCATTCGCGCCATTCGGAGCAATGGGGCAATCGAGAAGAGGGGCAATTCTCCGGTATTGCCGCGCAATGGCGTGAAGATTGACCGCCGGTGGCACCCGGTGATTCACTCGCGGTTCGCCTGAGCGATTCCCGGCCGGTGCGTGAAGATCGCATAGCCGATACCGGAAGAAGCTCGCTCGAGTACCGCTGACCTGCGCGAAGGCCGCGTGGCGCTGGGCACAATGGGAGAAGACGCCGCCGAACCCGCCCTGCATGCTGGAACCCGATCGTGTGAACCTCGCGGTGAGACGAAAAAGGACTGATGGGGAGTGCGGCGTGAGTGTTGAGCGGATTTCGATTGTCGGCATCGGTCTCAGCTACCCCGACGCCAGTTCTCCGGACGAGCTCTGGGAGAACGTGCTGGCGGGGCGGCGAGCATTCCGCCGGCTACCCGACGAGCGGATGAACCGCGAGGACTACTACTCGCCGGATCCCGAAGCGCCGGACCGGTTCTACGCGGAGAAGGCCGCGGTGCTGCGGGACTTCGAGTTCGACCGGGTCAAGTACAAGGTCGCGGGCAGCACCTTCCGCACCACCGACATGACGCACTGGCTGGCGCTGGACGTGGCCGCCAGGGCGCTGGCCGACGCCGGGTTCCCCGACGGCGAGGGCCTGCCCAAGCTGAGCACCGGCGTGGTGCTGGGCAACAGCCTCACCGGTGAGTTCTCCCGGGCGAACATCATGCGCCTGCGGTGGCCGTACGTCCGCCGCACGGTCGCCGCCGCGCTGGCCGAGAAGGGCTGGGGCGAAGAGGACATCGCCACCTTCCTCGGTGAGCTGGAGGTCCAGTACAAGGCGCCGTTCCCCGAGATCAACGAGGACACCCTGGCCGGTGGCCTGGCCAACACCATCGCCGGGCGCATCTGCAACTACTTCGACCTCGGCGGCGGCGGGTTCACTGTGGACGGTGCCTGCTCGTCCTCGCTGCTGTCCATCGTGACCGCGGCCAACGCGCTCGTCGAGCACGACGTGGACGTGGCGCTCGCCGGTGGCGTCGACCTCTCGATCGACCCGTTCGAGGTGATCGGCTTCGCCAAGACCGGCGCGCTGGCCACCGGCGAGATGAAGGTCTACGACGCCGACTCCAACGGGTTCTGGCCCGGCGAGGGCTCCGGCATGGTCGTGCTGATGCGCGAGGAGGACGCGATCGCCCGCGGCGCCCGCATCTACGCGACGCTGGCCGGCTGGGGCGTTTCCTCCGACGGCAAGGGCGGCATCACCCGGCCCGAAGCCGCCGGTCACCGCCTCGCCCTGACCCGCGCCTACAACCGCGCCGGGTACGGCGTCGAGAGCGTGTCCTACTTCGAGGGCCACGGCACCGGTACCGCGCTCGGCGACGAAACCGAGATCATCGCGCTGTCCGGCGCCCGCCGCGACGCCGCGCCCGACGCGGAGAAGGCCGCGCTCGGCACCATCAAGGGCAACTTCGGCCACACCAAGGCCGCGGCCGGTATCGCCGGGCTGATCAAGGCGACGCTGGCGGTCTACCACCAGGTGATCCCGCCGGGCACCGGGCAGAACGAGCCGCACCCGCTGCTCACCGCCGACGACGCCACCATGTACGTGCCGCGTGAAGCCGGGCTTTTCCCGGCGGGCAAGGAAATCCGCGCCGGTGTCTCGGCGATGGGCTTCGGTGGCATCAACTCGCACGTCACCGTCGAGCAGGGCCCGGACATCGAGCGCCGCGAGGACCTCGACGAGCGCACCCGCGCGCTGGTCACCGGCCGCCAGGACGCCGAGCTGCTGCTGCTCGACGCCGAGGACCTGACCCAGCTGCGCGACCGCGTCGCCGACCTGGTCCCGGTCGCGGCGAAGCTGTCCATGGCCGAGCTGACCGACCTGGCGGGCACGCTGGCCGGTGAGCTGTCCGGCGGCGCCGCCCGCGCCGCGATCGTGGCCACCAATCCCGAGGACGCCGCGCGCAAGCTCGACCGGCTGCGCGGCCGCCTCGACGGTGGCGAAACCACCATCTTCAGCGCTTCGGAGGGCATCTACGCGGGCAACCGCAACGCCACGCCGAAGATCGCCTACCTGTTCCCCGGCCAGGGTTCCGGCCGCGGCGCGGTCGGCGCGATCCGCCGCCGCTTCACCGCGGCCGAGGAGATCTTCACCCAGGCCGGGCTGCCCACCGACGGCGACCAGGTGGCCACCGAGGTGGCCCAGCCCAGGATCGTCACCGGCTCGCTGGCCGCGCTGCGGGTGCTGCGCGGGCTCGGCATCGAGGCCGACACCGCGGTGGGGCACAGCCTCGGTGAGCTGACCGCCCTGCACTGGGGCGGCGCGATGGACGAGCAGCAGGTGCTGCGCCTGGCCGGGATCCGCGGCAAGGTGATGGCCTCGGCCAGCGACGGCGGCGGCGCGATGGCCGGTCTGCAGGCCGAGCCCAACCAGGCCGAGCGCTTCGCCGAGGGCGAGGACGTGGTCATCGCCGGGTACAACGCCCCTCGCCAGACCGTCCTTTCCGGACCGGCCGACGCGATCGACCGGGTCTGCGAGAAGGCCCGCGCCCAGGGCGTCACCGCCACCCGCATCAACGTTTCGCACGCCTTCCACTCGCCGCTGGTCGAGCCGGCCGCGGTGGCGATGACCGAGCAGCTCGACGGTTTCGGCTTCGAGCGGCTCACCCGCCCGGTGATCTCCACGGTGACCGGCGACGTGCTGCACGCCGCCGAGAACCTGGCCGAACTGCTGCGCGACCAGATCGTGCAACCGGTCCGCTTCCGCGAGGCCGCCGCGAAGGCCGCCGAGCGCAGCGACCTGGTGGTCGAGGTCGGCCCCGGGCGCGTGCTCGCCGGGCTGTTCAGCGAAATCGCGCCGGACACCCCGGTGCTCTCGGTGGACACCGACAGCGGTTCGCTCTCGGCGGTGCTCGGCGTGGCCGGCGCGGCCTTCGCGCTCGGCGCGGCGCTGGACACCGCGGCGCTGTTCGCCGGTCGCGCGGTCCGGCCGCTGCCGCTGGACGGCGAGATGTCCTTCCTGGAAAGCCCCTGCGAGGCCGCGCCGTCGATCGACCTGGAGCTGCTCCGCAGCCAGCAGAGCGCCGAGACCAAGGCGGCCGCGGCCGCGCAGGCCGGTGCCGCCACCGAGGCCGACCCGGCCAGCAGCACCCTCGACCTGCTGCGCAAGCTCGCGGCCGAGCGGGTGGAACTGCCGCTGGAGACGGTCACCGCGGACACGCACCCGCTGGACGACCTGCACCTGTCCTCGATCACCGTCGGCCAGATCGTCAACGACGTGACCCGCGCGCTCGGCCGCCCGCCGCTGGAGGGCATGCCGAACTTCGCCACCGTCTGCCTCGGCGAGCTGGCCGAGATGATCGACGAGCTGGCCGAGACCGCGCAGCGCTCGGACAACGACGCCCCCAAGGGCGAGGTCCCCGGTGTCGCTCCCTGGGTGCGGCCGTTCGCGGTGCAGTACGTGCGGGCCCCGCGCCCCTTCGCCGACATCGGGTCCGGCGGCACCACCGCCGACTGGACGGTGTTCTCGCCGGAGGACCACCCGCTGGCCGAGCCGCTGCGCTCGGCGCTGGCCGCCGCGGGCATCGGTGACGGTGTCCTGCTCTGCCTGCCGCCGGACGCCGACGAAAGCCACGTCGGACTGTTCCTCGACGCCGGCCGCGCGGTGATGGGCGCGCCGACCGGTACCCGCTTCGTGCTGGTGCAGCAGGGACTCGGCGCCTCCGGGCTGGCCAAGACGCTGCGCCTGGAGGACCCCTCGATCCGCACCACGATCGTCGACCTGCCCGACGCCGCGGCCACCAACCCGCTGGCCGTCGAGGAGGCGATGGGCTTCGTGGTCAGCGAGGTCGCCTCGACCATCGACTTCGCCGAGGCCCGCTACGACGCCGGCGGCAACCGCTGGGTGCCGGTGCTCAAGCCGCTGCCCGCGCCGCCGGAGGACCCCGGCCCGTCGCCGCTGTCCGCCGGGGACGTGCTGCTGGTCACCGGTGGTGGCAAGGGCATCACCGCGGAGAGCGCGCTGGCCATCGCCAAGGAGTCCGGCGCGAAGCTGGCGCTGCTCGGCCGCAGCCTGCCCGAGTCCGACACCGAACTGGCCGAGAACCTGGACCGGATGACCGCGGCGGGCATCGACTTCCGCTACGAGTCCGCCGACGTCACCTCCGCGGCGCAGATCAAGGACGCGGTGGACCGGATGCAGGGCGAACTCGGTGCGGTCACGGCGATCCTGCACGGTGCCGGCCGCAACGAGCCGAGCGCGTTGTTCAGCCTCACCGAGGACACCTTCCGCAAGACCCTCTCGCCGAAGATCGACGGCCTCAAGGCGGTGCTCGCCGCGGTCGACGAGGACAAGATCAAGCTGCTGGTCACCTTCGGCAGCATCATCGGCCGCGCCGGTCTCCGCGGTGAGGCGCACTACGCCACCGCGAACGACTGGATGACCGAGCTGACCGTGCGCTTCGGCCAGGAGCACCCGAACGCCAAGGTGCTCGCGCTGGAGTGGTCGGTCTGGTCCGGGGCCGGCATGGGCGAGAAGCTCGGCGTGGTCGGCGCCCTGATGCGTGACGGCATCACGCCGATCCCCACCGAGAACGGCATCGAGATGCTGCGCCAGGTGCTGGCCGACCCGGACTCGCCGCCGGTGCTGGTGGTCTGCGGCCGGACCGGTGGCCTGGCCACCCTGCCGGTGGAGCGCCAGGAACTGCCGCTGACCCGGTTCGTCGACCGCGCGGTGGTGCACTACCCGGGCGTCGAGCTGATCACCGAGGCCGACCTGTCCGCGGGCAGCGACCCGTACCTGGCCGACCACCTGCTCGACGGTGACCTGCTCTTCCCCGCGGTGATCGGCATGGAGGCGATGACCCAGGTGGCCGCCGCGGTCACCGGGCAGAACGGCCCGCCGATGCTGGAGAACGTCGAGTTCCTGCGGCCGATCGTGGTCTCGCCGGGCGGCTCGACCACCATCCGGCTGGCCGCGCTCGCCCGCAGCGGGGAGACCGTCGACGTGGTGATCCGCAGTGAGGACACCGGGTTCAGCGCCGACCACTTCCGGGCCCGCCTGCGCTTCCCCCGCCCGGACCTGGGCGCCCAGCCGGGTGCCTTCGCCGACCTGAACAACCCGCTGCCGCCGGTCCCGGTCGACCCGATCACCGAGCTGTACGGCACGGTCCTGTTCCAGGGCAAGCGGTTCCAGAAGCTGACCGGCTACCGGCGGGCGAGCGCCCGGCACGCGGTGGCCGAGGTGTCCACCGACTCCGCCCACTCGTGGTTCGCGCCCTTCCTGCCGCAGCAGAAGCTGCTGGCCGACCCGGGCACCCGCGACACGATGATGCACGCGATCCAGTGCTGCGTCCCGGACGCGACGCTGCTGCCGCAGGGCATCGAGCGGCTGTACCTGGCCGACCCCGCCGACCAGGACGTGGAGTACGTGGTGCTCGACGCCAGGGAGCGGTCGCAGGACGGTGACACCTACGTCTACGACCTCGACATCCGCGAGCCGGGTGGCGATCTGGTGGAGCGCTGGGAAGGCCTGTCGCTGCGGGCGGTCCGCAAGCGCGACGGGGCGGGCCCGTGGACGCCGTCGATGCTGGGTTCCTACCTCGAGCGGGCGTGTGAGCGCGTGCTCGGCGGCACCCGCGCGGTGGTGGTGGAGCCCGATCCCCTCGGTGTGGACGTCGGCGCCACCCCGGAACGGCGGGCGCAGACGAAGCTGGCGCTGTCCAGGGCGATCGGCCGTCCCGCCGAGGTGCAGTACCGCCCGGACGGCAAGCCGGAGACCGACGGTTTCGAGATCTCCGCTTCGCACAGCTCGCGGCTGACCCTCGCGGTGGCCGGGTTCGGGCAGCTCACCTGCGACGTGGAAACCGTGGTCGAGCGCACCGACGAGGACTGGGCCGGCCTGCTCGGCAGTGAGCTGCTGGCGGTCCGCGACCTGCTCGCCGCCGAAACCGGCGACTCCGTGGCGGCGGCGAGCACCCGGGTGTGGAGCGCGCTGGAGTGCATCCGCAAGACCGGCGAGATGACCCAGGCGCTGACCGTGCAGCAGGTGCACCCCGACGGGTGGGCGCTGCTGTCCAGCGGCGAGGCCCGCATCGCGACCTGGGCCACCACGATCGAAGACCGGCCGGACCCCGTGGTCTTCGCGGTACTCGAGGGAGAGGAAAGCTGACCATGTCAGGCACGCCAAGCACGCCGGGCTACTACGAGATCCGCCACACGGTCGGGTTCGAGGAGACCAACCTCGTCGGGAACGTCTACTACGTCAACTACCTGCGCTGGCAGGGCCGGTGCCGGGAGATGTTCCTCAAGGAGAAGGCGCCCGCGGTGCTCGAGGACGTCCGCGACGACCTGAAGCTGTTCACGCTCAAGGTCGAGTGCGAGTTCTTCTCCGAGATCACCGCGTTCGACGAGCTGTCCATCCGGATGCGGCTGGAGGAGCTGACCCAGACCCAGATCCAGTTCAGCTTCGACTACGTCCAGATCACCGGCGGGCAGGAGAACCTGGTGGCCCGTGGCCGCCAGCGGATCGCCTGCATGCGCGGCCCGAACACGAACACCGTGCCGTCGCGGGTGCCGGAGCAGTTGCGCGAGGCGCTCGCGCCCTACGCCGAAGGTCCGAAAGCCGCGGCTGCCGTCAAGGAAACGGCGGCGGCCAGGAGCAAGGGGGTCTGACCGTGTCGGAAACCGTGCAGGCAGCGGGCGAGTCGACGGAGCAGGCCGCCCGGCCGGCTCCGGTGGCTCCGCTGAAATCGCTGTCGGTGCTGCCGTCGCAGCGCCGCAAGCGGTTGTCCACGCCGACCACGCTGCGTGAGGTCATGTCCCAGTTCGCCACCGGAATCACGGTGATCACCGCCGGTGGCGAGCGGGGGCACGGGATGACCGCCAACGCGTTCAGCTCGGTGTCGCTGGATCCGCCGATGGTGCTGTGCTGCGTGTCCCGCGCGGCCAGGATGCACGACGCGATCCTGTCGGCGAAGGCGTTCGCGGTGTCCATTCTCGGCGCCGAGCAGCAGGAGATGGCGCGGTACTTCGCCGACTGGCGGCGTCCGCGCGGGCTGGCCCAGTTCGACGCGGTCGACTGGTTCCCCGGCCCGCACACCGGTTCCCCGCTGCTGTCCGGATCGCTGGCCTGGGTCGAGTGCAATCTCGCCGAGGTCTACGAGGGCGGGGACCACTCGATCTTCCTCGGCAACGTGGTCAGCTCGAAGCGGGGCACCGGCCCGCACGCGCTGACCTTCTTCGGCGGCGACTACCACCAGGTCGGTCCGGATGTCCGCGCCACCGCCTGAGTTGCTGGTCACCGTGACGGGTGGCACCGGTTTCGCCGGTGCCCACTCGGTCGCGGCGATCGTCGCCCGCGGGCACCGCGTCCGGTTGCTGGCGCGGGACCCGGCTTCGGCCGGTCCCGCGCTGGAACCGCTGGGCGTGGACCCGGGTGCGGTCGACGTGGTGGCCGGCGACGTCACCGACGAGGCCGCGGTGGCCGCCGCGGTCCGCGGTGCCGACGCGGTGCTGCACGCGGCCGCGGTCTACTCCTTCGACAGCCGCCGGCACGCGGTGATGCGCGCGGTCAACGAACGCGGCACCGAGGTCGTGCTGGGCGCGGCGCGGCGAGCGGGCGTCGGCCGCATCGTGCACGTTTCCAGTGTCGCCGCGCTGTTCCCGTCTTCGGCGGCATTGGGGCCGGACTCGCCGGTCGGACGTCCGCGCGAGACGTACATGGCGACCAAGGCCGCCGCGGAGGTCGTCGCGCGGCGGCACCAGGCCGAAGGCGTGCCGGTGGTGATCAGTTATCCGCCGGCCATGCTCGGCCCGCATGATCCGAAGCTCGGCGACCAGAACGCCAGGCTGCGCAACGTGTTGCGCGGGCTGATGCCGTTCTGGCCGCGTGGCGGACTGCCGATGGGGGACGTCCGCGACACCGCCGAGCTGCACGCGCTCGTGGTGGAAAACCCCGGCCCCAACCGGGTTTTCGGCCCGGGGCGCGCAGTGTCCACACGCGACTACGTGGCGGCGGTGCGCGCGGTGACCGGCCGCGCGCTGCCCGCGCTGTTCCTGCCACCGGCCGCGCTGGTGCCGGTCGGCAGGCTGGCCGACCTCGCCCAGCGGTGCTGGCCGTGGCGGATCCCGGCGGAGTACGGCGCGATCTACGCCTGCGCGTGCGACGCGCGGGTCGATCCGGCCGCAACAAGATCGCTCCAGCTGAGCCCGCGGCCGCTGGCCGCGACCCTGACCGACACGGTGCGGTGGTTGCACCGCGCCGGTTTTCTGTCCGATCGGCAGGCCGGTGTGCTCGGCACGCCGGTGCCGATTCCGTTGTTAGCAGGAAGGGCTGTCCGATGAGCGCCGAATCCGTTCCCCAGCAGGCCGAGCAGGAGACCAACCAGCCGATCCCGCTGTTCGGCCGGGCCGAGCCGCCCGCCGCCGCGGACGCGCACGACGCGCCGGACCCCCGTTGGCTGAGCGGCCCGCCCTACCCCTCGGTGCCGCGGCTGGGCCGGGGACTGCGGTGGAGCGACCTGGTCGCCCAGATGGAGGCCGACCACGCCGAACGAGAGGCCAGGAGGGCGGCGTGAGCGAACGGACGGACGCCAACGCCTACGCGTTCGACCGCGGCCCGGCGGCTCCCGCCGGGCCCGCGGCGCCCGAGCGCGCCGTGGGGGGTGACGACGTCGTTGTGCCCTTCCCGCGCCACCGCACCGAAGAAGGCCGCCGGGGTCGCACGCCGAATGGGCGCCAGCGCTCCGTCCGCGAGCGCGGCCGGGACTACGCGGCCTCGCGCACCATGGACGGCCTGCGCGAGAAGCTCGGCGAGCAGCGCGCCAAGATCGTCGAAGGCCAGCCGGAACGACAGCACAAGCTCGGCAAGCTGACCGCGCGCGAGCGGCTCGCGCTGCTGCTGGACGAGGACTCGTTCACCGAGGTCGAGCTGTACCGCAGGCACCAGCTGAGCGGACCGAAGCTGGGGGACAACCGGCCGTTCACCGACGGCGTGGTGGCCGGTTCCGGCACCATCGAGGGCCGTCGGGTCTTTGTCTACTCGCAGGACTTCGCCCTGTTCGGCGGCTCGCTCGGGCAGGCACACGCGGCGAAGATCCACAAGGTGATGGACCTGGCGCTGGCCACCGGGTCCCCGCTGATCGGGCTGAACGACAGCGGCGGCGCCCGGATCCAGGAGGGCGTCGAAGCCCTGCACGGCTACGGCGGCATCTTCCGCAGGCACGCGGCCGCGTCCGGGGTGATCCCGCAGATCAGCGTGATCCTCGGGCCGTGCGCCGGTGGCGCGGCCTACTCGCCGGCACTGGCCGACTTCACCTTCATGGTCCGCGACACCGCCCGGATGTACCTGACCGGGCCGGACGTGGTCGAGGTGGTCAGCGGCGAGCGGGTCAGCCACGACGAACTGGGCGGCGCCGACGTGCACGGCGAGCTGTCCGGCTCGGCCGCGGTGGTGCACGACGACGAGGAGAGCTGCCTCGCCGACGTGCGTTACCTGGTGTCGATGCTGCCGCGCAACAACCTCGAACCGGCACCCCGCACGGTCGGCAGCGGCGCCGGGCAGGAGGTGCGCCCGCGGCTGGCCGAGATCGTGCCGGTGGAGCCCAACCAGCCCTACGACATCCGCGAGGTGATCGCCGAGGTCGTCGACGACGAAGACTTCTTCGAGATCCACGAGCTGTGGGCGCGCAACGTGGTCTGCGCGTTCGGGCGGATCGACGGCGAGCTGGTCGGTGTGGTCGGCAACCAGCCGATGGTGCTGGCCGGCGTGCTGGACCGGGAGGCCTCGCAGAAGGCCGCGCGCTTCGTCCGGTTCTGCGACGCGTTCAACATCCCGCTGATCACCCTGGTCGACGTGCCCGGCTTCCTGCCGGGCACCGAACAGGAGCACAACGGCGTGATCCGGCACGGCGCGAAGCTGCTCTACGCCTACTGCGAGGCGACCGTGCCGCGGATCCAGGTGGTGCTGCGCAAGGCCTACGGCGGCGCGTACATCGTGATGGACTCGCGGTCCATCGGCTGCGACCTGTCGCTGGCGTGGCCGACCAACGAGATCGCCGTGCTCGGCGCGGAGGGCGCGGTCAACGTGCTCTTCCGCAAGGAGCTGGCGGCCGAGGCGGATCCGGAGCCGCTGCGCCAGGAGCTGATCGAGGCCTACACCGAGGAGTTCCTCGACCCGGCCTACGCCGCCGAGCGCGGCCTGGTCGACGACGTGATCGACCCGGTTGACACCAGGGCGGCGATCGCCCGCGGGCTGGCCATGCTGCGGGACAAGCGGGCCGAGCGGCCTCGCCGCAAGCACGGGAACGTGCCGTTGTGACCGGCGGGGAGCCATTGGTGCGGGTGGTCCGCGGCGAGCCGGACGACTTCGAACTGGCCGCGGTCACCGTGGTGCTCGCCGCGCTGCTGGCCGCCGAGCCCGCGGCGCCGGTGGTCCCCGCGCCCCGGAGCGGCTGGGCCGATCGGTCCCACTCGCTGGGATTTCCGGCCCAGCATGCCCCGGGAGCGTGGAATTCTTAGGGAATCCCTCCGGTTCGAGTCGCGCGACAGTCGGAATTTAGTGATCTGGGGCACACTTGGACAGGCAGGCGCAGTTCGGCTACGGAGGTCCGCTGATGGAGCACTCGAACCACGAGGAGAGCCCGGTCGCCACCACGCTGGCACCGGACCTCATCGAGGAGGCCTTCGGCGTCGACCCGGTGGCCGAGGCGTCCGTGGTGCCGCCGCCGCGGCAGAACCGCGAGTACGTCGAAGGCCCGATCGTGCTGGGTTACAACTGACTCCTCGTTAGGCTCGCCGCATGGGCGAGCTTGGGGACGGCACGATCGGGGTGGTGGCCGGGCTGGTGCGCTCGGCCTTCCTGGTGAACGCGGTGTACGCCGAGTCGGGGCGGGAGCACGGGGTCACCCCGCAACAGGGCCAGTTGCTCTGCGTGCTGATGGGTGGCCCGCGCGGGATGAGCGAGCTGGGCGCGATGCTCGGCCTGGCCAAGTCCAGCCTGACCGGGCTGGTCGATCGCAGCGAGCGCAACGGGCTGACCAGGCGCGAACCCGATCCGGCCGACACGCGCGCGGTCCGCGTCGCGCTGACCGAGGACGGCGCGGTGCTGGCCGCGGAGTTCTACGCCGAAACCTGCCGTCGTGTCGAGCGGCTCACCGACGGGCTCGGCGCCGCCGAGCGGGACGCGCTGGGCGAGCTGCTCGGCCGGGTGGTGCGGGACAACGAGGTGCCGGAGATCTTTCTGGAGGTTGCAGTTCGCGACACGAACTAATATGGTTCGTAGTGCGAACTCAAATCTTCTGGGGGTACTCATGGACGTGCAATTCGGCTTCGGCACCGTGCACGACGTCGCCGAGCGCGCGACCCTGCTGGGCAGCGTCGAGCAGGCCGACCGCGACGGGCTCGACCACTTCTCGATGAGCGATCACCCGTACCTCGGCGCGCGGCTGGACGCCTACGCCACGGTCGGGTTCGCGCTCGGCCGCACCGCGCGGATCTCCGGGCTGGTCAACGTCACCAACCTGCCGACGCGGCCCGCGCCGATGCTCGCGCGCACGGTGACCTCGCTGGCCGCGCTGTCGGAGGGGCGGCTCGTGCTCGGCATGGGCGCGGGCGGGCTCTGGGACCGGATCGCGGACCTCGGCGTGGCGCCGCTTTCGCCGGGTGACGCCGTGGACGCCTTCGAGGAGGGCATCACGCTGATCAGGAAGCTCGCCGGTGGCGGGCCCGCGGTCACCCACGAAGGCCGCCACTACCGGGTGCGGGAGATCGAGCCGGCGCCGGTGGCCGCGCCGCCGGTGTGGACCGGTTCGGTCGGCCGGAAGTCGCTCGCCGCCACCGGCCGGGTGGCCGACGGCTGGATCCCCGGCCACGCGGCGGACTGGCTCAGCAAGCGGTACCGGGAATCGCGGCCGGTGATCGACGAGGCGGCGGCGTCGGCCGGACGCGACCCGCGCGAGATCCGCACGTACTACAACCTGCCCGGCCGGATCACCGCGGAGCCGCTGGCCGCCACGCGCGACAGCGAGGGCCGCTGGCTCGGCGGCTCGCCGGAGCAGTGGGCCGAGGAACTGACCGGCGCGGTCCTGGACCACGGCGCTTCGGGCTTCACCCTGTTCAGCCCGACCGGCGGCTCGCCGGACTCGCTCACGCTGGGCCGCTGGGCCGCCGAAGTCGCTCCGGCGGTGCGAGAGGCAGTGGCCGCGGAAGCCGCTGTCTGATCGCGGCCCCGTTCGCCGAGGTCATCAGTCATCCGGTGGGGTGAATTCGGCGCGCACGCCCAGCAGTCGCACCGGTCGCCGCACTTCGAAGCGGCCGAACACCTCCAGGGCCGCCTGTTCCAGTTCGGCGCCGTCGGTGGTGGGGGCGGCCAGCGTCCGGCTGCGGGTCTGGGTGATGAACGGGGCGAACCGCACCTTCACCGCGACCCGCACGGCCGGGCGCCCTTCGGCCAGCACGTCCTGGGTGACCCGGGCCGCGAGCTTCCGGATCTCCTCGGCGAGTTCACCCGGATCGGTGAGGTTCTGCTGGAAGGTGGTTTCCCGGCTGCGCGAGCGCGCCACCCACGGCGTGCTGGTCACCTCGGTGTCGCCGACGCCCAACGCCAGGATCCGGTACCACGGCCCCATCGTCGGGCCGAAGCGCGCGGCCAGCACCTTCGGGTCCGCCGCGGCCAGGTCGGCCACTGTGGACACCTCGAGTTCGGCCAGCTTCTTCGCCGTCTTGCGGCCGATGCCCCAGAGCGCCTCGGTCGGGCGCTCGTGCATCACCTCGGCCCAGTTCGCCGCGGTGAGCCGGAAGACACCGGCCGGTTTGGCGAAGCCGGTGGCGAGCTTGGCGCGCAGCTTGTTGTCCCCGATGCCGACCGAAGAGGACAGCCCGGTGCGCTCGGCGATCGCCGCGCGGACACGGCCGGCCAGCTCCTCGGGGTCGTCGGTCTCGGCGCCGATGAAGCCCTCGTCCCAGCCCATCACCTCGACCACCACCGGGAACTCCCGCACGGCGGCGAAAACGCGTTCGGAGACCTCCTCGTAGGCCGGCGCGTCGGTCGGCAGGAACACCGCGTCGGGGCAGCGCTTGGCGGCCAGCCGCAGCGGCATGCCCGAGTCGATGCCGAAGGCGCGCGCCTCGTAGGAGGCGGTCGCCACCACCGCGCGCTCGGCCGGGTCGCCGTTGCCGCCGACCACCACCGGCCGCCCGCGCAGCTCGGGATGCCGCGCGACCTCCACCGCGGCGATGAACTGGTCGAGATCCACGTGCAGGACCCAGCTTTCCGGCATCAGCCCAGTGTGCACGCCGGAGCGGGGTTGACATGTGACCTTTTGGTCACATAACCTGAGCCGGTGACCGACGACGACCGCGTGTTCCGGGCCCTGGCCGACCCGGCCCGGCGGTTCCTGCTCGACCTGCTGCTCGCCGGGGACGGCCGTACCCTCACCGAGCTGGCCGCCGAGCTGGACATGACGCGGTTCGGGGTGGCGAAGCACCTGTGGGTGCTCGAAGCCGCGGACCTTCTCGTCGCGCACCGGGTCGGGCGGGTGAAGCCGCACTTCCTGAACCCGGTACCGATCCGGCTGATCCACGACCGGTGGATCAGCCGGTACGCCGAGCGCGGCGTCAGCGCGCTCGCCGAACTCAAGATCGAGCTGGAGGACAAGCGATGACCACCACCACCGCGACCGAGACCACGCAGATCCACCGCGTCTACATCAAGGCGACCCCGGAGCGGATCTGGGAGGCGATCACCTCGCCGGAGTGGAACGGCAAGTACGGCTACGGCGCCCGCGCGAAGTACGACCTGCGTCCCGGCGGCAAGTACGAGGCCTTCACCTCGGACGAGATGAAGGCCTACGACCCGGACCTCGGCGACGTCGCCGTCGACGGCGAGGTGGTCGAGGCCGACCCGCCGCGCAAGCTGGTGCAGACCTGGCGGATGTGCATGGACCAGGGCATGAAGGAAGAAGGGTTCACCCGCCTGACGTGGCAGATTGATCCTAGTTTGGACGGCGTCTGCAAGCTGACCGTGACCCACGAGCTCAGCGGCGCGCCGAAGCTGGCCGACATGGTCAACGGCGGACTGGAACACCTCGGCGCCGGTGGTGGCTGGGCCTTCGTGCTCAGCGACCTCAAGTCGCTGGTGGAGACCGGGGCGCCGCTGGCCGGGTGAACCCACGGCGGCCGGGGCGGATTCGGTGTCCCGGCCACCGTTGACCTGCGAGGACGGAGCCCATGGACCTGCGCTCGAGGAGGTGGGGCGGGGCCGTGATGCTGGTGGTGGTCCTGCTCGCCGGCCTGCTCACCGCCACCCCCGCGACCGCGGCCGGGCGGCAGACCCACACCGGGGTGATCGGCGGCGCGGCCTTCCGGGTGGAAACCCCGGAGCGCTGGAACGGCACGCTCGTGCTGTACAGCCACGCCTACTTCAGCGACGGGCTGCCGATCCCGCCGGAGGTCTGGCTGGCGAACCGCAAGGAGACCGAGAACTGGTTGCTGGCCAACGGTCACGCGCTGGCGGCCTCGGACTACCAAGGCCGGTTCGGCTTCGCGGTGGAACCGGCGTTGCGCGACCAGATCGCCGTACTGGACTGGTTCGAGCGCAACGTCGGCAAGCCGCGGCGGACCGTCGCGAGTGGAATGTCGATGGGCGGCGGCATCGCGGTGCTGCTGGCCGAACGCAACCCGCGGCGGATCTCGGGCGTGGTGGCCACCTGCGCGGACATCGACCACCTGGCGCCGTACAACATGTCGCTGGACGTCACCTTCGCGATCCGCACGCTGCTCGCGCCGGGGGAGGACATCGACCTGGTGCTCGCGGACGACCCGGCGGCCAGCACCCAGGCGCTGCTGGCCGCGGTCGAGCGAGCACTGTCCACTCCGGAGGGTCGAGCGCGGCTCACGCTGGCCGGTGCGTTCGGCAACCTGCCACCGTGGAAGCACGCGCACCACGCGCCGCCCGCCGAACTGGTCGAGCGGATCAAGCAGCAGGCGGGCTGGGCGCAGGGTTCGTCATCGGCGCTGGGCCCGGCGGGCCGGGCCGACCTGGAACGACGCGCGGGCGGTAACCCGGCTTGGAACGTCGGCGTCGACTACGGGCTCCAGCTGGCGCGGTCGAGCCAGCGCGGGCTGGTCGAGGAGGCGTACCGAGCGGCGGGCTTGGACGTGCGGGACGACCTGGCGCGCCTCGCCGCCGAGCCGCGGATCGCTCCGGACGCCTCGGCGACGGGGTACATGTACCGGTACGCGATCCCGCACGGCATCACACCGGCGCCCGTGCTGACGCTGCACAACACCGGTGACGGTGGGGCTTCGACGGACCAGGAGCACTGGTACGCGTCGCAGGTCGCCGCTCGGGGCAACACGGACCAGTTGCGCCAGGTGTTTTCGGCGCGGGGCAACCACTGCGCGTTCAGCGGGGCCGAGGAGATCGTGAGCCTGCGGACCATGTTCACGCGGGTGGAGACGGGTCGCTGGCCGGACACCTCGCCCGCTGCCCTGAACGCCGCGGCGAATTCGTTCGGGCCGGAGTACCACGTGGTGACGAACTTCGGTGACTTCGCGGATGCCGTGCTGCCGCCTTCGTTCGTGCCGCACTCGCCCGCGGCGTTGCAGCGGCCCTCGCGCTGACCCCGAAGACACGAATGCGGCTTTCGGGCGGAATATCCCGAAAGCCGCATTCGTGTGGTGTGCTCAGTCCAGCAGGGTGGCCAGGCCGGTGTAGCCGCCGTCCGCCAGGCGTTTGCCGGAGACGCCGAAGTAGTCCGGGGACGCTTCCACGCCCAGGCCTTCGACCATCCGGTTCATGAAGTTGAACAACGCGCACACCAGCACCGCGTCGTGCAGGGCGGTTTCGTCCCAGCCCGCGGCGTACACGGCGTCCGCGTCCGCCTCGGTCATGCGTGCCGGGGTGCGCGTCAGCTTACCGACATAGGCCAGTACCGGCTTCATCTTCGCGTCCACCGGTGAGCTGTCGAGGTCAGACAGGGCCGCGACCAGCAGGCCCTCCGGCACCCCGAACTGCTCGGCGGTCACCGTGTGCACACCATGGCAGTAATCGCAGCCGTTGATACCCGAAACATAAGCGGCGATCAATTCACGCTCACCCGCCGAAAACGGTGAAGGAGCACGCATCACCAATTCATGGTAATCGAGCAACGGTCGCGCGGTGGCCGGGAACTTCCGGAACACCGAAAGCAGCGCAGAGTCCGTGCCCAATGACTTCAGGAAAGACATCGGAGAATCCCCTAGGGAGAGTGTCGGTCGATTTCCTCGCGACGCAGCCAGCAGGCCGCGAGATAGGCCACTGTGGACGGACCGGCCGGGTCGAGGTCGCAGTCGCCGAGCAGGCGCAGGGTCTGTTCCCAGGCGAGCCGCAGCGAAGCCGAGTCCGGGGCGGGGCCGCCGGCGGACGCGAGCGCGTCGCGTGCGGCGAGCCAGCGGGTGGTGCCGGCGGCCACGAGCGCGTCGAGCGAGAACCGCAGCGGCGCGTCGTGCCTGGCGTGGTCCACCGCCAGGGTGACCTGGCCGGGATCGTCGAACAGGGACGCGAGCCCGAGCCCGGCGAGCAGCCGCCGGGCGTCGAGCCCCATCAGGATCACGCCGACCTCCGCCGACGCCGAACCGTCCACCGCGGGCAGCGAGAACAGGGTGTCGCGCGGGCTAGACACTGGCGACCGCCTTCGCCGTCAGCAGCGGTTCACCGCGCTGCACGCCGTGCGCCACGGCCGCCGCGACACGCGCGGTGGCCACCCGGTGGCCGTCGATGTTGCGTGCCGCCGGGCCGAGCGCCATGCCCGCCGCCGCGCCGACCGCGAACACCCGCGGCGCCCGGCAGTAGGCCAGCGACCGCTCGTCGAGGTCCGGCCAGCCGTTGCGCTCGCCGACGACCTCCTCGGGCAGCAGCTGGTCCCCGATCCACGGCACCGTGCCCAGCGCCAGCGCGATGTGGTCGCCGTGCACCGCCGAGCCGTCGGCCAGCCGGACCTCGCCGGTGCCGACGCCGGTGACCTGCTGCCCGCGGTGCACGACCAGCCTGCCATCGGCCTCCGCCCGCTCCAGTCCCGGCCGGAACTCGAACATCACCGACGCGCGGCGGAACGTGCGCATCAGCCCGAGCCGGTCCTCCCAGTTCACGCTGTCGAACCGGTTGCGGCCCTCCGGGCGGAAGAACGACGAGTTCACGTCCGCGCACTGGTACCGCTCGCCGGTCTCCCGGAACACCCAGTGCACCTTGGCGCCCCCGGCGAGCCCGTTCGCGACCAGGTGCGCGGCCGACAAACCGGCACCCACCACGATCAGCTCATCGGCTCCTTCGGACGCCCGTTCGTCCCAGTACCGGACACCCTCCGGAGTTTCGCGGCCGGGCCACCAGCCGGCGGGTGCCTGACGCCGCTCTTCGCCGGTGCACAGCACCACGAACCGCGCCGACACCTCGTGCTCGCCCGCCCGCACGGTGACCGAGTTCTTGCCCGGCAGCACCTCGTGCACGTTGGCCTGCCAGGTCCGCTCGGTCACCCGGTGGGTCGAGGCGACCTGGGCGCAGTAGGCCTCGAACACGTCGACCGGGACCACCGACCGGTGCCCGGCCTGCGCCATCCGGACCTCACGGCGTTCCACCGGGGTCAGCCGCGCCCAGTTCAGCCGCGCGAAGTCCAGCAGTTCGCAGTCGCGGTAACCCTCCGCGCCGGGGTGGTGCTCGTAGGGGGAGCGCAGCACGCGCTGGCCGAGGGTGTCCACCCGGTCGAAGAACCGGCCGCACGGGCGGGTCCCGCGATCGAACAGGACGAGGTCGCGCACTCCGTGGTGCCAGAGTGCGGCGGCGACCGCCAGGCCGGCCGGGCCGGCGCCGACGATCACCGCGTCGGCGGTGCGAGGGGGCTCGTCGAGCCTCGCCGCACCGCCGAGAGCGGCGGGGAACGGCCAGTCACGGCCGCGCGGGGAGTCCAGGAGGTGGGGCTCCGGGACGAACACGGTCGGCACGAATCACCCGACGATGGTCACGGGCACGATCAGTTCGACCACCTGGCGCTGCGGCATGCCGTTGGTGATCAGGCCGTCGAGCGTCTCGGCCGACTTCTCGGCGCTGTCGGTGGCGATCGGGCTGTAGCGGGAGTAGGCGTAGGCGGGGTTCGTGCCGCCGGTCTCCAGCGTGTAGACCTTCAGCACCGCCTCGCCGGGCCGGACCTCACCGTCGTAGAAGGTCACCCGCCGCTGGTCCGGGGTCATGAAGGTCTTCGAGAACTGACGCGACATCAGCATGGTGTCGGCGTCGTTGACGATGGTGGAGTCCTCGTCGGTGGTGACCTGCATGGCCACCCAGGTCTTGTCGGTCAGGTTGGTCTCGGACTTGATGATCTGCCACCGGCCGGGCTCGGGCAGGTTCACCGTGACCGACACGTCGTGGTCGGTGGTGTCGATCGCGCCGGTGATCATCAGCACCCGGCGGGCCACGTCGGCCACGCCCGCCATTTGAATGTCACGCGCGCGCACGCGGCCCGAAACGTCGAGGCCGGGAAATTCCGGGTTTTCCGGTGACTCCATTTTATTTACTCCTCGCAATTCCCGGCGAAGAACGCCCCATTTGTCAACCGAAACAAAGAGTTTCACACGGTCAGGGGGCTGTCAAGGAGTCGGTTATAGGTGTGATTGGCCCTCATGTGAGAATGTGAAATCCTCATCCCGGCGCGGCCGCGACTGGTCCGTTCGGCCTATCGTCCGCGGGGCGGTTCGGCCTAAGCCGCGGCCGGCGGTGCCTCGGGCGGAGCCTCCGGGGGAGCCACCGGCAGCCCGGCGTCCTCGGGGGTGCCGATGAACACCACGCCGAACGAGTCGAAGTGGTGCAGCCTGATCTTGATCAGCAGCTTCGGCCGGACCCGGACGTAGAACTCCTCGGCCCGTTCCTCGTCGTCGATGATCTCGTAGGTGCGGAACACCGAACCGTCCAGCACCGTGAACAACGCCGTGTACAGCGCGTTCTTCTCCGCCTGGTAGGCATCGGCGGCCCAGTGCTCGATCACCCGCATCCCGGACCGCAGTCTCGCGCTCATGGTCATCTGGCCGGCCTCCTCCAGCGGGCTCCAGCCGATCCTGACAACGGAGCACAGCGACGCACGCCCCGAAGCCACCCACTCCCGACCCCACCCGCGTGCACCTACCCATGGTGCTCCACCGGTCACCGGGAGTCTTCTTCGATCTTGCGTCCTTCCGGGCGGGCTCAGCACATGCGGACTTCGATCGGCGGGCTGAACCGGGTCCGCTTGGACCAGCCCTGCTCGGCGCCGATGGAAAGAATGAGACTGCGGTCCGACGGTGCCCAGTAACCGATGCGCTGGAAATAGGTTTCCATCGTGCACAGTTTTTCGCAGGTGCGTTTTCCGCTGATCAGGTCCCAGCCCCATTGGCGGCCGCTGGCCTCACCGCCGTTGCGCCGGACGAACATGCGCGGATTCCCGATTTCGCGGTAGTAGGCGTGCCCGCCGACGATGCGCAGCCTGCCGTCGATGAGGTAGCTGTGGTTGTCGTTGTACAGGCTGAGCAGGCCGGCGATCTCGAACTCCACGCTGCCGCTCTTCGGCCCGGTCAGCGTCCAGCGCAGGCGGAAGTCCTTGATGCCGTCGTCGTCCTCGGCGGGCGCCTGGCTGCCCGTCGCGTTTTCCGGTGCCGTGCTCGACGACATGTCCGCCTCCCGTCCAAGACCGTGGATGTCCGATTTTTACGGTATTGCCGCTGAACGGAAGTGCAATGCGGGCCGGGGGATTTCACTCGAAGAGGTAGGACGAATTCTTTTCGCGTTACCGCTCGGCTAGTGCGATCAGGTACAGCCACTGACCACCCTCGCGGAGGAATCTGCTGTTCTCCCGTAACTCGCCGTCATGCCCGTGAATCCGGTACCGCGCCACGAATTCCACCGTGCCTTCGGTGTGCAGCAGGCCGCCACCGGTGTGCCCGAGTATCTCCAGTGAGGTCCAGCGCTGTGCCGGGTCGAACTCGATCGAGGCCGGACGGGTGTCCGGGTGCCAGGTACGCAGCAGGTAGTCCGCGTCGGCGACGGCGAACGCGCTGAACCGCGACCGCATCAGCTGCTCGGCGGTGGCCGCGGTGGCCTCGCCCGCGTGCAGGCGCCCGCAGCAACCGGGGAACGGCTCACCCGATCCACACGGGCAGGGGCGGCTCTTTCGCGACATGCGGTGATTGCACCACAGTGGTTTCTTCGCGGGTTCAGTAGTCCGGACGGTCCTCCTCGCTCGGGGGCGGGTCGAGCACGGCGAGCAACGCCCGCCCGGCGTGGGCGTCCCCGGCCTGTGCGCGGTCGGCCAGCTCCCGCACCAGGCGTTTTTGCTTCAGCAACTGGGCGAGGTGGTAGGCCGCGCCGGGGTGACCGGCATCGGCCAGCCGGCGGAGTTCGTCGGCGCGGTCCTGTTCGACCAGCGCCCCCAGATAGTTGCGCCACGCGCCATCGTGCCCACCTTCCATCGCCCGGGCGCGGAGAGTGTCGAGATCCGGCTTCGGTGGTGGGGGTGGTTTGGCGGCCAGACGAGCCCGGCCGTCCAGTTCGCTTCGTGCCCGTTCGGAACCGGACTCCGCGTACCGGCGCAGGTCCTCGTCGCGCCCCTGCTCGCGGAGCAGCCTGACCAGCATCGATTCGGCCCGGTCCCAGCCTTCGGCCGCCAGCCGGCGCAGCGTCTGCTCGTCACCCTGCTGGTAGAAGGCCGAAATCCAGTGGATCGTGGCCCAGGTGTGACCCGCTTCGGCGTACGGCCGCAGCTCGTCGGTCAGTTGCCGCCTGCCCAGCAAGTGGATCAGCCGATCCCTGGCCTTGAGGTCTCCGGCGTCGGCGAACTCGCGCAACCCGGCCAGATCCTCCCGCTTCGCCAGCAGCTCGACCAGTTCTCGCTGCGCGTTGCGGCTGGTGGTGGCGAGCGCGCGCAGCTCGTCCACGCGGCCGTGTGCGGCGAGCAGGTCCTCCAGCCGGTGACCGCCCGACCCGCGCCGCAGCAGCTCGATCGCCTTGTCCGGTTCGCCGTGGCGCTCGTAGTGGCGGACGAGCTGGGTCTCCGCCGCCGAGTCGCCCTCGTGGGCCCGGCGCTCGACCTCGGCGACCTCGCCGTTGCGCAGCAGGTGCTCGACGTAGCACTGCCTGCTCCAGTGGTCGCCCGCGTCGGCGCTCGCGCGCACCTCGTCCAGCCTGCCGAGCCGGACGAGCAGCCAGGGCAGTTCCCGGCCGGCGTCGTGGGAACCGGCGTCCGCCCTGGCTCGCAGTTCGTCGACCGCCTCCTTGTCGACCAGCCGCCGGACGAGGATCTCCTCCGAAGGACGGTGTCCCCGATCGGCGAGCGCGCGGAGCCCGCTCAGTTCGTCGTGGAACGAGCGCTGCACGGCCATCCGCCGGATCGCGTAGGCGTTGCCGGCGGCTTCGAGCGCGGGCAGCTCGTTCTCCCAGCCGAGCAGGGCGCCCAGGTCGTCGAGCATTTCCGCGGCGACGGTGTTCCCGGCGTACGCGCGTTCCCGCAGCCGCGCGAACGAGCCCGAGATGATCAACTCACGGACGTCGTCACTCCCCATGGTTCAACGGTACGGTGAAGATCAAGCCGACGAGGGGGTTTCCGATGAGCCAGCCGGTGTTCGACAGGCGGGGGCAGTACGAGCAGATCGTCAGCGGGTTGCTGGAGGGGGAGAAGGTGATCGCGGTCTACGACGCCATCGGCGCGGGCACCGGGTTCATCGGCATCACCGACCGGCGGGTGATCGTGCAGGACAAGTCGTTCGTCGGCAAGAAGACCGCGCTCGTCTCGCTGCCGTACGCGAAGATCACCAGCGTCGCCGTGGTGTCGAACAAGAGCTGGACCGGTGGCTTCTTCAGCACCAGCGCGATCGCGGTGACCGCGGGCGCGAACGTGCACGAGGTCGAGTTCCGCGGGCACGACAAGGCCCACCACGCGCACAACGCGATCCTCTGGCACATCACGCGCTGACCGACCGGTGTTATTTGTCAGGTCCGTGTTGGACCGTTCGGTGCCTGGACTGCCTCTCCCCGATGTGCGGGAATTCCGGGGAGAGGGGGCAGCGCACCGAAATGACAGAAGAACTGCTCGACCGGCTCGGGGAGATCGCCGCCGGGAGGCGGATCACCGTGCGCGGGAACTGGGCCGGGGTGCGGGGCAACGGCACGATTCCCGCACAGGGCTGGAAGATTCACGTCTCGGCCCGGCCGGTCACCCTCGGCCAGACCCTCGAACTCGCGCTGCCGATCCTGCTCGCCGCCGACTGCGAGTTCCGCGTGGTGCGCTCGGCGGGCGTGCTGCGCGAGCTGAACGCCGGTGACCCGGCCACCACCGGGCACGCGCTGATCGTGCACGCCGCCGACGAGGTGGCGGTCCGGCTGGCGACCGAGCTGGCCGCGGCGCTGACCGGGCTGGCCGCACCCGAAGTCACCGGGGCGCGCCGGTTCCGCCAGGACGCTCCGGTGTACTACCGCTTCGGCGCCTTCGCCCCGCAGTTCGATGTGGACGAATACGGCGACCTCCGGCCGGTGGTGCGCGATCCGGGCGCGGCGCGGGACCCGTTCCACCGCAACGATCCGGTCGTCGAGTCCGAGCGGATCGGCCGCTACCGCCTGGTTTCCGGCCCGGCCGGGAACATCTACCGCGCGCTGAGCCCGGCGGGCGACGCGGTGGTGCTCAAGCGGGCCGCCGCCTTCGTCGGCGAGGACGAGGAGGGCATCGACCTGCGCTGGCAGTTGCGCAACGAACGCCGGGTGCTCCAGGCGCTGACCGGGGTGGCCGGGGTGCCGGACCTGCTCGACCACTTCCGCATCGACGAGAACGAGTACCTGGTCACCAGCGACGCGGGTGCGAAGAGCCTCGCCGAAGCCGGAAGGTTCCGGCGCATCGGGCCGCTGGCCGCGCGGCTGGTCGCCGTGCTCGACGCGGTGCACGAACGCGGAGTGGTGGTCCGCGACCTCTCCCCGAAGAACATCGTGCTCTCCGAACGTGGTTGCACGCTGATCGACTTCGGCACCAGCCGGTACGACGGCTACCAGCTGCCCGGCTGGACCCCCGGCTACAGCGTGCCGGACCAGTGCGGCGATCGCGCGGCGGTGCCCGAGGACGACTACTTCTCCCTCGGCGCCACGTTGTTCTTCGCCGCCACCGGGTTGGAGCCGGTGACCGCCGACCCGGATCCGCTGCGGAACCTCGACCGCACGCTGCTGGCGTACCGGCGGGTGGAATCCGGCGGACTGGTGCCGCGGTTGCTCAGCCTCGATCCCGCCGAGCGCGTGGCCGCGGTCGAGGACATCCGCGCGGGCAGGCGCCGCCGCGCGGTCCCGCCCACCGCCGCCGAACCGGAGATCACCGGCGACCTGCTGGAGTCGGTCATCGAGCACACCGTGGCCGAATGCGTGCGCCACGCCGAGCTCGCGCTGGAGGACGAGCCGCTCGCCACGAACGTCTACCGCGGGGCGGCCGGGCTCGGCATGGAACTGCTGCACCATCCCGGCGGCGTGGCCGCCGCGCTGGCGCTCGCGCACCGGGTCACCGAGCACCCGCCCCCGGTGTCACCGCCGAACGGCCTGTTCTCCGGCCGCACCGGCACCGCGTTGTTCCTTGGCACCGCCGGACTGCCGGTGGAACCGCTCGAACTGGCCGAGCACGAGGCCGCGGACTACGTGCACGGGGTGGCCGGGATCGGCATCGGGCACCTGCTCCTGCAGTCGGTGGCCGAGCGGTCGGAGAACTTCACCATCGCCGACGAGTGCGCCCGCCGGGCCTTGACCGATACCGGTACCGAGCGTGGTTTCGCCCGCGGGCGGGCCGGGGTCGCCGTTTTCCTGCTCGCGCACCACCGGGCCACCGGTGACCCGGCCACCGGCACCGCCGCGCTCCGGCTGTTCGACCGGCTGCTGGCCGAGGTGGCCGAGCGGACGCGGGTGCTGCGCCGCCGGACCGCGCCCGCCGCCGGGGCGGACTGGTGGCAGGGCCTGGCCGGGCTGATCCCGCCGCTGCTGGCCGCCGCGCGGGCCTACGGCGAGGACCGCTACCTCGAACTGGCCAAGGAGGGCGCGCGGGCCTGCCTGACCGCGGCTCCGCGCGTCCCGTCGGTTTCGCAGGTCCACGGGCTCGCGGGGATCGGCGAAACACTCGCCGACGTCGCGCTGGCCACCGGAGACGAGGAGTTCTGGGCCGGGGCCGTCCGGATCGCGGAGCTGATCCTGCTGCGCTCCGGCGGCAGCTATCGGAAGCCGGTTTTCCCCGGTGAGGCGGGCTGGGCGTACGGCGCCGCCGGGGTGCTCAGCTTCCTTCGCAGACTTCACGGACGGGCGGGGGCCCGGCCGTGGAGCCCGGAGTGGTCGCCGCCCCCGCGATCACTCCGGGTCACCCCGAATCGCGATAGCGTGTGAGTCGAGCCGGGCCCTAGGTATGTTTCGACGTCACTGTGGGCACAATGTCCGGTAGCGAAGGACTTGGAGGCGCCGATGAAGATCACGATCGACCGCGACCGCTGCTGTGGTGCGGGCCAGTGCGTGCTCGCCGCACCGGACGTGTTCGACCAGGACGACGAAGAGGGCCTGGTCGTGGTGCTGGAGGAGTCGCCGGCACCCGAGCACCACCAGGCGGTGCGCGAGGCGGCGTCGGTCTGCCCGACCGCCACGATCGAAGTCACCGAGTGAGCGTTGTCGTTGTCGGCGCTTCGGCCGCCGGTTTCGCCACGGCCGAAGGACTCCGCCGCAACGGCTACGACGGTGCGCTCACCCTGGTCGGCGCCGAACCGGAACTGCCGTACGACCGCCCGCCGCTGTCGAAGCAGGTGCTCACCGGGCAGTGGGACGCCGACCGGATCCGCCTGTGCGGCCAGGACAAGGCCGACGACCTGGGGCTCGACCTGCGCCTCGGCACGCCCGCGGCGGCGCTGGACGTGGCCGCCCGGCGACTGAGCCTGGCCGACGGCACCGAGCTGCCGTACGAGCAGCTGGTGCTCGCCACCGGCGTCGGGCCGCGCCCGCTGCCCGGTACCGAGGGCCTGCGTGGTGTGCGCATGCTGCGCAGCCTCGAAGATGCACTGGCGCTGCGTGCCGAACTCCGCCCCGGAACGCGGCTCGTGGTGATCGGGGCCGGGTTCCTCGGCACGGAGATCGCCGCCGCCGCGCGCACGCTGGAGGCCGAGGTGTGGCTGGTCGAGCCGGAGCCCGTGCCGCTCGGCGTCGCGGTCGGCGCGGAGGTCGGCGAGTTCGTCGCCGGGCTGCACCGCGAGCGCGGGGTGCACCTGCGCACCGGCCCCGGTGCCGCCGTCCGCGACTTCAAGGCGAACGCGGGTGAGGTCGAGGCGGTGGTGCTCGAAGACGGCACGGAACTGCCCTGCGACCTGGTCGTGGTCGCGATCGGCTCGGTGCCATCGACCGGCTGGCTGGCCGGTTCGGGGCTCACCCTGGGTGACGGGATCGAGTGCGATTCCCGGTGCTCGGCCGCGCCGGGCGTGTACGCCGCCGGTGACGTGGCCTCCTGGTTCCACGAGCACGCGGGCGTCCGCGTGCGCCTGGAGCACCGCACCAACGCCACCGAACAGGGCCTGTACGTGGCCAGGGCGCTGTTGGGCCAAGCGGGCGAACCGTTCACCCCGGTGCCGTACTTCTGGTCGGACCAGTACGAAACCAAGCTCACCGCCTTCGGCCTGCTCCGCGGTGCCGACGAGATCAGGGTGGTCGAGGGCGCGATCGCCGACGGCGCGTTCGTCGCCTTGTACCGCAAGGGAAACCGGCTGACCGGTGTGCTCGGCGTGCGCCGCGCGAAGTCCGTGCGGCAGTGGCGCGCGCTGCTCGCCGCCGGGTCCGGTTGGGACGAAGCGTTCGCCGATAGTCCTAAATAGACCTGTCCGTAATCGGACAGCTCTGTCCGCGCTGCTTGCCCTGAAGTGCCCCGGATCGGTAATGTCTGCTCCCGCTGGCCTTTGAAAGCGCTTTCACGACGTCGTGGGAGGTAGCTGAGTTGAGCGGACGCTTCAGGCCGGCGCGCTGGTTGCTCACCGTGTTCACGGTGCTGTCGCTGGCCGCGCCGCCCGCACTCGCGCAGGACGACGACCCCATCATCGATCCGTTCCCGGAGGACCCGGCGCTGGCCGATTTCGGCCTGGTGCTCGAGGAAATGGTGCAGATGCCGAAGTCCGAGGCGGTTCCGCCGACCCCGGACAACCGGATCAAGCGCCACGCGCGGATCAACTACGTCGGTGAGGTCCCCGACGGCTCCGGGCGGCTCTACGTGCCGGACCTCAACGGCAGGATGTACTTGCTCCAGAACGGTGTTCCACAGGTCTATCTGGATGTGGGCAGCACCTTCGAACCCGACTTCTGGTCGCATCGCGGCCTTGGCAGCGGATTCGGCTTTGTCGCCTTCGACCCGGAGTTCGCCGAGAACGGCCGCTTCTACACCACGCACACCGAGGCCGACGCCGCGCTGACCACCAAACCACCGGACCTGTGGGCGCAGCCGAAGACGGTCATCCACAGCGTGATCACCGAGTGGACGGCCGACGACCCGTCGGCGCCGGTTTTCACCGGCAGGAAACGGGAAATGCTGCGGCTCGGGTTCATGAGCTACATCCACGCGATCCAGCAGATCGGCTTCAACCCGGTGGCCAAGCCGGGCGATGAGGACTACGGCCTGCTCTATCTCGCCGTCGGCGACGGTGGTCGCGGGGTGAGCAGCGACGATCCGCAGAACCTCGCCGTGCCACAGGGAAAGATCCTGCGCATCGATCCGCTCGGCAATGACAGCCAGAACGGCAAGTACGGCATCCCGGCGGCGAATCCGTTCGTGGGCAAGGAAGGCGCGCTCGGCGAGATCTACGCCTACGGCTTCCGCGACCCGCACCGGTTCAGCTTCGACACCGGCGGCCGCAACCGGCTCTACGTCGGCAGCATCGGCGAGCACGAGATCGAGTCCATCTACGACGTGCGCGCCGGGGACAATCTCGGCTGGGGCGAGCGCGAAGGACCGTTCGTGTTCAAGCGATCCGACAAGTGCAATCTCTACCCGCTGCCCGCCGACGACGCGAAGTACCGCTACACCTATCCCGTCGCCGCCTACGACCACGACCCGCCGCCGGGCCTGCCGTGCGGGGCCGACAGCGGGCACGCGGTGGCCGGTGGTTTTGTCTACCGCGGCGACAACATCCCGTTCCTGCAAGGGAAGTACCTGTTCGGCGACCTGGTGGACGGCCGGGTCTGGTACACCGACTCGGGCGAAATGCGTCACGGCGCCAGGAAGTTGGCCACCATGCACCAGCTTCGCCTGTTCGACACCGCGGGCAACGAGAAGACGATGGCCGACTTCGCCGGGGACAAACGGATCGACCTGAGGTTCGGCGTCGACGGTTCCGACGAACTCTTCGTACTGGCCAAGGCGAACGGCAAGATCTGGCGAGTCAAGGACGTGAAGCATGTCTAGGCGGATGCTCGCGGGTGCCCTCGCCGTGCTCGGCTGCCTCTCGCTGACCACTCCCGCCTCGGCGGCGGGTGAGTACGTCCTGCCGTCACTGGAACCGGACCTCGTCGCGTACTACGACTTCGAGCACCCGGTGCCCGGCGATCCGGCCCGCGAGCAGGACCAGGGCTTCTCCGGCACCACGCTGGACCTGGTCAACGGCGGCGCCGAGATGCGCGTGCCCGGCGGCGCGCATCCGGCCAGCGGAACGCACCTGACGACCAAGCAGGTCGCGCCGGAGACCGCGGGCGACGACGACTGGAAGGCCGGGGTCTACTCGCCGACCGGCGTGCCGAGCATGCGCGCGTTCAACGCGGTCCGCCAGACCACGGTGATGGGCTGGTTCCGGATGTCGGCGGACAACCCGGCCCCCAACTCCAACACGCCGGCGCCGGGTGACTTCTACAACGCGGTCGGCCTCGCCGGTGTGCTCTCCGGCACATCCGACGGGCACGGCGTGCGGGCGCTGCTGGAGCTGATCCAGGTCAACGGGGAACTGAAGGTGGTCGCGCTCGGCCGCCGCCTCGACAGCGGAGCGTCACAGACCTTCGCCGCCGAGCAGGACTGGCGGAGCATCCTGCCGCCGGACGAGTGGGTGTTCCTGGCCGCCACCTTCGACTTCGACACCGGGAAGATGGCGCTCTACCGCAACGGCAGGCCGCTGCCGGGGTTCTACGTCACCCCGGGTGACCCGTGGGAGCTGGGCGGCCCCGGCCCGCACCTCAGCTCGCCGACCGATCCACGCGGGATCAAGATCGGCGGCAGCTTCCCGCAGGACACGCGGGAGGCGAACCCGTGCGACTGCGGGTTCGACAGCCTGATGTTCCTCGACCGCGCGGTGACGCGCTGGGAGGTCCTGGCGCAGTACCATCGCGCCGTGCGCGGGTGATCCTGGGCTCTATCGAGGCCGACACAGCTGACACGCGGGCACCCTCGACCGAACATATGGTCGGGGGCGCCCGCTAGTCTCGAGTAGGGTGAGACGCCGCCGCGCGCCGCCGCCCATGTCGAGATCAGGCGTGCCTCGCACGCCGTGAGCTGGGAGAACGACCCTGTGACTGCTTCTGCCGAGTCCCTGTACGGGGCAAACGACCTCACCCATCTGGAAGGTCTGGAAGCGGTCCGGAAGCGGCCCGGCATGTACATCGGGTCCACCGACAGCCGGGGCATCAACCACCTGTTCTCCGAGGTGGTGGACAACTCCACCGACGAGGGCGTCGCCGGGTACGCCACGAAGGTGGTGGTCACCCTGCACGCCGACGGCAGCGTCCAGGTCGACGACGACGGCCGCGGCATCCCCACCGGGGTGCACGCCAAGTCCGGGCTGTCCGGGGTGGAGCTGGTGCTCACCCGGCTGCACGCGGGCGGCAAGTTCGGCGGGTCCGGCTACAAGACCTCCGGCGGCCTGCACGGCGTCGGCGCCTCGGCGGTGAACGCGCTGTCGCACCGCTTCGACGTGACCGTCAAGCAGGACGGCAAGATCCACCAGATGTCCTTCGCGCACGGGAAACCGGGCACGTTCGACGGGCCGGGCCCGAAGGCGAAGTTCACCCCGCGGTCCGGCCTGCAGGTGACCGGCAAGATGAAGCGCGGCGAGCGCACCGGGACGTCCATCCGGTACTGGTACGACGCGCGTTACTTCGAGAACGGCGCCGCGCTGGACACCGAGGCCGTGCGGATGAAGCTGCGCAACACCGCGTTCCTGGTGCCCGGCGTCACCTACGTGCTGCGCACCGCGGTGGACGACTCGATCAGCGAGGAGACCTTCCACTTCCCCAACGGCCTGCAGGACATGGTCGAGTTCCTCGCCCCGGACAACGAAAAGCCGGTCTCCGGCACGCTGCTGATCACCGGTGAGGGCACCTACCGGGAGAACGCCGCCGACCAGAACGGCGTGATGCAGTCCAAAGTGGAGCGCCGCGCCGAGGTGGAGGTGGCGCTGCGCTGGGGCACCGGGTACGAGCGCACGGTGGAGTGCTTCAGCAACACCATCCGCAACGTGCACGGCGGTACGCACAAGCGCGGGTTCGACCGCGCCGTGGTGAAGGCGGTCAACGAGGCGGTGTCGAAGACCCGCGGGCTGCTCAAGCCCAAGGAGGACCCGCCGACCATCGAGGACGTGCTCGAGGGCATGACCGCGGTGATCCACGTGCGCATCCCGGAGCCGCAGTTCACCTCGCAGACCAAGGACGAGCTGTCCACCGCGGGCATCACCAAGGTGATCCAGGGTGTGGTCGAGCGCCACATCAAGGCGTGGACCGAGGATCGCCGGACCAAGACCGAAGCCAAGACGGTGCTGCAGAAGATCGTCGACGCCTCGCGCGTGCGGCTGACCCAGAAGCAGCAGAAGGACGCCGCGCGCCGCAAGACCGCGCTCGAGGGCGCCGCGATGCCGCCGAAGCTGGTCGACTGCCGGTCCACCGGGGTGTCCCGCGCCGAGCTGTTCCTCGTGGAGGGTGACAGCGCCCTCGGCTCGGCCCGAATGGCCCGAGTGTCGGAATACCAGGCGCTGCTTCCGTTGCGCGGCAAGATCCTCAACGTGCAGAAGGCCAGTCTCGGCGACACGCTGAAGAACGCCGAGATCGCCTCCATCGTGCAGGTGCTCGGTGCCGGTACCGGCCGCACCTTCGACCTGCCGTCGATGCGCTACGGCCGGGTCATCCTGATGGCCGACGCCGATGTGGACGGTTCGCACATCCGGACCCTGCTGATCACCCTGTTCGCCAAGTACATGCGGCCGGTGATCGAGGACGGCAGGCTCTACGCCGCGATGCCGCCGCTGCACAAGGTGGTCACCAAGGGCCGCAACCCGGAGACCATCTTCACCTTCACCCAGCGGGAGATGGAGAGCACGGTGGCCAGGCTGGAGGCGGCGGGCAAGCAGATCGTCACCCCGGTGCCGCGGTTCAAGGGCCTCGGCGAGATGGACGCCGACGAGCTGTGGGAGACCACGATGAACCCGGCCACCCGCTCGGTCCGCCGGATCACCCTCGACGACGCCGAAGCCGCCGAAGCCGCGCTCGAACTGCTGATGGGCGAGAAGGTCGAACCGCGCCGCAACTGGCTCGTCGAGTCCTCGCACCGGGTCGACCAGGAAGCCATCGACGCCTGACCCGCGTCGATCTACTAGGAGAGAAATGGCTCGCCGCAAGGGAACCACGACCAAGATCGACCCGTCGGCCTTCGACCGCGCCGGGGCGAACGTCTACGACAACCCGGTCAAGACCGAGATCGAGGACTCGTACCTCGAATACGCCTACTCGGTCATCCACTCGCGCGCCCTGCCCGACGCGCGTGACGGGTTGAAGCCGGTGCACCGCCGGATCCTGTTCTCGATGAACGAGAACGGCTACCGGCCCACGCACGCGTACGTGAAGTCCTCGCGCGTGGTCGGCGACGTGATGGGCAAGTACCACCCGCACGGCGACACCGCGATCTACGACGCGATGGTCCGCATGGCGCAGGACTTCTCGATGAACGTGCCGCTGGTCGACGGGCACGGCAACTTCGGCAGCCCGGACGACGGACCGGCGGCCAGCCGGTACACCGAGGCGCGGATGTCGCGCGAAGCCATGCTCCTGGTCGGCGAACTCGGCGAGGACACCGTCGACTTCCGGCCCAACTACGACGGTTCGCTGGCCGAGCCGTCGGTGCTGCCGGCGGCGTACCCGAACCTGCTGGTGAACGGGACCTCCGGGATCGCCGTCGGCATGGCGACGAACATGATCCCGCACAACATGTTCGAGGTGATCACCGCCGCGCGCTGGCTGATCAACCACCCGAACGCCACGCTGGACAAGCTGATGGAGTTCGTGCCGGGGCCCGACCTGCCCACCGGCGGCATGCTGCTCGGCCTGGACGAGGTGCGCAAGGCGTACGAGACCGGCCGCGGCGTGGTCCGCATGCGCGCCAAGGTGGAGACCGGCCCGCTCGAGGGCAGCCGCGGCCGCCAGGCGATCACCGTCACCGAACTGCCCTACGGCGTCGGCACCGAGCGGATCATCGAGAAGATCACCGACGAGGTCAACAAGTCCAAGCGGCTCACCGGCATCGCCGACGTCAAGGACCTGACCGACCGCGAGAACGGCACCCGGCTGGTGATCGAGTGCAAGGTCGGGGTCAATCCGCAGGCGCTGCTGGCCGACCTGTACCGGCTCACCCCGCTGGAGCAGTCCTTCGGCATCAACAACCTGGTGCTGGTCGACGGCCAGCCGCGCACGCTCGGGCTCAAGGCGCTGCTGGAGGTGTTCCTGGCGCACCGGTACGAGGTGGTCACCCGGCGGACGAGGTACCGCCGCCGCAAGCGCGAGGAGCGGCTGCACCTGGTCGAGGGCCTGCTCAAGGCGCTGCTGAACATCGACAAGGTGATCAAGCTGATCCGGGGCAGCGAGAACGCGCAGGCCGCGAAGGACGGCCTGATGCAGCAGTTCAAGCTGTCCGAGATCCAGGCCACCTACATCCTGGACACCCCGCTGCGCCGGCTGACCAAGTACGACCGGCTGGAGCTGGAGGCCGAGCAGGACAAGCTGCGCGAGGAGATCGCGGAGCTGACCAAGATCCTCGAAGACGAGTCCGTGCTGAAGAAGGTGGTCTCCGCCGAACTGGGCAAGATCGCCAAGGAGTTCTCCAGCGAGCGCCGCACCGCGCTGATCGACGGTGATCTCAAGGAGGTGCTCGCCGCCTCGAAGCCGGCCGGGCCGCTGGAGGTCGCCGACGACCCGTGCCAGGTGATCCTGTCCGCCACCGGGCTGGTGGCGCGCACCGCGGCCGAGTCGGAGGAGGTCTCGGAGGGCCGCCGCCGCAACGGCCGCGCCCGGCACGACGCGGTCGCCGCCGTGGTGCACTCCACCGCGCGCGGGCAGATCCTGCTCGTCACCAGTCGCGGGCGGGCGTTCAAGACCGACGTGCTGCCGTTGCCGGTGCTGCCGGAGCAGGTGGGCACGGTGTCGTTGCGCGGGGGAATGGCGGCCAGTGAGCTGGTGCCGCTGGAGAAGGGCGAGCGGGTGATCGGCGTGGCGCCGTTGGGCGAGCAGGCGGCCGGTTCGCCGGGGCTCGCGCTCGGCACACGCAACGGAGTGGTGAAGGTCTGCGCGCCGGAATGGCCGGTGCGGTCCGACGAGTTCGAGGTGATCTCGCTCAAGGACGGTGACGAGGTGGTCGGCGCGACTTGGCTGACCGACGGTTCGGAGTCCCTGGCTTTCCTGACCTCGCAGGCTTCACTGCTGCGGTACGCGTCGTCGCTGGTCCGGCCGCAGGGGCTCAAGGGTGGCGGCATGGCGGGGATCAACGTGGGCGCGGACGCGCACGTAGTCTTCTTCGGCGCGCTGCGCACCGATGACGGCGAGCACGGCGAGCCGATGGTGGTCACCGCGACCGGGCAGAGCGTGAAGGTCACCCCGTTCGAGGAGTACCCGGCGAAGGGGCGCGGGACCGGTGGTGTGCGCACGCACCGGTTCCTGAAGGGTGAAACGGCGTTGGCCGTCGGCTGGATCGGTCCGCGTCCCGCGGGTTCGTCGTCCAGCGGTTCGCCGGTCGAACTCCCCGAAGTGGACCTGCGCCGGGATGGTTCCGGCGCCGCGCACCCCGGCCCGGACGTCGTCGGCCACCTGATCGAACGAGGCTGATGCCACGACTGCGGCTTCCGGAGCGTTGCCACTCCGGAAGCCGCAGTCGTGTTGTCCGGTGCTAGATACTGTTCGCGGCCGAGGCGATGGCCGAGGCGAAGGTGCTCACCTCGGTGTAGACGCCCGGCTTCTGCGCCAGTGCGCAGCCCTCGCCCCAGCTGGTGATGCCCACCTGGATCCAGGCGTTGTTGGCGTCGCGGCGGAACATCGGGCCGCCCGAGTCGCCCTGGCAGGTGTCGGTGCCACCGGTGGCCCACACGCCCGCGCAGATCTCGGCGGAGGCGATCAGGCCGGAGTAGCTGCCACCGGCCGACTTGCACTGGGTGTCGCTGATGAACGGCACCTTGGCCTTGAGCAGGTACCGCTGCTGCGCCCCGCCCTGGGTGGCGGCGCCCCAGCCGGCGATGTCGAAGGTGCCGCTGTTGTAGCTGGTGTTCGTCGCGATCGGCAGGGTCGGGATGTTGTTCACCGGCGAGGCCAGCTTGATCAGGGCCCAGTCACCACCGGTGGAGGTCGGGTACGTCGGCGACCGGTACACATAGGTCGACTTCACCTTGATGGCGCTGGAGCTCTGCAGGTCCACCACCCCGAGCGTGGCGGTGATGCTGGTGTTCGCGCCGGTCCGGCTGACACAGTGCGCCGCGGTCAGCACGACGTTCGGCTTGTACAGCGCGCCGCCGCAGCCCATCGAGAGCCGCACCATCCAGGGGAACTCGCCCTGCGCCGCCGGGGTGCCGCCGACCACGGTCGGCTGCACGCCACCGTCCGGCGTCGGGGGCGCGGCCACCGCCGGCGCGGTGGCGAGACCGAACGCCGTCGCGGCGCCGGCCACGACGATCGCGGATTTTTTGAGCAGACTGGCCCACCTGCTGGTCTTCATCGGGCATTCCTTCCGGTGTCCGCGGGGTGCGGGAGGAGGAGGAGATGTGTGACCGTTTGACTACAGCAGAATTGATTCCCGGGAAGTACCGACTTTCCGGTGGTTTTTTCCCGGTAACGTGCCCACTGGTCTCTGTGGGTGACTTGCCATGGCCAACAGGCCAGGTCAGCCACACTTCAGCCGGGCTTTGGCCGCCCCGGTACCCTGCCGCGGGCCCTGGTTTCAGGCACGTTAAAACTGTGAAATACCGACGGTTGACACTCGCGCGAAGATTCATTCCCGAGCGAAAGTTTCCGGACGCGGAAGATCCTCTTGGGCGACTGCGGCGAGTGCGCGGATTCGGGTGGTTTCGCCGGAGGTGCGCCAGATCAGGCCCCAGTGCACCGGGGGAGTGTTCCGGAAGGGGGCAAAGCGCAGTGAAGGACGGGCGAAGTAGTCCGCGGCGTGGGCGGCCAGCGGGCAGATGCCCGCACCGGTGGAGATGGCGGAGAGCAGTTCTTGGGAGGTCCGCACCGGTTCCCCTCGATGCACGGGGTGGCCGTCCGGGGTGTACCAGGGGTCGTCCTGCCAGTACGGGGCCGGTGGGCGGGCCGCGCGGAGAACGGTGTCGCGCGCCAGGTCCTCCAGGGTGACGAATTCCTTGCGGGCAAAAGGATGCTTTGCCGAAACCGCCAGCACCATTGGTTCACTGTAGACAGTCGGGCCGGTGGTGATGCCAGGTTCGTCTGCCGGGAGCAGGGTGATCAGGGCGTCCACTTCGCCGTCGCGGAGGATGGCGAGTGGGTCGGCGAAGTCGGCTTCGCGGATCTGCACCGCGCACCCGGGATTCTCCTGGCGGAACTTGTCCAAAGTGGACGAGATCAGATCGGCGACACCGGGCGCTTCGAAGCCCAGGCGCAGCTCGCCGGTGACGCCGCGGCCTGCCGCCTTCGCGCGGGCGAGGCCTTCCTCGATGCGGCGGTAGGCCGGTCGCAGGTCGCCGCGCAGGCGCTCGCCGATCGGGGTCAGCGCGACCCGGCGGCTGGTCCGCTCGAACAGCGGGGCGCCGATCTGCCGCTCCGCCTTCCTGATCGACTGGCTCACCCGTGCCTGCGAAACCCGCAGCCGCTCGGCGGTCCGGCCGAAGTGCAGCTCCTCGGCCAGCACCAGGAAGATCTCGATCTCGCGCAGTTCCACGGATCGATAATAGAGAGGTTATCGAGCGTTGCGTCGATCGACATTGTTCTGCCTGCTCAGCGCGGCGAGAGTGGAGTCATCACCGAAGAAGGAGCCACGATGAACCACCACCTGGTCCGCGCCACCGAAGCCGAAACCCTGACCGGCGATCCCGGTGCGCTGATCGAGCTGCTCGCCGACACCGGCACCACCGGCGGCGCACTCACCGCGAACCGCACGATCTTCCGCACCGGCGCCGACGGTGCGCCACCGCACTTCCACACCAAGGCGTCCGAGCTGTTCTTCGTGCTCGACGGCGAGTTGGAGGTCCTGCTCGGTGAGGAGGTCGTGATCCTCAAGAAGGGTGACCTGCTGGTGGTGCCGCCGCACACCCCGCACGCGTTCGGCGCCGTAGAAGGCAAGGAAGCCGACGTGCTTTTTGTCTTCGCCCCCGCGATGGGCCGGTTCGACTACTACCGCCTGCTCGACCGCGTGCACCGCGGTGAAACCGAGCCGAAGGAGATCGGCGCCTCCCAGGAGCGCTTCGACAACCACTACGTCGACAGCCCGGAGTGGCGCAAGGCCCGGTCACACTGAAATGAGCCTGCCGAGGGTGAGCCGGGCGGTGAGCAGTTTGCCGAGCACCTTGCCCGGACCCCGGCGCGGCAGCGTGGCGAGCCGCGGCGCCAGTCGTGGCAGCCGCCGGTGCCCGCCCGCGGCCACGATCCGCGCGGCGGTCAGCGCGGCGAGCCGGTGCGTGTCGAGCGCGCTGTGCCCGGTGTCCGCCAGTGGCACCAGAACCCCGTCCGGCGCCAGCGAAGCGACGCGGGCGGCGATCGAGCGCGGGGTGCGGATGTCGTTGTCACCGGAGAGCACGGCCACCGGCCAGTGGAACCGGCGCAGCGCGGTGGTCAGGTCGAACGGCTCCCCGCGGAACGGCGGATACCGCGGCGCCAGGTCGGCGAAGCAGAGGTTCACGTCGAGCGGCTTGCCGTCCGGCTTCGGCGCGAATCCCAGCTCACCGAAGGCGATCGCGCCGACCAGGTCGAACTCCATCACGAACCGGTTGACCTTCGTGGTCTCCAGCTCGCCGAGCCCGTTGAGCCACTGCCACACACCCTCGCCGCGACCGCTGGCCATCAGCTTCAGCAGCTGCTCGACCTGCCGCTTGCCACCGAATTCGTGGACCACCTGGAGCACCTGCCCGGTCTCCTCCGGCGCCACGATCCCGGCGTCGAGCAGGTCGGCCAGCGGACCGTCGAGATAGAGCGCGCGCAGGGCGGCCCGCTGCGCGTGGTCGTCGTCGGCGGACAGCATCGGCGAATCGAGCACCATCGACTGGACGCGGCCGGGATGCCGCACGCCGAGCCCCTGCGCGAGGTACGTGCCGTACGACGAGCCGTACACCTCCGCCCGCCGCACCCCGCAGTCGTCGAGCACGGCGGCCAGGTCCTCGACCACCTGCTCGACGGTCAGCGCGGAGAACGGCAGATCGTCGCCGTTGTCGTCGGTGCGCGACAGCCCGACCCCGCGGTGCTCGACCATCACCACGTCGAGCCCGCGCGCGGCGGCCTCCTTGCGCAGGTGGTGGTACGGCAGGATCGACGCCAGCCCCGGCCCGCCGGGCACCACCAGCAGCGGGCAGCCACCCGGTGGCCCGGCGCGCACGTAGTGCAGGTCGAACGAGCGCCCGTCGCCGATGGGACGGCGCAGCCGGTGCACTCCCGGCATGGCGGCGACCCGGGCGCGCAGGGCTTCCCCCTTGATCATCGTCGACCTCCTGCGGTCGAACATAGCAAGGGAGCGCGGGGGCGGCGCTGGTCAATCCAGGTGCGAAAGCACGAGTGCGGCCATCACCGCCGGGTCGCCGTCCTCCGGGCGCAGCACGATGTCCGGCGCGTCCGGGGCGTCGTACGGGTCGTCGATGCCGGTGAAACCGGTGATCTGCCCGGCACGCGCCTTGGCGTACATGCCCTTCGGGTCGCGGGCCTCGCAGATTTCCAGCGGGGTGTCCACAAAAACCTCGATGAACGGCAGCCCGGCGAGTTCGTGCGCGGCCCGCACCTTCGCCCGGTCGGCGGTGTACGGGCTGATCAGCGAAACCACGGCGACCACCCCGGCGTCGGCGAACAGCTTCGCCACCTCGCCCGCCCGCCGCACGTTTTCGGCGCGGTCCTCGGCACCGAAGCCGAGTCCGGCGTTGATGCCGGTCCGCAGGTTGTCGCCGTCGAGCAGGTAGGCGGGCCGCCCGGCGTCGACGAGCAGCCGCTCGATCTCCACGGCCACCGACGACTTGCCGGAGCCGGACAGGCCGGTCAGCCAGATCGTGGCGCCACGCGTGCCGCGTTCCTCCCTGGCCACCGCGGTCGCCTGCCAGACCACGTCGGCGGTGCCGCCCGGGGCGAGGATCGTGCCGGCGGCGACCGTGCCGCCGGTCTGCTCGTCGATCAGGATGAAGCCGCCGGTGGCCCGGTTGCGGCGGTACTCGTCGAAGAACAGCGGCTCCTGCGTGCGCAGGCTGATCCGGCCGATTTCGTTGAGTGCCAGCGAATCCGCGTGCTCTTCGCGGTGCAGGGTGGTGATGTCCAGCCGGTAGTCGACCGAGCGCACCAGCGTTCTGGTGCTGCGCGTGGTGTGCTTGATGACGAACTTCGTGCCGGGGGTGAGTTCGGTGCGGTCGGTCAGCCAGCAGACCATCGCGTCGAGTTCCTGGCTCGCGTGCGGCTGGTTGCGCGGGCGGCAGATCAGGTCGCCGCGGCCGACGTCCAGCTCGCCGTCGAGTTGCACGGTCACGGCTTGCGGTGGGAACGCCTCGGCCAGTGGCTCGCCACCGGGCCCGGAGATCGCCGAAATGGTGGTTTTGGTGCGTGACGGCAACACGAGCACCTCGTCGCCGGGCTTGAACACCCCGCCCGCGATCGTGCCCGCGTAGCCGCGGAAGTAGCCGTCCTCCTGCTGGCGCCGGATCACGTACTGCACCGGGAGCCGCGCGTCGATCAGGTTCCGGTCCGAGGCGACGTGCACCTCCTCCAGGTGGTGCAGCAGCGAAGTTCCTTCGTACCAAGGCATCGCGGTGCCGCGGTGCACCACGTTGTCGCCGGTGAGCGCGGACATCGGGACGAAGGTCAGGTCGTGCACGTCCAGTTTGGCGGCGAACCGGCCGAACTCGGCGCGCAGTTCGTCGAACCGGTCGCGCGACCAGTCCACCAGGTCCATTTTGTTCACGCACAGCACCAGGTGCGGAATTCCCAGCAGTGAAGCCAGGAACGCGTGCCGCCGCGACTGCTCGAGAATGCCCTTGCGCGCGTCGACGAGGATGAGCGCGAGGTCCGCGGTGGACGCGCCGGTGACCATGTTGCGCGTGTACTGGATGTGGCCGGGGGTGTCGGCGATGATGAACTTCCGCCTGGGCGTGGCGAAGTAGCGGTGCGCGACGTCGATGGTGATGCCCTGCTCGCGCTCGGCGCGCAGGCCGTCGGTGAGCAGCGCTAGGTTCGGCTGGTCCTCGCCGCGTTCGCGGCTGGTGCGCTCGACCGCGGCGAGCTGGTCGGTGAACAGGGCCTTCGAGTCGAACAGCAGCCTGCCGATGAGCGTGGACTTGCCGTCGTCCACGCTGCCCGCGGTGGCGATCCGCAGCAGTTCGGTCATCAGAAGTACCCCTCCCGCTTGCGGTCTTCCATGCCCGCCTCGGAAATCCGGTCGTCGGCGCGGGTGGCACCGCGTTCGGTGACCCGGCTCGCGGCGACTTCGGCGACCACCGCCTCCGGGGTCGCGGCGGTCGAGGCGACGCACCCGGTGCAGGTCGCGTCGCCGACCGTGCGGAAGCGGACCAGCGCCTCGTACGGTTGCTCGCCGGCGCGCGGGCTCAGGTGCGGGCCGACGGCGAGCAGCATGCCGTCGCGCTGGAAGACCTGCCGCCGGTGCGCGTAGTACAGCGGCGGCAGCTCGATCGACTCGTCCGCGATGTACTGCCAGATGTCCAGTTCGGTCCAGTTGGACAGCGGGAACACGCGGATGTGCTCGCCCGGCCGATGCTTGCCGTTGTAGAGGTTCCACAGTTCCGGCCGCTGGTTGCGAGGGTCCCACTGGCCGAACTCGTCGCGGAAGCTGAACACTCGCTCCTTGGCGCGTGCCTTTTCCTCGTCGCGACGGGCGCCGCCGAAAACCGCGTCGAACCTGTTCTCGCTGATCGCCCGGAGCAGGGTGGTGGTCTGCAGCCGGTTGCGACTGGGCTCGTCGGCCACGCGCCCGGCGTCGATGTCGTCCTGCACGCGGGCGACCGCCAGCCGTACGCCGAGTTCCGCCACCGTGCGGTCGCGGAACTCGAGCACCTCGGCGAAGTTGTGCCCGGTGTCCACGTGCAGCACCCCGAACGGCAGCGGGGCGGGCCAGAAGGCGCGGGTGGCCAGGTGCAGGAGGACCACGGAGTCCTTGCCGCCGGAGAAGAGGAGGACTGGCCGCTCGAAGGTGGCCGCCACCTCGCGCAGGATGTGCACCGCTTCGGCTTCGAGCGCTCGCAGGTGGGTCAGCTGGTAGGTGCCCGCCGCCATCGACCACGCTCCTCCGCCATCGGGTAGAACGTGTTCTAATTTGCCACCGGGGTGGTGGCTTGGTCAATGGGCAACCCCGGGTTGCGGTTGTCGACGCACGGGTGAGGCTTCGTGACGCCGGGGTCCGGCTGCCGGCTCACTAGCCGTAAGGCCTCAGCTCGTCGGCGGTATGCTTGGTTGCTGACCGACATGCCCTCGATACTGGTAGTGATGTTTGCCGGTACGGAAGGTAGCCTGACGGCGTATCTTTTCGCGGAGTTGCACGCCCTCGGTCGACGGGCTGGGGTCCGCGGAGAGGTCGACTCCGCGAAGAGGTGAGCGATCATGTCGCAGCCATACGACGACTTGCCCATAGGCAAGAGGATTTTCCGCGAGCGCGACCGGATCGGCATGTCCAGGGCAGTGCTTGGCGGGCTGGTCGGTAAGAGCGGCGAATGGGTAAAGGCCGTCGAGAACGGACGCCTCCAAGTTCCCCGCCTGCAGATGCTGCTGCGGATCGCCGATGCGCTCGGCTTGAAGGATCTCGCGGTGCTCACCGGTAATGGCTACGCGGTGCCGGTGACGGTGTTCGCCGGTGACCGGCACGCCGCCCTTTCCGAAGTGCGGGCCGCGCTCACCGAGTACCGCGTCACGCCGACCGACCGGACTCCGGATGTGGCGCACCTGGCCATCCGCCTCCGAGACGCATGGATGGTGCGACACTCCTCGCCGGATCACCGGACCCGCTTGGGCACCTTGCTGCCTGGCTTGATCCGGGACGCCCAACTCGCCGCGCGCACCATCCGCGGTGATGACCGACGCGACGCACGTCGCGTTCTCGCTGGCGTCTACCAGCTCGCCGACTTCTACGTGGCCTACCAGCCCGCCCCGGAGCTGGTGTGGATGGTCGCCGACCGGGCGCTCACCGAGGGCCAGGAGGCGGACGACCCCTACGTGATCGCCGGTGGCGCCTGGGCCATGGTGCAGGCACTTCGAGATTCCGGTCGCTGGGACGAAGCGATCAGCCTCGCCGACGATGCCGCTGGACAACTCCGGCCCTACTTGGAGTCCGGACCAGACGACTGGCGCGGCATGGTCGGCGCGCTCGAAGCGGAGATCGCCTACGTGCACGCGCGTCGCGGGCGGCATGGAGACGCGTGGGCGCACTGGGAGCGAGCCTCCGAAGTCGCACAGCGACTCGGACCGGGCTACAGGCACACGCAATCGTCGTTCTCCCAGGCTGTGCTCGGGGCGCACGCCACCACACTCGGAGTGGAGTTGCGACGCGCCGGCGAAGCGCTCCGCGCCGCTGACCGCTTCGATCCCGACAGCATCCCGTCCCTGGCGCGGCGCAGTCGGCACCTGATCGAGATCGCCCGCGCGCATCACCAACGGGGTGAGAAGGCTGCCGCCTGGGCGCTGCTGAACCGTTCCGAGCAGACTGCGTCAGAAACCATCCGGTACAACGGCTTCGCCCGGGAAATGCTGCTGGATCTGAGGAAACGACCGCCATCAGGTCTGCGGGAGGACGTGCTCGACCTCTGCGACCGGGTGGGAATCGCCAGTTAGCGCGTTCGAGTGAGGGTACAAAACGTACCCACTGCCCCTCGGGCTCGATCTTAGCGTCACCTCCTGATCACGGGAGGTGTGCGAGGTGGGTGCGAGACTGGAGCTCGGCGGTGCCGAGCAACTGGCGCCGGCATCTGGGGATTTGCCGACGGTCGGTGAACTGCCGGTGGCGCGGTGGGAGGATCCGGCGAGCTTTGCCGCCGCGCTGCGCTGGTGGCGGTCCTGCCGCAGGTGCCGAACGGTGGGCCGATCGATCTTCGACGCCCTGTTGCACCAGCGGCAGTGTCGAGGTGAGTGCGGTCCGGACTGGCCGACCGAGGACGCGGACGACGTCCGGTGAGCAGTGGCAACTCCGGCGCGGGAGATCGCGACATCCGACGGCGCGCTGTGGACGACACCTCGGGCAGAGAGGCGCGCGACGATTCGCCGCAAGCCGTGCTGGACGACTTCGCGGCCGCGGGCCTCTTCAAGCCGTCGCCATGGGCCACGCCTGACGAAGTAGCAGCGGACTGCGAGCCCCTCGATTCGCAGAAACCGGGGCACCCGTGACGTTCCAGGTCGAACTCGGGCGAAACCTGCGCATCGCGCGGGTGGGACTCAAGCTTTCCCGCGAGGACGTGGCCGAGCGCATGTTGAGCCAGCCGTCCGCTGGCACGATCGGCGCCTGGGAGTCGGGGACACGTCAGATCCCGCTCGACCGGCTCGTGGACTACTGCCGGGTGGTCGGCCAGCCAGTGTCGACCGTGTGGCCGACGGAAGGTCAGCAAAATGCAGGTGATCCATGCCCCACGCCTGCGAGATGTCGACGATCCGCAACTGAAACCGCTCGCTGTGTGGGCGAAGGCTTACGGCAACGAGCTGATCCGGCTCACGCCCGACGCCATCAACGCAGCGGCGGCCCTGTGTGAAGTATCGCCGGACTGGTTACAACGACGGCTGCTGAAACTCCAGCGTTTCTAATCCGCGCCCGCCTCGCACCTTCTCATCAGAAACAGAGCCGAGTGAGCAACCAGCACGCACCGAAACCGCACTGCGGTACCAAGCCCACGCCGATCACCACCCCGGAAGGGCATCGACCTGATCTCGGCGCTCTGCTCAAACAGCTCCGCGAGTGGGCGGGTGCCACCCGCCAGGAAGCGGCCGACATCCTCGGATGCACCACCTCGAAAATCGGCGATCTGGAAAACGCGCGCTCGAACCCGAAACCCGCCGAAGCAGAACGTCTGCTGGAGAGGTACGCGGTTCCAGCAGCTCAACGAGCACAGATCATGGCGCATGTGCGGCAGCGGCCCAGGCGCACACCACGCGGCACCCACAGCAATTCGGCGGTTCCGCCGCAGCTTCGCCGAATCGTGGAATTCGAGGCCCAGGCAGTTGCCGCCTGCTACTACTCCAATGAGCTGATACCGGCCCCGTTGCAGACGAAGTCCTACGCCGAAGCGCTGATCTCGTGCACCGAATCGAACACCGCCAAGGTCGCGAATCTGGCGAGCTTCCAAGCCGACCGCGCCCGTCTTCTCCACGAGCCTTCCGGCAGATCGCCATTGCGATACCGCTGCTTCCTCGGTGAGGCCGTACTACACACCAAGATCGGCAACGACGCCGTCATGCTCGAACAACTCACCCACCTGCGGGCCCTCGCCACGAACTTGCCGAACCTCGAACTCCACCTCGTGCCGTTCGGTCTCGGTAGTCACGTACTGCTGGGCTTCTCCCCGACGCTCTACTACTTCAGGAAGCCAGCTCCGCCACAACTCTTCTCCGAGGCGCCCGGATATCGCTTCACACGCCACCACGCCGAGACAACCCGACGAGCAATCGCGGCCTTCGACCAGCTCGCGGCAACGGCCCCGAACCGACGAGACACCGTCGCTCAACTGGCTCGCCAACTCAGTGCCACGGTCATGCCAGGGCAACTTCCACAGCATCGCTGATCAATCCGACTGTGCTGCTAGCGGACTCCTCTCGGGCGGAACTGGATGCTGATCCGCGGCCCGACCGGCTTGCTCGTCTTCGGGATGGCGTGCTCCCAGGTGCGCTGGCAAGAACCACCCATCACGATCAGGTCGCCGTGGCCCAACGGCCGCTTCACGGGTTCGCCGCCGTTTCGGGGGCGTAGGGCGAGGGTCCGCGGGGCACCGACGGACACGATCGCCACCATCGTGTCCTCAGTGCTCCCGCGGCCGATGGTGTCACCGTGCCAGGCGACGCTGTCCCGGCCGTCGCGGTAATAACACAACCCGGCGGTGCGGAACGGTTCGCCGAGTTCGGCGGCGTAGTGCGCGCTCAGCTCCCGCCGCGCGGAGGTGAGCACGGGGTGCGGCAGCGGCTGTGATTCCTCGTAGAAGCACAGCAACCGCGGCACGTCGACGATGCGCTCGTACATCCACCGCTGCTCGCCGTACCAGGGCACCTCGTGCACCAGCCGCTCGAACAGCTCGCTCGCCCCGGTGAGCCACCCGGGCAGCACATCGATCCACGCGCCGTCGCCGAGCGTGGTGCGCTCGATGGCGTCGAGCGGGCGCAGCCCGATCTCGGCCGCGGTGTCGAAGAGAGACCCCTGGAGCTCAGTGGACATGCCTCCGACCATACACGAAGATCGAACACATGTTCTACTGGTCGAGCCGGTAACCCACGTTCCGCACGGTGTGGATCAGGGGCGGGTTCCGCAGCTTCCGCCGCAGCTGGGCGATCACCACGTCCAGCACGTTCGACGCCGGATCGGCCATCTCGTCCCACGCGCTCCTGATCAGCTCGGCCCGCCGCACCGGCTGCCCGTCCGCGGCCAGCAGCAGTCGCAGCACGGTGAACTCCTTGCCGGTCAACGTGAGCAGCACCCCGCCTCGGCGCACCTCGTGCCGCCCGGTGTCCAGTTCGAGATCGCCCCGCCGCAGCACGGGCGGCGGACCGGCGCCCGCGCGGCGGCACAGGCTCCCCACCCGCGCCACCAGTTCCGGCACGGCGAACGGCTTGACCACGTAGTCGTCCCCGCCGTCGCGCAGGCCCGCGATCCGCTCCGAAACCGCGTCCATCGCGGTCAGGAACAGGACCGGGACCGCCCACCCCGACTGCCGCCGCGACCGCACGTAGTCCAGCGAGTCACCGCCGGGCAGCTTCCGGTCGAACACCACGCAGTCGTAGGAGTTGACGTACAGCGCCTCGTCCGCCGCCGGGAGATCGGCCGCCGCGTCGACCGCGAAACCGGTGCCGCGCAAGGCGGCGGCCACCGCCGTCCGGAGATCTTCATCGTCCTCGACCACCAGCACACGCACCCACCGAGAGTACGGGAGCCGGTTCCGGGGTACCGGCGGGCAGCCACCCCCGGTCCGCCGCCCGCGCGCCGGCCTGGAACCGGCTGCGCGCGCCGAGCCGCAGCATCAGGTCCGCCGCGGTCCGCCGGACGGTCCGCACCGAGATGCCCAGCCGCAGCGCCGCCGACTCGTCGGTGCTGCCGCTCGACAGCAGCGCCAGCAGTTCCCGTTCGCGTTCGGACGGCTGTTCTTCACCGCGTGGCGGGGAAACCGCCCAGATCCGCTCGAACAGCTCGACCGTCGTGCTGACCACGCCGGGCAGTTCGAACACGGCGAACCCGTTGCGCTCGGCGGGCAGCACGGCGAAGTGGCGGTCCACCACCAGCGCGTCCGTCGGCACCTCCGGCGCGGTGCGGATCTCCGCGCCGGGCGGCAGCGCGAACTCACCGGGGCACAGCACGCGGTAGGCGACTCCGCGCCGCAGGTTGTACCGGTCGACTTCGCGCGGCCTGGCCAGCGCCAGCGAACCGGTGCTCAGCACCAGCACCTCGGTGGTGGCGGTGGCCAGCAGCCCGGCCAGTTCCCGGTTCCCCCGGGTCAGGATGGCGACCCCCATCTCACGCCACCCTGGCCGGGAGACCCGTGGCGGCCACCGACCGGACCGCCGGATGACAGGCGTAGACCTCGCCCGCGCGCGGATCGAGCAGGTGCCGGTCGGCCAGTGCCTCCAGCGCCCGCCCCGCCTCCGCGCGGCTCAGCCCCGCCAGCTTCGCGGCCAGTCGCACGTCCACTTCGGCGTACCGGCCGAGCCCGGTGAACAGCCGCCGTTCGGGTTCGGTGAGCCGGCGGCAGCTCGGTTCGAGCAGTTCGGTCATGCCGGGCAGGCCGTCGGCGGCGAGTCGGGCGACCAGCCGTCCCACTGTCCATTGTGGACGTGACCGCAGCCGGGCGGCGGCGGTGCGGAGCACGGCGGGCAGGCCACCGCACAACCCGACGAGTTCCGCCACCGCCGCGGGTTCCGCGTCGGTCCGCCAGTCACCGACCTCGGTGCGGAACATCTCCGCCGCGGACCAGGCGTCCAGCGGCGCGAGGGTCAGCCCCCGCGTGCCCTCGACCGCCAGCGCCCGGTTCCGCGTGGTCACCAGCACCAGGCAGCCCTCCGTGCCCGGCAGCAGCGGGGTGACCTGTGCCGCGTCCGTCGCGTCGTCGAGCACCAGCAGCACCCGGCGCCCGGCCAGTTCACCGCGCCACAGCGCGGCACGTTCGTCCAGCTCGGCCGGGATGGCCGAATCCGGCACCCCGGCCGCGCGCAGCAGTCTGGCCAGCGCGTCTTCGGCGGAGAGCGGGGCGTGCGCACGCAGGTCGACGAACAGCCGCGCGTCGGGGTAGTCCGCGGCGACCTCGTGCGCGAACCGCACGGCCAGCGCGGTCTTGCCGACGCCGGGCATGCCGTCGACCACCAGCACCGGCACCGGGCCGCCGTGCCGCCGCCGCGACCGCAGGGCGTCCAGTTCGGACTCGCGCCCGGTCAGCGTCGGCAGGTCGCGGGGCAGGTCGTCGCACCGGCGGCGGCCGGCGGGCTCCAGTGCTTCGGCGAACGCGGCGTTCAGCTCGGGACCGGGTTCGATCCCCAGTTCCGCGGACAGCAGGGTCCGCGCCCGGCCGAAGGCGGACACGGCCTCGTCCCGCCTGCCCGCCCGGAGCAGCGCGCGCACCAGCCTGGCCCACGCGCCTTCGCGCAGCGGGTCCTCGTCGACGAGTTCGTGCAGCAGCGCGATGGCGTCGGAGAAACGGTTCCCGGCGAGCCACGCGTCGGCCAGGCCGATCCGGAGTTCGTGGCGGAGTTCCGCCAGCCGGGTGAGCACCGGCTCGGCGAACTCCGGGTCGAGCCCGTCGAACGGGCGGCCGCGCCAGCGGGCCAGCGCCTCGGTGTAGCGGCGGGCGGCTTCGTCGGCGTTGCCGTCGGCCAGCGCCTGCTTGGCCGCCCGGACCGCCTCGGCCGCCAGGTCGGTGTCGAGTTCCCCGCGGTCGACCCGCAGCCGGTACGCGCCCGGCCTGCTCTCGATCCGGTCGCCGGGCAGTGCCCGCCGCAGCTGCCAGATGTAGGTCTTGAGGTTGGCCTCGGCCGAAGCGGGCACGGCCTGTTCATGCCAGGTCGCGCCGATCAGCTGAGCCACACTGGTCCAGCCGTTAGGGTTCAGCAGCAGGGTGGCCAGCACCGTGGTCGGTTTCCTGGCCCCCAGCTCGAGCACAGCCCCGTCCGGCGTTTGTGCCTCGAGCGGCCCCAGCACCCGGAACAGCACGCCGCACCTCCTCGTTCGATGATCTGCGGCCCACCTTCCAACAGCACACATGAGGATTCGATGACAGCAACAGGCCAGGCGCGGGTGATGGTCGTCGAGGACGACGAGGATCTCCGGGTTGCGGTCGCGGCCGAGCTGCGCGCGGCCGGGCTCGACGTGGTCGTGGCGGATGACCTGGCCGGTGCCGGGCGGGTGCCGCCGCCGCTGGCCTGCGCGGTGTACGACCGGATGCTGCCCGACGGCGACGCGATCACCCACGTGCACCAGCGGCGGCAGTCGGGCTGGGCGGTGCCGGTGCTGTTCCTGACCGCGCGCGACACGCTCGCCGACCGCGTCGACGGCTTCTCCCACGGCGGGGACGACTACCTGGTCAAGCCGTTCGCGCCGGGGGAGCTGACCGCGCGGGTGCTGGCGCTGTGCCGCCGCGCGGGTGCCGGGCGGCCATCGGTCCTCCGGCACGCCGACCTCGAAGTGGACTGCGCGCGCCGCGAAGTCCGCCGGGGCGGGGTGCTGCTCACGCTCAGCGGCAAGGAGTTCGCCGTGCTCGAATACCTGGCCGCCCGTCCGGAGCAGGCGGTGCCGCGCGCCGAACTGCTGGAGCACTGCTGGGACGCCGAAGCCGATCCGATGTCCAATGTGGTCGACGTGGTGGTCCGGCGGTTGCGGCGCAAACTGCGTGAACCCGAGCTGATCCACACCGTGCGCGGCCGCGGCTACCGGCTGGCGGCCTCGTGAAGAGCGTTTCCGCGGAACGACTCCGCCGCCTGCGCGTACTGCTGACCCTGCTGTTCACCACGCTGAACGCGGCCGGGCTGATCTTGCTCGCGTGGCTGGTCGTGCAGTCCGACAGCGCGTACGGCGAACAACTGCTGGACGGCGAACTGAACCGCGTCACCTCCACCTCCGCCCGGCTGGTCCAGTACGGCGACGGCATCGTCACCGACTACATCGGCAAGGACGTGCTGAGCGACCAGTGCCCGCAGTTCGCCGTGCTCCCCGGTGGCGCGAAGCCGTTCGCGCCGTACTACAGCGCGCGCAACTGCATCGAAGTGGACCGCGCCCGACTGGACCAGCTCGCGACGCAGACCGTCACGGCGAACCGCGTGCTGCACACCTACGAGAACGACGGGGACGTACGCGTGCGCACCGAGGCGTTGCGCAACGAGTCCGGTCAGAACATCGGGGCCGTGGTCGCCTGGAGCGACGCGCGTGGGGTCGCCGCCGACCACCAGCGGCTGGTGCTGAGCGTCGCGGGTGGGTGCCTCGTGCTGATCGCCGCGGTCGCGCTCGCCGGGCACGCACTGGCCGGCCGGGCGCTGCGACCCGCCGCGGCGGCGCTCGAACAGCAGGAGCTGCTGCTCGCCGAGACCGCGCACGACCTGCGGACCCCGGTCGCCGCGCTGCGCGCACTGGCCGAGACCGCGCTGCGGCATCCCGACCAGCGCGCCGAACTGCTGCCGCGCACGGTCCGGCTGGCCGGCCGGATGGGCGGCATCATCGACGGGCTGCTGGTCCGCGCGCGGCTGGCGGCCGGGGTGGAGCAGCTGGCGATCCAGCCGGTCTGGCTGGACCAGCTGGTCACCGCACTGGTCGAGGAGACCCCGCACGAGGGCGCGCGCGTCACCGTGACCGCGGCGGCGACCAAGGTCTCCGCCGATCCAGCGCTGCTGCAACGGGCCATCGGCAACCTGCTGGACAACGCGCTGCGGTACGGGAAGCAGCCCGACCAGCCGGCGATCGTGCACATCACGGTGGCCGGCGGCCGGGTCACCGTGGCCGACCACGGGCCGGGGATCGACGCCTCGCTGACCGACGACGCCTTCGACCGGTTCAGCAGCGGGGGCGGTTCGTCCGGGCTCGGCCTGGCGATCGTGAGCTGGGTGGCGCAGTCGCACGGCGGCACGCTCACCGTCTACAACGCGGAGGAGGGCGGGGCGATCTTCGAGCTGGCCCTGCCGGTCATCCGCGACTGAATGTACCGGTAATGGACCGTTACTGGACCGGTTGGCCTATTCTCGCTGTGTGATGGCGAGGGGACGGGGCCGGGGCCGGTGGCGTGGTCGTTCGCCGCTGGTGATCACCGCGGTGGCGGTCACGACCGCGGTCGGCCTCGCCGTGTCCGGCGCGGCCAAGCCGGACGGCGGGATCGACTTCTTCCAGTCGGGCCACTGGGTGTTCAGCAACCTGCTCGGCACCGTGTTCCACATCGACGGCGCCAGCCGCAACGTCGACGCGCAGCTCGGCCTGCCCGGCGCCGATCCGGGCAGCCAGGTGGTACAGGGCGAGACCGGCGGTTACGTGGTCGGCGGCAACCGGATCATCGAGTTCGGCAAGTCCGATCTGGCCGTGGAGAAAACGATCACCCCGCCCGCCGACGAACGGCCGGTGGCACTGGAGGTCGCGGGCGGGCCGTACCTGGTGTACCGCCAGGCCGGGCAGATCGTCCGGCTCGGTGACGCCATGCTGACCGTGCCCGCCGGTGGCAAGCTGGGCGAACCGGTGGCCACCACCGGTGGTGATCTCTGGTTGCACCACACCGAAAGCAACGCGATCTGCGAGCTGGCGCGTGACGCCGACCGGCTCGACTGCCCGGCGAACGCGCCCAGCGGGCACACCGGCGGCCTGACCACCGTCGCCGACCACCCGGTTTTCATCGACACCTCCACCGACACCGTGCACCCGATCGAAGAAGACGGACTCGGGGAAGGCACCGCGCTCGGCGTCGACGCACCGCCGACCGCACGCTTCGCCTCGACCGACGTCGGCGGCCGGATCGCCGTGCTCGACGGGGCGGGCAAACGCATGCACCTGGTCGACGCCACACCCGCGAAGGCTTCGCCGGTCACCGTCAACCTGCCCGACGGGGACTACGCCGATGTCGCGTCCTCCGGTCAGTCCGTGGTGCTGCTGGATCGCGCCAAGAACCACGTGCACACCTACGACCGCGACGGCAAGCCGCGCAAGAGCACGCCGGTCCCGCCGAGCAAACCGCGGCTGTCGAAAGGCGAGGACTCGCGCGTGTACGTCGACAGCGACGACGGCGGCCACGTGCTGGTGGTGGACAACGACGGCGCGGTCAATCCGGTCGAGGTGACGCGCGAGAAGCAACCCGCGCCGCCCGTGCAGCCGCCACCGGAAACCCAGCCACAGCCGGAAACCCAGCCGCAGCCGCCGGTTCAGCAGCGCACGCCGCCCCCGGCGAAGCCGAAACCCCAGCCGCAGCAGCCGGAAAAGCCGGTCACACCACCGGCAAAACCGGCCAGCCCGCCGGGTGCACCGCCCGGGGTGAAGGCGACAGCCGGGAACGCCGCGATCACGGTCAACTGGGGTGCCGCGTCCCCGAACGGCGGTGCCGTGTCGAACTACCACATCGCCTGGACCTCCAGCGCGGGCAGCGGCGAGAAGACCGTCGGCGGTGGTGTCCGGTCGACCACGCTCAGCGGACTGGACAACGGCACCACCTACGTGATCACGGTGACCGCGCAGAACTCGGCGGGCCGCGGCGCCGGTGCCAAGTCCGCGGGCGTGACCCCGTCCGCGCCGAAGTCGATCACGATCTCGCGGGGCACGCCGGAGGCGTACAAGGACGAGTGCTCGCTACCCGATTGCGCGCTGATCCGGGTGGTGGCCAAGGGTTTCGACCCCGGCAGCCGCGTCCGGTTCACGCCGCACGCCAACTCCTCGTACACCAACGAGGGCAAGACCATGGAAATCGATCCGGACGGAACGGAGACCTTCGAGGCGTTCCACTTCGGACAGGTGGGCCGAACGGTGTGGGTCACCGCGGACGGCATCGAATCGAATCGCATCATCTGGGAGGAAGGGTGACCCAGCCGAAGTCGGCCGAGGTCTACGAACTGCTCGCCCGCAACGTGCAGCAGGTGATCAGGGGCAAGCCGGAGGTGGTGCGGCTGGCCATCACCGCGCTGCTCGCCGAAGGCCACCTGCTCGTCGAGGACGTGCCCGGCCTTGGCAAGACCACGCTCGCCCGTTGCCTCGCGCGCAGCGTGGGCGGTTCGTTCAGCCGGATCCAGTTCACGCCGGACCTGCTGCCGGGCGACATCACCGGCGTGATGGTGTACCACCAGAAGGAGGAGCGGTTCGAATTCCACGGCGGCGGCATCTTCGCCAACGTGGTGCTCGCCGACGAGATCAACCGCGGTACCCCTAAAACCCAGTCCGCGCTGCTCGAGGTGATGGCAGAGCGCACCGCGACGGTGGATTCGGTGCGGCACGAGGTGCCCCACCCCTTCATCGTGGTGGCCACGCAGAACCCGATCGAGATGGAGGGCACCTACCGGCTGCCCGAGGCCCAGCTCGACCGGTTCCTGATGCGGTTGTCGGTCGGGTACCCGGATCTCGACGCCGAGATCCTGGTGATCATGAGCGACTGCGCGGGAATCAGCCCCGAGGACCTGCCCGCCGTGGTGGATCTCGGGCGCCTGAAGGAGGCGATCGCGGAGGTGCGCGCGTCGCACATCGACCGCGAGGTGTGCGCGTACGCGGCCCGGCTCGCGGCGGCGACGAGGACGCACGCCGCGATCCGTTACGGGGCCAGCCCGCGCGGCAGCATCTCGCTCGTCCGCGCGGCGCAGGCCTACGCCGCCACCGCCGGCCGCCTCTTTGTCACCCCGGACGACATCAAGGACGTGGCGAAGCCGGTACTCGCGCACCGCCTCGTGCTGACCGCCGACGCCGAGTTGAACCAGCGCGGCGCCGAGGAGGTCCTCGACGAGATCCTGGCGGCCGTCCCGGTTCCGTCGGTCAACGCATCGGGACGGTGACCCGGTGCGCCTGACCCGGCGCGGGGTGGCCGTGCTGGTGCTCGCCGTGGTGCTGCTCGGCGCCGGGATCTGGGCCGGGCACCCGATGCTGCGCGCGCTCGGCGGCATCTGCGCCGGCGCGGTGCTGGTGGCCGTGTCGCTGGTCGGCCGCAGCCCCAAGGTGGCGGTGTCGCGCGCGGTCTACCCGGACCGCGTCGAACGCGGCCGCCCGGCGCTCGCGCGATTGCTGGTGCGCAACGAAGGCACCCGGCGGCAGGCCGGGTTCACCGCGGGCGACCGCGTCGGCTCGGGCGTGCGCGCGGTCGGTGTGCGCGCGCTGGCTCCCGGCGCGGAAGCCGTGTACCACTACGAACTGCCCACCGAGCAACGCGGCAAGTTCGAGGTGGGGCCGCTGGTGCTGGAGCGGTCCGATCCGCTCGGCCTGGCCAGGAACCGGCTCGCCAGCGGGGATCCGGTGACGCTGTGGGTGCACCCGCGCCGCCACCCGGTGCGCGCGATCTCCGGCGGGCAGCCGCGTCACCACCACGAAGGCCGCGCCGCCGACGACGCGCTGCACGGCTCGCTCGACCTCCGCGAGGTGCGTGAGTACGTGCCCGGTGACGAGATTCGCCACCTCCACTGGAAGGCCACCGCGCGCACCGGGAGCCTGATGGTGCGCGAATTCGCCGACCCGGACCAGCCGCGGCTGACCCTGTTGCTGGACACGCGGGCCGAGCGCGGGTTCGAGGACGCCGTCGAGGTGGCCGCGTCGATGCTGAACGCCGCCGCGTTGGCCGGACACCGCTGCCGCCTGGTCACCCCCGCCGGGCTCGACGTGTCCGCTTCGGACGGACCACAGGGGGCGCGGCGGCTGCTGGACGAGCTGTGCGTGGCCGAGGCCGAACCGGCGCAGATCTCGCTGGTACCGCCCGCGTTGTCGTTGTCGCGGTCGCGCGGTGGCGCGCTCGTGGTGGTCGCCACCGGCGAGTCCGACGTGGCGGCACTGGCCCGGCTGCGCCCGTTCTACCCGGTGTTCACCGTGTTCTCCTTGGGCGGCAGGATGGACAGCGTGCCCGGTGCGCGCCTGCTCGAAGGGCCGTCCGCGACGGGCCTGCTCCAGCGGTGGAACGCGGTGGTCAAGTGAAGTCGAGGGTCGAAACCGCGGGCGTGCTGCTCGCCGGTGCGGTCGCCGGACTGCTCTTCGCCCCGGTTTTCGGGTTCGCGGTGTTGCTGCTGCCGATCCTGGTGATCACGCTGGTGACCTTCGGCGTCGCCGAACTGGCCACCCGGAAGCCGTCGCTGGTGTCGTGGCGGCCGCTGCTGGTCGCCTTGGCCGGGCTGCTCGGGCTGATCGAGTCGGCGCTGTTCCCGACCACCGCGGGCGGCGTGCCCACCGGGGAAACCTTCGGCGCGTTGTCCGCCGGGCTCACCGAATCGTGGCGGCTCGCGCTGCAGTCCACCTGGCCCACGCGGCCGGACGCGCAGCTGTTCCTGTTCGTGCCGCTGGCCGTGCTGGCGGCCGCGGTGCTCGGGATCGAACTCCTGCACCGGACCAGCAAACCGTTGCCGGCGCTGCTGCCGAGCCTGGCGGTGTTGTGCTTGAGCCAGCTGTATTCCGCGATGCCGGGTACTTCGGCCGTACCGGGCGCGATCGGGTACGCCGCGGCGGCGGCCATCGCGCTGGCGGCGGGCGCGCGCTGGTCGAAGACGGCGGTCGCGGCCATCGCCGCGCTGGTGGTGGTCGCGGTCGGCGGCGCGGCCGCGGCGGCGGTGTTCGATCCGCTGGACAAGCCCGCGTATTCGTTGAAGGAGAACGAATCCGCGCCGATCCCACCGGCCAGGGTGGCCAGCCCGCTGGCCGAGATCGGCGCCCGGCTCGGCGCGCCGGAGGTGCCGCTGTTCCGGTACACCGCGAACGCGCCGGTCGACCGGTGGTCGCTGGTGGTGCTGGACACCTTCGACGGGGTGAACTGGAAGCCCGGCGGGGAGTTCCGGCGGCTCGGCGCGGAGATCCCGCCGGGACCGGGGCTGACCGCGCCGGTGATCAAGCGCGAAGCGACGATCAGCACCGGCGGGCTGGGCGGGCCGTGGCTGCCCAGCCAGGCGTGGCCCGCTTCGGTGACCGGCGCGGAGCCGTTCGTCGAGGAAGGGCGCGGCACGCTGCTCGGCACGGGCGCACCGGCCAGCTACCAGCTGAGCTGGTGGGAGGCGCAGGTCAGCGGCAAGCTGCCGGACGACGCGCCGATCGATCCCGGCGCGCCGGGCGGTCTCGGCGGGGTCGGTGCCATTCCGCCCGGTATCAGCGAACTGGCCGACCAGGCCACCGGCGGGCAGCGCCCGTCGTTCCGGTCGGCGTTGCTGCTGGAGCGCTTCCTCAGTGACAACTACCGCGTGGTCACCGGCGCGGACCGGCCAACCGGGCATTCCTGGCCGCAACTGCGGCACTTCCTGCTGGACGGCAAGCAGGGCACCAGTGAGCAGTTCGCCGCCGCTTACGTCGCGCTCGCGCGGATCGAGGGCATTCCGGCGCGGCTGGTGGTCGGCTTCCAGGCGCCCGCGCTGCCCGGTCCGGACGGCGCGTTCCAGGTGCGCAACGTCGACGTGCTGGCGTGGCCGGAGGTCGCGGTCGCCGGGGTCGGCTGGGTGGCGCTCGACCCGACCGGCACCGCGGCGAAGAGCCGGGCCGGTGGCGGACTGGCCGAGGTCACCGCGCAGGCCCGCGATCGACTGCCCGATCCCGAAGCGCTCGACGGGCCGGAGACCGACGACGGCACGTCCGCGCCGACCGAGCCGGAGGCGGCCGAAGACGGTGGCCTGCCGCTCACCCTGCTGCTGGCGCCGGTGCTGGTGGTGCCGCTCGGCTGGCTCGGGGGAGTGCCGCTGCTCAAACGGATCCGGCGACGCCGCCGTCGTCGCGCGGCCGGGAACGGCGCGGTCGCCGGTGCCTGGGCCGAGGTGCGGGACCGGCTCCGCGCGCACCGGGTCCCGGTGACCAGCGGGATGACCGTGCGCGAACTCGCCGACGCCACCGCGAAGGTGGCCGATCCGTCCACTGTGGAGGGAGTGCGGGTGCTGGCCGGTGCGGTGGACGCCGCGCTGTGGTCCGGTGCGATGACCGGCCCGGAGCTGGCCGAGTGGGCGTGGCGGGCGGAAGCGGAAGTCCGAAAAGGACTGTCGCGGCGCCCGTGGCGGGACCGGGTGCGTGCCGCGCTCGACCCGCGCGGCCTGCGTTCCTAGGTTTTGCAGGTGGCCCCGCGGATCGGCCTTGGCGGGGTTTCCACCGTTTGCGCGCCGTTTGTGCCCTGGATGGCGAAGCAGTAGGGGAGATCGCGCGACACCGGCACTTCGAGCGTGTGCTTGCGCTCGGCGTAGACCGTGCGGTTGGGCTGGTCGGCCGGCGCGATCACCACGGCGAAGTCCAGCACCTCCGGGCTCGACCAGGTCAGCTTCACGGTGTCCCCGAGGTCGACCGGCTCGTCGAGGGTGAGCTGCGGCTCCTTGGACGGCGTGGGCACCAGCGGCGGCAGTTGCGCCGCACCCATCTCCGCCTGCGGTGGGGTGCTCGCACGCTGGGACAGCAACAGGATCGGCGCCGCGGCGAGCAGGGCGAGCGCCGCGGCGATGCCGAGGATCAGGCCGAGCTTGCCGTGGCGGTCCGCCGGTGCCTGGCGTTTCGCCGGGGGCGGCCCGATCACCTTGATCGGCGTCCGCGGCAGTTCCGGTTCACGCAGCCACGACAGCTCCTCGGTGACCGCGGCCGCGCTGTCCGGCCGGTCATCGGGATCCTTCGCCAGCAGGCGGCCGAGCAACGCGCCGAGCTGCTCGTCCTGAACCGGTTCCGGGTCCACGTGCAGCACCTTGAGCACGCGCTCGCCGTCCTGCTCACCGGGCTGGAAGCGGAACGGCGGCTCGCCGGTCAGCGCGAACCGCAGCACCGCGCCGAGGCCGTACAGGTCGGTGGCTTCGTCGGCGGTGCCGTCGCGCACGGTCTCCGGTGCGGTGAACTCCAGCCAGGGCAGCACGTCGCGAGGGAAGGCGGCCCGCAGCACCACACCGAAGTCGGCGACCAGCGGCTCGCCCGTGTCGCGGAAGAGCAGGTTGCCGGGGTGCACCCCGCCGTGCACGATCCCGGCCTGGTGCGCGGTGGCCAGCGCGGCCGAGAGGGTCAGCCCGATGGTGACGGTGTCCTCGGCCGACAGCGGGCCGTTGCGTGCGACGAGCTGGGCCAGCGACTGCACGCAGCGCTCCATCCGCAGCGCGGGCTTGCCGTCCGGCAGCACCTCGACACCGTCGGGCACCAGGATCGGCCTGGCGTCGCCGAGGGTGCGGAGGGCGGCCAGTTCGCCGTCCAGGTCCGCGCGGGTCTGCCGGTCCAGCGGTGCCGGGAAGGTCTTCAGCGCGCTGCCGCCGTCGGCGTACACCACCGCGACCGGGCCCTCGCCGATCGTTTCCATGGTCACACTATTCCGTGTCGGCGGCGGCATTGGCCACCGCGCGTCCGGTTGTTGCCGGGGTGACGCGGTCTACCAGCGTTTCGATGAGGTCGTCCAGTGGAAAGGGGGCGAGCACCTCCGGCAGCGTCAGGTGTTCCACCACCAGGCCGGTCATCGCCAGGTAGAGCAGCAGCACGGTGTCGCGGTCGCCGGGCAGTCCGGCTTCGAGGTGGAAGTTGATGTTCTCGGCCAGGTTCGCCTTGAGCGTCTCGGTCAGCGTGGCCTGCAGTTCGGGGCGGCGCGTCGCTTCGAGTCGGAGTTCGAGCAGCGCGAGGTAGTTCTCGCGGCCGTCGGAGAGGCGCCGCACGATGTCGCGCATCAGGCGGTTGACCAGTTCGCGGTCGCGCGGGGCTCGCATGATCTCGTCGATTTCGTCGGCTCCGGGCCCCAGTCGAAGATGAATGCGCTGGCCGGCCTGGGTGAGCAGGTCGTCGCGGTTGGCGAAGTAGTTGGACGCGGTACCGACCGGGACCCCGGCCTCCGCGTCGACCGCGCGGAAGGTCAGTCCGCGCGCGCCTTCCCGCGCCAGTACTTCGATGGTCGCGTCGACGAGCGCCGCTCGCCTGGCCTGGTTGCGCCGCATGGCCGCAGACTACTACGCCTGAAGTGGTCAGGCCAGTGCGCCGGTTCCCGATCTTCCTCGGGTGCCCTTTTGCCCACTGAACCGTATGCTGTACGGTACAGCGCACGGAAGGGAGTCCGATGAGTTCTGACGAGTTCGCCGTCCAAGCCGACGGCCTGCGAAAGCGGTATGGGGACAAGCTCGCCCTTGACGGCTTCGACCTGCGCGTACCCCGCGGATCCGTGTGCGGTCTGCTCGGCCCGAACGGGGCTGGGAAGACCACCTCGGTGCGCATCCTCGCCACCCTCGTCCGCCTCGACGGGGGTCAGGCGCGCGTCGGCGGGTTCGACGTGGCGACCGAGGCGCACCGGGTGCGCCGCACCATCGGGCTGGTCGGCCAGCACGCGGCGGTCGACGAGGTGCTCAGCGGCCACCAGAACCTGGTCATGTTCGCGCGCCTGCACCACCTCGACCGGCGCGCCGCGCAACGACGAGCGGTCGAACTGCTCACCAGGTTCGGCCTCGCCGATACCGGGAACAAGCCGGTCAAGTCCTACTCCGGCGGCATGCGCCGACGGCTGGACCTCGCCGCGAGCATGATCCTCGCGCCGGCCGTGCTGTTCCTCGACGAACCCACCGTCGGGCTGGATCCGCGTGGGCGCAACGAGGTCTGGGAGGCCGTGCGCGAGCTGGTCGCCGACGGCACAACGGTCCTGCTCACCACGCAGTACCTCGACGAAGCCGACCAGCTCGCCGATCGCATCGCGGTGATCGATCACGGCCGGGTCATCGCCGAGGGCAGTCCGGCCGAACTGAAGTCGCGGATCGGCGGTGACCGGATCGACGTCATCCCGCACCACGCGGCCGACCTCACCAAGGCCGCCCAGGCGCTGAAGTCCGTGCTCGGCGGCGAACCGGACGTCGACGCCGACACGCGGCGGATCAGCGTCCGCGTCACCGGGCACGCCGCGACGCTGCCCGCCGTGGTGCGCGCGCTGGACGACGCCGGAGTCCGCCTCGACGATCTCGCCCTGCGCCTGCCCACGCTCGACGAGGTCTTCCTTCAGCTCACCGGCCGGACGGAGGCAACTGTATGACTGGTATGACCGGTATGACCACCACGGACCACGGTGTCCGCTGGCTGCTCGCCGACAGCTGGACCCTGACCCAGCGCGGTTTCGCGCACTGGGCGCGCAATCCGGGGCCGATCATCTTCGGCCTGCTGTTCAACGTGCTGATCGTGCTGATGTTCGCCTTCCTGTTCGGCGGCGCGATGCAGGTCCCCGGTGGCGGGGACTACCGCGAGTTCCTGCTGCCCGGCATGTTCGTGATGACCATGCTGTTCGGGGTCGGCATGACCGCCGCCGCGGTGCTCGCCGACGTCGAGCGGGGGGTCACCGACCGGTTCCGCGCGATGCCTATGGCCTCGGCCTCGGTGCTGGTCGGGCGGGCCGTCGCGGATCTGGTGCTGGCGGCGGTCACCCTGGTGGTGATGGTGCTGGCGGGGCTGGCCATCGGCTGGTCCGCGCACGGCTCACCGGGTGACACGGCGACCGCCTTCGCGCTGATCCTGTTGCTGCGCTTCGCGTTGATCTGGGTCGGTGTCTACATCGGACTGTCGTTGCGCGGGCCGGAGGCGATGACCGGCGTGCAGACGCTGGAATTCCCGGTGGGTTTCCTGTCCAGCGCCTTCGTCTCGCCGGGCACCATGCCGGGCTGGCTCGGTGCGATCGCCGAGTGGAACCCGCTGTCGGCCACCTCGACCGCGATCCGCGAACTGTTCGGGAATCCCGGCGTGACCGGGGATTCGTGGGTGGTCCGGCACGCCGCGGAAATGGCGCTGGCCTGGCCGCTGATCCTGCTCGCGGTGTTCCTGCCGCTGTCGGTCCGCGCGTACCGGCGGCTCAGCCGGTAGGCCGCAGCACCCAGCCCAGCAGATCGAGCAGCGGCACCCGCGCCAGCCGCTCCGGCCACTGGGCGGCGGCGAGCCGGAGCACGAGTTCCTCCGGCCGCACCTCGATCCCGGTCAGCCGCAGTCCTTCCGGAAACTCCGGCAGCTCAAGCGAAATCGGGTCGACGCGGGGCGGCAGGCGCAGACCGGCGACGCGGAGTCCACGGGGGACGAGGACCACCGCGTCGCCGGTCAGCGTTGGCTCCAGGTCGAGATGACCGAGCCGCGGTGCCTTCGCCCAGCGGATGCGGGCGAACCCGCCGGCCAGTTCGGCGACCAGGTCCGGGCGCAGTTCCGCGACCCGCCCGGTGACCACCTCCGCCGCGACCCTGACCTCCAGCTCCACCGAGGCCGGGGTCGCGGTGATCGAGGGCAGCGACCGGATGCGGACGTCCCGGCCGAGCACGGTGACCCGCCGCAACGGCACCTCCGGCCAGCTCACTTCCTCGGCCACCAGCCGGACGTCCCCGAGCTTGCCGGCGGCCAGCCGCAGCGTGTCCGCTTCGTAGTCCAGTTCGGTCACGGTGAATTCGACGTCCCGGCCGTCGACCCGCACGGCGAGCCGACGCCCGGTCACCCGTTCCGCGGCCGTGCGCAGGATCGCCGCCGGGCTGAGCGCCGTTCCCGGCACCAGCGCCGCGGCCAGTCCGGCCAGTTCGCCGAACAAGTTCCCGCCGTCCATCCCCCCAGTGTGAACCAGCGAAAAAACCCGAATCCCGTCAACCCCCCAGTTCTGTCAGACCCCCACCCTAGTCTCCCCCCACCAACAACCAAGGGGGAAACCATGCACCACACCACCCACCAACCCGCCAGCCAACCCGCCAAACACGACGCCGAGCACACCTTCGTCCACCCCGAGCACTGGCGCCGCCTGATCCACCCCCGCCGCGGCGGCCTGCCCGTCCCGCCCCCGCAACCAGGTAGACAGGTGCTGACCCAACTGGAACCACTCCTGCCCGCCCTGCGTGACGCAGTGGACAACCCGCTCGGCGAGCCCGCCCCGGCGAAGGCGGCGCTGGCCGTCATGGACGGTGAGCCCACTCCGCTCGGGGCCGCCGCGCTGGCCGCGCTCGTCGCCGCGAAGCCGATCACAGCCCCGAAAAAGAGCCGGATCGAGCGGATCGCCGACCTCTGGCTGCTCGATCACGGGTACGCCTTCGCCGCCGAAGCCGCCGCCTGCCTCCCGCTGCTCACCGCCGGTTTCGACGCCGCCGGTCTGCACGTGCGCGAGGAGATCCCGCCGTCGCGGAACTGCGGCCTGCCGTCGGATCCGGTGCTGCACCGGCTGCGCGCGCACCTGGCAGCGGCGTCCGAAGTGGACTATCAAACCGCCGTCGGCGTGCTGGCCGGGCGTCGGCACACTCCCGGTCAACGTGGTGTCGCCGCGTTTCTCGCGCCCGGCCAAGCGGAATGGGTGGCGGAGTTCGTGTCCGAAGCGCTCGCGCTCGGCCACCGGGCCCCGGCCGAGTCGGTGTTGTGCACGCTGGGCACCGGCGCCCAGCTGGCCGCGGTGTGCGCGGCCGACACCATGGCCTGGGCGCTGCGGAATCCGCGAGTGATCCCCACCCTGGTGGACGGGGTCGGCGTGGTGTCGGTGCCCGTGCTGGCCGAATGGGCCACCTACTACGGCGCCGAGACCACCAAGCGGGTCGCCGAGGCGCTGGCCGTGCTCCCGGCCGACGAAGCCTTCGAGCGCCTGCTCGACCTCGCCGACCTGCGCCCGGCCAGGGAGGCGATACCCGTTGCCATGAAACGGTTTCCGGTGCGTTCGCTGCGTGTGCTCACCCGGCGCTGCGCCGGGCGGTCGAAACCGGCGAGGTTCGCCGCGCGCCTGCTGACCGCGCGGGTGCTGGCCGATCCCGAGGTGGTCGACGAAGCTCTGCCCGCGCTCGACGCGCAGGCCAGGGCGATGATCGACCGGGTGCGCGCGGAACGCCGCCCGTACCCCGAGGCACCCGAGGCGGACTTGCCCCGCCTGCTCGTTGTGCCGCCGTGGGCGAAACCCCGTGCGGTCACCGAACAGGTCGTGCTCGACCTCGATCCCGGTGAACCGTCGGTAGCGTGGGCATCCGGCGAGCGCGAGGCCTGGCGCACCGCGCAGACCTGGGCCTTCCAGCAGCCCGGGGCCCTGGAGAAGGCCGTCGAGCAGCTGCGCACCGGCGTGCTGGACGCCCATCTGACCGGCCAGCTCCTCGCGCACGGCCCGGATGAAGTGTGCGGGCCGTTGCTGGACCGATGGCGGCCGTCCGATCTCTGGTTCGCCGAATCCTGGCTGCCACCCGCGCTGGCCCGCCACGAACTGGCGGCCCTGCCGCTCGCGCTGCACGTGGCCAGGGCGATTCCGCAGGCCGCGGGCGAATTCCTGGCTCCCTTCGCCGGCGCCGAAGTAGCCGCGTTGATGGCCGACTGGCTGGCCCGGCTCAAAGGACGCGCGCGTGAGGTCGCGTTGAACTGGCTCGACCGGCACCCTGCCGCCGCCGCCCGCCTGCTGATCCCGGCCGCACTGGGTGAGCCGGGCCGGGCGCGGTCCGCCGCCGAGGCCGCCGTCGACCACCTCGATCCGGCCATTGTGGACAGAGCGGCCCGGGCACACGGCCGGGCCGCGGCCACCGCGATGGCCAGGTTCCTGGCCACCGATCCACTCGACCGGCTGCCCGCCCGCCTCCCCGAACTACCCGACTGGGCCGAACCGGCCGCGCTGCCGCAACTGCTGCTCGACGGTGAACGGGCGCTGCCCGTGGCCGCGGTCCGGCACTTCCTCACCATGCTGGCGATGTCCCGTCCCGGTGAACCGTACGCGGGCGTCGAGGTGGTCACCGGCCTGGTCGACCGTGGCTCGCTGGCCCGCTTCGGCTGGGAGCTGTTCGAGGCGTGGCAGGACGCCGGCTCGCCGAGTTCGCACGGCTGGCCGCTCAGCGCGCTGGCCTGGCTCGGCGACGACGAAGTGGCGCGCCGGCTCGCGCAGGTCGTCCGCGCGTGGCCGGGCGAGGGCGGGCACAGCCGGGCCGTGCTCGGCCTGGACGTGCTGGCCGAGCTGGGCACCGACACCGCGTTGATGCAGCTGCACGCGATCGCGCAGAAGGTGAAGTTCAAGGCGCTCAAGGCCCGCGCCACCGCCAAGATCACCGAGGTGGCCACCGGGCTCGGGCTGACCGCCGAGCAACTGGCCGATCGGCTGGTGCCCGGCTTCGGCCTGTCCGCCGACGGCAAGCTCCGGCTGGACTACGGGCCGCGCCAGTTCTTCGTCGGGTTCGACGAGCAGCTCAAGCCGTTTGTCACCGACGCCGACGGCAAACGCCGCCGCGAGCTGCCCAAGCCCGGCGTCCGCGACGACGCCGAACTGGCCCCGGCCGCCAGGAAGCGGTTCGCCGCACTGAAGAAGGACGTGCGCACGGTCGCCGCCGACCAGGTCCGCCGGCTCGAACGCGCGATGGTGCACCGTCGCGAATGGACGGTCGACGAGTTCCGGCGGTTGTTCGTCGAGCATCCGCTGCTGTGGCACATCGCCCGCCGCCTGGTCTGGCTCGCCGAGTCCGGTGCCGGTGCGCGCGCCTTCCGCATCGCCGAGGACCGCACCTTCGCCGACGTCGCCGACAATCCGCTCCACCTGGCCGAAGGCGACGCCGTCCGGATAGCCCACCCGGTGCACCTCGGCGAGACCGTGGCCGCCTGGGCCGAGCTGTTCGCCGACTACGAGATCCTGCAACCGTTCCGCCAGCTCGGCCGCGAGGTCCACAAGCTGACCGCGGACGAACGCGCGAACAACCGGCTCGACCGGTTCGCCGACCGCACCGTGCCCGCCGGCAAGCTGTTCGCCCTCGGCCGGTCCGGCTGGGAGCGGTCCGCCGCGCAGGACAACGGCATGCGGCCGTGGTTGTTCCGCCGTGTCGGCGAAGCACACGCGGTGGTCATCGGCCTCGATCCCGGCATTCCGTTCGGCCTGGTCGACGAGTTCCCCGAGCAGCGGATCACCGCGGTCTGGCTGAACGACCGGCCGCACGGCGAACTGCTGCCGCGCGTGCCGGGCCCGTGCTTCGGCTCGCTCGACCCGGTGACGGCCTCCGAGGTGCTCGCCGAACTCACCGAGCTGATCGAGCCGGTCCGATGACCGCGCCGAGCCGGGTCCAGCGCCCGCCCGCCGAAGTGCGTCACGCCGAGGAACTGGCGCGGCTGCGCGAAACCGATCACGATCCCCGGCCGCCGGGCTGGGCGCTGAGCCCGCGTGCCGCCCGCCGGTTCATCGTCGGTGACGAGCGCGCGGGCATCCGCGGCAAGTTCGTCGGCGATCCGTCCCTGGTGGACAGGGCGCTGGTGGCGCTCGCGACGAACCGCGGCCTGCTGCTGATCGGTCCGCCCGGCACCGCGAAATCCCTGCTGTCCGAACTGATCGCGGCCGCGGTCAGCGGTGATTCCACGCTCATCGTGCAGGGCGGCGCGGCCACCACCGAGGACCAGATCAGGTACTCCTGGAACTACGCGATGCTGGTCGCCGAAGGCCCGTCACCTCGCTCGCTGGTCCCGGCGCCGATGCTGCGCGGTATGCGCGAGGGCCGCGTGGTGCGGTTCGAGGAGCTGACCCGCTGTCCGCTGGAGGTCCAGGACTGCCTGCTTTCCCTGCTGTCGGAACGGGTGCTGGCGATTCCCGAGCTGCCCGGAGAGCACGCCGCGGTGTTCGCCGCGCACGGCTTCAACGTGATCGCCACGGCCAACACCGGCGATCGCGGGGTCAACGAGATGAGCACCGCGCTCAAGCGGCGGTTCACCTTCGAGACGGTGTTCCCGATCGCCGACTACGACACCGAACTGGAACTGGTCCGAGCCGAGTCCGCCGCGCTGCTCGACCGGTCCGGTGTCGGCGCGGCCCCGGATCGCGACCTGCTGTCCGTACTGGTCACCACCTTCCGCGAGCTGCGCGAGGGCACCGGCGCCGAGCGTCCGTCGGCCGTGCTGAGCACCGCCGAGGCGGTTTCGGTGGCACACGCGGTCGGTGTGCGGGGCTGGTACCTGCGCGGCGAGCCGGGCACCGCGGCGGACCTGGTCGAATGCCTCGCCGGAACCGCGGTGAAGGACAGCGAGCCCGATCTCGCCCGGCTCCGCCGCTATCTCGATCACCACGTCCCTCGCAAGCAGGGCGCGCACTGGCGCGCGCTGCACGAGGCGCGCGATCGGCTGCCCGGCTGATGGCCGCCACCTTTCTCGGCGTCCGCCACCACAGCCCGGCGTGCGCGCGGCTGGCCGGTTCCGTGATCGACCGGCTGCGACCGGCGCACGTGCTGGTCGAGGGCCCGGCCGAGCTGAACGGCAGGCTCGGCGAACTGCTGCTCGGGCACGAGCTGCCGATCGCGGTCTTCAGCCACTACCGCGACGACCACCGCACGATGGCCTCCTGGAGCCCGTTCTGCGAGTACTCGCCGGAATGGATCGCGCTCACCACCGGGCTGGCGGTGGGCGCGCAGGTGCGCTTCATCGACCTGCCCGCGTGGCATCCCGCGCTGGCCACCCGCCGCAACCGCTACACCGACGCCGAAGACCGGTACGCCGACGCGGTGGCCCGGCTCTGCACCGCCTTCGCCGTGGACAACGTGGATTCGTTGTGGGATCAGCTCTTCGAAGTCGAACCACCGGACGGGCTGCCCGAGCGGTTGACCGCCTACTTCGACCTGCTGCGCGGTGGATCCGAGGCCGATGAGGACGACGCGGCGCGCGAGCGGTACATGGCCTCATGGGTGCGGGCCGCCGTCGCGGACGCCGGTTCGGCGCCGGTGGTCGTGGTCACCGGCGGTTTCCACCGGCCCGCGTTGGAACGCCTGGCCGAGGGCGGTTCCGACGGCTGGCCGGTGGTGCCGTCCCCGCCGCCCGGCGCCACCGGCGAGAGCTTCCTGGTGCCGTACTCGTTCAAGCGGCTGGACGCCTTCACCGGTTACCAGTCCGGTATGCCGTCGCCGGAGTACTACCAGCTCCTGTGGGAAAGCGGTCCGGACGCGGCGGCGGCCGGGCTGATCGAGGCGGTGGTGACCAGGCTGCGCCGCCGCGGTCTCCCGGTGTCCACCGCCGATCTGGTCACCGCGCACGCCCTGGCCGCCGGGCTGGCGAACCTGCGCGGGCACCCGCGGCCCGCCCGCGCGGACATTCTCGACGCGCTCGCGAGCGCGCTGATCGCGGACGACCTCGAACAGCGGCTCCCGTGGAGCACCCGCGGGCCACTGCGGGCCGGCGCGCACCCGGCGGTGGTCGAGATGGTCGCCGCGCTCAGTGGTGAACGCACCGGCCGCCTGCATCCCGGCACCCCGGCCCCGCCGCTGGTCCGTGCGGTCACCACCGAGCTGGCCGAACTCGGGCTCGACGGCGACGGTCCGGTCCACCTCGATCTCGGCCGCGACGGGCATCGGAGCCGCGTGCTGCATCGGCTGCGCGTACTGGACGTTCCGGGTTTCGAACGCCGGCGCGGCCCGTGCTCGGGTGCCGATCCGGTGGGCACCGAGCACTGGCGGCTGACCGTGACGGAACTGCGCCTGCCCATGCTGATCGAAGCGGGCGCGTACGGTGGCACCCCGGCGGACGCGGCCGCCGCGGTGCTCGCCGAACGAGCCGCGGGCGCGGAGGTCGGCGAGCTGGCCGCCGTGTTGTTCGACGCGGTGCTGTGCGGGGTGGTCGAACTCGCCGAACAGGTACTGGCGGAGCTGCGGACCGGGCTGGCCGCCGCCACCGAGCTGGGTGCGCTGGGCCGGGTGCTGGCGGTGGTGCTCGGCCTGTGGCGGCACGGTGATCTCTGGCACACAGCGGGCAGCGAGGCACTGGCCGAGGTGCTCGTCGCGGCGGTGCCCAGGGTGCTGTGGCTGGCCGAGGGTGTGCGCGGTGTTTCGGCGCCCGCCGACCAGGACAGGCTCGACGCGATGGTGGCCCTGCGCGACACCCTGCGGTACGCCACGCCCATGCTCGACAGGGCGGCCGTGCTCGCGGCGTGCCGTCGGATAGCCGCTGATCCGGGTGCGCCACCGGATCTCCGCGGTGCGGCCTTCGGACTGGTCTGGGCTTCGGGCGAGGCCGGTGATCCGGTGCTCGCGATCCCCGGCGGGCCGCGCACCGCAGGCGACTGGCTGGCCGGGCTGTTCGCGCTGGCCAGGGCGCAGGTGCTCGCCGGGAGCCAGGTGCTCGACGTGCTCGACGATCTGGTCAGCGGCATGGGGGACGAGGATTTCCTGATCGCGTTGCCCGCCCTGCGTCAGGCGTTCGCCTACTTCCCGCCGTACGAACGACGGCAGCTCGCCGCCGCACTGCGCCGCCCGGCACCCGCCCCGCCGCCCGTGCCTGCCGACCCGGGTGTCGAGTCCACAGTGGACAAGATGTTGCGAGCGGAGGGGCTGTGCTGACCGAACCGTCCCGCTGGCGGCTGGTCCTCGGTGAACCGGCCACCCCGCACACCGGTCCGCTCACCGGTGCGTCCGCCGAACGCGACGCCGCGCTGGACTGGTTGTACGGCCGGGATCCGGCGCTGGCCGAGCGCGGTGAGCGGCGTGGCGGTTCCGGCGCGCCCACACTGACCACAGTGGACTGGCTCGACGGCGTCCACCGGCTGTTCCCGCGCGCCACCGTCGAACGGCTGGAGCGCGACGCCGTCGAACGCTACGAGCTTCACGAGGTGGTCACCGATCCGGCGGTGCTGGCCAGGATCGAACCGAATCCCACCCTGCTGCGGGCGATCCTGCGCACCAAGCACCTGATGCACGAGGGCGTGCTCGCGCAGGCGCGGCGCATCGTCGAGGCCGTGGTCGCGGACCTGACCACCAAGCTGGCCACCGAACTCGGCCGGGCGCTGTCCGGCACCAGGACGAGGCGGCCGTCGACGTTCCGGCGGGCGCGCGACTTCGACTTCCACGGCACGATCCGCGCCAATCTCGCGCACTACCGGCCCGGCACCGGGCGGATCGCGATCGAACGCCCGCTGTTCGTCTCCCGCACGCGCCGCCACGCCGAGCGCTGGCAGCTGGTGCTGCTGGTGGACCAGTCCGGCTCGATGGCCGGTTCGGTCATCCACGCCGCGGTCACCGCCGCCTGCCTGTGGGGCGTGCCCGGGTTGAGCACGCATCTCGTGGCCTTCGACACCGAACTCGCCGATCTCACCTCGGAGGTGACCGATCCAGTGGAACTGCTGATGAAGGTGCAACTCGGCGGCGGCACGGACATCGCTCGCGCCGTCGCCTACGCCGCCACCCTGGTCGAAAACCCGCGCCGCGCGATCGTCGCGGTGATCAGCGACTTCTTCGAGGGCGGCAACGAACAGGAGCTGGTCCGCTCGGTGGCCGGGCTGACCGGGCAGGGCACCCGCGTGCTCGGGCTGGCCGCGCTCGACGAGGAGGCGAACCCGGTCTACCACCGCGAACTCGCCCAGCGGCTGGCGAACGCCGGCGCGTTCGTCGGCGCGATGACCCCGGGCGAGCTGGCCGGTTTTGTCGCGGAACGGATCGGGCGATGACCCGCCGGGACCTGCTCGCGCTCACCCCGGCCGCGCTGGTCGCGCTCGCGAACCGCGGTCTGGTCAAGCGAGCGGTCAAGGAACTGGACGCGGGCGCCGTCCCGTCACTCGACCTGTCGGCGGACGGCGCCCTGCACGGCCGATTCGCCGACGGTTCGGAGACCGTGTTGCCCGCCGACGCGGGATTCGACGGGGCTGGTTGTTCCTGTGGTGCCGTCGGCGCCTGCCGTCACCGGGTCGGCCTGGTGCTGGCGTACCAGCGCCGCCATCCGCCGGGGGAGCTGGTGGTCACCTCACCCGGCGCGATCACCGACGAGGAACTGTCGGCCGCCTTCGGCAATCGGGCGATAACCGCCGCGCGGCGCCTGTACCGCGCCGGGTACTCGGCGCGCGTTCGCCGTCCGAGCGCGGCCGATCCGGTGGCGGAGGTGGAGCTACCCGCTTGCACGGTCCGCTTCCTGGTGCCGGGCGAGCTGGGTTACGTGCACACCGAGGCCACCGCGGCGAAGCGCGAGCAGACGATCGTGCTCGCGGTATGGGCTTGCCGGGCCGCCGACGAGACCGTGC